>JALDXQ010000111.1:0-24744 GCA_032156805.1 Acidobacteriota bacterium
CTGTCGCGCTCGATCTCGGCGTTTCTGTTCGGCGTGCAGCCACTCGATCCGTTGACGTTTGTGACCGTGGCTTCGGTACTGGCAGTGACCGCGATGACGGCCGCTCTTGTTCCTGCGCTACGTGCCGCGCGAGTCGATCCGGTCGAGGCATTTCGAAATGAGTAGTCGTAGTGTCCGCCTTTAGGCGGACCGTGTCAGTCCGGCTGCGGCCGGACACTACGGGTCGATGAAGCGATCCCTTCGATCGTGGCTGTGGCGCGTCGACATCACCCAAGAGGTGGAAGAAGAGCTCGCCTTCCACATCGAGATGCGTACTCGAGAGCTGCTCGAGCGTGGTGTGGACCCACGAATCGCGCGTGAGATGGTGCTGGCGCGGTTGGGAGACGTCGGCCGCCTGAAACGGACCTGTATCGATCTTGGCCGCAAGAGGGAACGAGAGATGCGACTGATGCGGTGGTTCGAGGAGTTCGCCACTGATGTGAAGTACGCGCTGCGCCAGTTGAAAGCGGCGCCAGGCTTCACGTTCGTGGCGACTGTGACGCTCGCTCTGGGCATCGGCGCCAACAGCGCGATGTTCGCAGTTGCCGACGCTGCTCTGTTCCGCCCGCTTCCATTTCGTGATCCCGATCGCCTGGTGATCGTTGACGAGTGGGGGCCACAGCAGGCCGCTCGGAGCCGAATCGAGCTGCTGAACTTTCGTGAGTGGTCGAGGCAGAGCCGAACCTTCGAATCGATGGCGGCCATCTGGACGACGGGGGCGGGTGGCGGATCGACGATAACGGCCGCTGACGGCACGCCGGAGATCGTCCCCGCTCAGAGCGTCACGGCGAGTTTCTTCGATGTTCTGGGCACCAGACCGATAGCCGGCCGCACGTTCCGGCCCGAAGACGAGACGACAACCCCAAGCGTCGTCGTGCTGAGCGAAGGGTTTTGGCGCCGGCGATTTGCCGCGGATCCGACCCTCGTCGGACGCGAGATCACGCTCGACGGCCGTCCGATCACCGTCATCGGCATCGTGCCCTCGAGCTTCCAATTCACGCCTGGCCTCTCGTTCGTGTCAGGAGGCGTGCCGGTGAGCAGCCTGTGGATGCTGTTGCCGTCGCCGCGGGCGGGCGGCCCGCAGAATGCACGCGGGCAATGCGGCGTCTGCCGCCTCCTGCAGGTCGTCGGCAGGATGAAGCCGGGGACATCTGCGGACGCTGCGCAGTCGGAGCTGACGCTCCTCGCAGACACGCTTGCGGCACAACAGGGAAACGGCCGCCCCCGGCGAGTGCTCGTGACGCCGCTGCGCGATTCCATGATCGGTCGCGATGTCCGTCTGACGTCGATGCTGCTGCTCGGGGTCGTCGGACTCGTGCTCGCACTATGCTGCGCCAACGTGGCCAACCTGATGCTGGCTCGCGGCACTGGCCGCGCACGCGAGCTTGCCGTGCGTGCTGCGCTCGGGGCGGGACGCCGGCGCATTGTGGCGCAACTGCTCACCGAAAGCCTCGTGCTGGCTGCGCTCGGCGGCGTGATCGGTTCAGTCGCCGGCGCCCTTCTCGTGAATGCAGCCCAATCGCTCATTCCATCCAATCTGTTGCCTCCGTCTGTCGTCCTCGACTTCGGGAGCCGGATCGCCGGGTTCTCCCTCGCGGCGGCGCTGGTGGTCGGGGTCCTGTTCGGGTTGGTGTCGGCCTGGCGCGCCATCGACTGCTCCCCGACGTCGGCGCTGACCGCGGAAAGTCGAACCGTGACGGCGCACGGCGGTTGGCTGCGCAACGCGATTGTGGTCGGTGAGGTTGCCGTCGCGGTGGTCGTTCTCTGTTGTGCCGGATTACTGCTGCGGACGTTGCTGGTGCTCGACAGCTTCGAACCGGGCTACCGCGCGCAGCGCGAGCATCTTCTGTCGGTCACCATGTCCGTTCCCGGGCTGACGCCAGGGTCGCGATATCCCACTCGCGAATCGCTGCTCCAGTTCTACGAGGCGATCGATCAAGCGATACACGCTATTCCTGCGGTGCGTAGCACGGCGTGGGCGTCTACGCTGCCGCTAGGCGGTTCGCTGATTGGCAGACAAGCGTTCGACGTCGTCGGTGCGCCAGCGCCACAAGACGGTGTCCGTCCGCAAGCCGACTTGCAGGTGGTCAGCCCGGGTTACTTCCAGACGCTGGAACTCTCTATCGTCGCGGGTCGAGCCTTCACCGACGACGACAGGATCGGCACTACCCCCGTGTGCATCGTCAACGAGACGTTTGCGCGCCGGCATTTCCCAGGGCGGAATCCGATTGGAGAGCGGATTCGCGTTGGCCTCAGCGATGTTGCCGAGCGGCAGATTGTTGGCATCGCTCGACAGGTGAAAGGCCGCCCGGACGAAATGGAGGAGTTTGCTCAACTCTATGTTCCGCTGCGTCAGGACGCCTGGCCGAACTCATACCTCATCGTGCGGGTTCTGGATGGCGATGCCACGACAATCGCCCCGGCCGTGCGCGCGGCGATCGCCGAAGCGGCGCCAGGGCAGGCGGTGGGCAGCATCATGACCCTCGAGGACGTTGCCGGTACAGCGACGGAACGATACTGGTTTCGCGCAGTCCTCGTCGGGACATTTGGCGCGCTCGCGCTGCTCCTTGCAATGGTGGGGGTGTTCGGCGTGCTCGCGTATTCGGTGCAACAGCGAACACGCGAGCTCGGAGTTCGCATCGCCCTGGGAGCGACGCCTGGCAGCGTGCTGCGCCTTGTGCTGTCCGGCGCGGGGAGGATCGTTGCGCTGGGAACTGTCGGCGGGCTGCTGGCTGCGGTGGGCCTGGGTCAGGGGATCTCTTCATTCCTGTTCGGGGTAGAGCCTCTTGATCTGCCCACCTTCGTCGCAGTCGGTGGCGTTCTGGTCGTCACGGCCACCGTCGCGATGGCAATGCCGGCGATGCGCGCCACGCGAGTCGATCCGGTCGTGGCGTTCAGAAATGAGTAACGTTCGTAAGTATCGATGAATCGATCCCTTCGATCGTGGCTCTGGCGTGTCGAGATCACCCAAGAGGTGGACGAAGAGATCGCCTTTCACATCGAGATGCGGACGCGTGAGCTCGTCGAACGCGGACTGGACGAACGGGTTGCGCGCGAGATGGTGCTCGCGCGCGTCGGTGACGTTGGCACGCTCAAGCGCACGTGCGTGGACCTTGGCAGAAAGCGAGAGCGCGAAATGCGTATGACCCGATGGTTGGATGAGTTCCGCGCGGACGTCACATCGGCCCTCCGGCAGATGAAGGCAGCGCCTGGATTCACACTCGTGGCCGCGCTGACGCTGGCGCTCGGCATTGGCGCCAACAGCGCGATCTTTGCGCTGGCGGATGCGACGTTCCTGCGGCCGCTGCCGTTCACGGCACCTCACGATCGGCTTGTCATGGTGTGGGAACGATACCCGAACGGGTTTCTCTCCCAGGTGACGCCGCCCGACTTCCACGACTGGGCCGAGCAGAACCAGTCGTTCGACGCGATGGCGGCGTTCCTCGCCAACGTCGCGACGATGATCGGCGAAGACGGCACCGCTGAGCAGGTGACATCGCAGTCGGTGACGGCACGCTTCTTCGACCTGCTCGGCGTCACGCCGATCGCCGGTCGAACGTTCTTGCCTTCCGATGCCGAATCGCCAGGCGCCATCGTGCTGAGCGAGGGATTCTGGCGGCGGCGGTTCGCAGCCGATCCCATGATGGTCGGCCGTTCCATTGTCATCAACGGACGGCCGCAGACGGTCATTGGCATCGTGCCCGACAGGTTTCGATTGGTTCCAGCGACCATCAGCAACGCCGGCTCGGAGCCGCCGAATCTGTGGACCGTCTTCAACTACCCGATCGGCGGCGACCCTTCGCAGCGAGGGGCTCATTACATGTTTGCAGTCGGTCGCATCAGGGACGGTGTCAGCTTCGAAGCCGCACAGCGCGATATGGCCGCCATCGGCCAACGCAACGAAGCGCTCTATCCAGCCACGAACAAGGGCCACATCCCGGCGCTGCAGCCGTTGCGCGAAGCCCTCGTCGGATCGGAGATGCGACTGACTTCGATGCTGCTCCTTGGTGTGGTCGGTTTCGTGCTGTTGATGTGTTGCGCGAACGTGGCGAATCTGCTGCTGGCCCGGACGATGGGACGGGCACGGGAGTTGGCGGTGCGTTCCGCGCTCGGCGCGAGTCGCGGTCGAATCGTCGCGCAGATCCTGACTGAGAGCCTCGTGCTCGCCGCGCTCGGCGGAGTCCTCGGGATAGCCGTCGGAGCCGGCATTCTCGAGATAGCTCCTTCACTTGTTCCGCCAGGCCTGCTCCCGAGTGCCGTCAGCCTGGCCTTCGACGCTCGGGTCGTTTCGTTCGGCATCGTCACATCGTTGGCTGTCGGCCTGCTGTTCGGTCTTGCACCTGCATGGCAGGTGACGGGCTTGTCGGTGGTCCAGGCGATAGGCACCGAGAACCGGACAACGACACGCGGCGGAAGGTTTCGCAGTCTCCTTGTCGTGGCCGAAGTGGCAGCAGCTGCGCTCGTGCTCTGCGGCGCGGGTCTTCTGCTGCGCACGTTGATCTCCTTGCAGAACGTTGATCCCGGGCACGGCGCCCACGACGTCCTGACGATGACTCTCAATCTTCCGTTTCCAGATGGCCGGACGCCAACGCGGTACGCGACGCAGGACGCGGTGTACCGCTTCTACGATTCTGTCGAGAGGGAAGTGGCACAGATACCCGGCGTTGGGAGTGTCGCGGTCGGCGGAGCGCTTCCACTGGATGGCATGGCGATGGGGCAGGGCATCGACATCGAGGGCGATCCGCCTCGGCAGGGTCCGAGCCGGAACATCGCCTCGTACCACATGGTCAGCCCAACCTACTTCGGCACGTTGGACATCCCGATCGTGAGCGGCAGGCCGTTCAATGAGACCGATCGTCGCGACAGCGCGCCCGTCTGTATCGTGAGCGAAGTATTCGTCCAGCGTTATCTCAATGGCCGCAGCCCGCTTGGACTGCGGGTTGCCGTTCCGGCAATGGTGTTCCCGATGGGTGCGCCCGTTCTGAGGGAGATCGTCGGTGTTGTCCGGCAAGTGACGATGTTCCCGAACGAGCGTCAACCGATCCCGCAGCTCTACGTGCCGATCGCGCAGAACTCCTGGTTCTTCGCGTCGCTCAGCGTCAGGCCTCGAACCGGCCTCGCCGAGGCGCTGTTGCCGGCGGTGCGGACCGCGGTGGCTAGAGTCGATAAGGAACGCCCGATCACGCGCGTGAGGACGATCGATGTCGTTGCAGCGGAAGCGACCTCGCGACCGCGATTCCGCGCCGTGCTCGTCGGGACGTTCGCGGCCCTGGCGCTCACACTGGCGATGGTGGGGGTCTTCGGCGTGCTGGCGTACTCGGTTCAGCAGCGCATGCGTGAGTTCGGCGTGCGCATCGCCCTGGGAGCCGCCTCGTCTGAAATCATGCGCCTCGTGCTCGGCAGCGCGGCCAGGTTGACGGTGATCGGCCTTGTGATCGGGCTCGCCATTGCCGCCATGCTGAGCCGATACCTCGCAACGCTGGTGTTCCCGGTGACGCCGCTGGACCCGGTCACCTTCATCGCTGTTCCGATCATCCTCGTCCTCACTGCTGCGATTGCCGTTGCCGCCCCGGTCTGGCGCGCGGCACGGGTTGATCCGGTCGTGGCGTTTCGAAATGAGTAGTGCCGTTCAATGTTCAATGTTCAATGTTCACGGTTCGTGTTCGGGGTTGCAGTTCGACGTTCGACGTTCGCGGTTCGACGTTCGGCGTTTCGCCCAGAACCGTGAACCCAGAACCGCGAACTCCGAACCCAGAAGCGGAACTCTGAACACGAACCGTGAACTCTGAACCCTGAACCCTGAACTGGATCGCGCTGGTGTAGACTGCACCCGCGGAGGAAACATGAGAAGGGCTGCAGTCGGCGTCGTCGCGATCCTGTTGAGCACATCCGTCCTTGCGCAGCGCCCATCGGATCCCGCGTTGCTCGTCCCCGAGGCGGCGCCCGAACTCGACTATGTCGTTGCTCCTACCGCCGTCACCCTGCCCGACGGGATGACGATGGGCGCGGCGGCGAGTGTGGCGTTCGACGCGAAGGGTCAACTGTTCGTGTTGACTCGAGGTGACAAGACCTTCTTCGAGTTCAATCCCGACGGGACGTTCGTACGTGCGTTCGGCGACAAGCTCTTCACGCGATCGCACGGCCTGCGCATCGACCGCGAAGGCAACCTCTGGGCGACCGATGTCGGTGGCCACGTCGTCGTCAAGCTCGATCGGCAGGGGCAGACGCTGCTGACGATTGGAACGAAGGGCGAAGCCGGCGAGTGGAACGAGGCCGCAGGCTCGCGCAAGTTGAATCAGCCCAACGACGTCGTCATCGCCGCCAATGGAGATGTCTTCGTTGCACAGGGACACACGCCTGGCGCCGCTGGCGACGCACGAGTGCTGAAGTTCGACAAGACAGGGAAGTTCATCAAGTCGTGGGGTGGCAAGGGATCAGGGCCGGGCCAGTTTCAGGTTGCTCACGGCATCGCCATTGATGCCAAGGGCCTACTGTGGGTCGCCGATCGTGAGAACCAGCGGATTCAGGTCTTCGATCAGGACGGCACTTTCGTGCGCGAGGTCAAATACAAGGGCCTGCCGTGCAGCATCGACATCGGGCAGCAGTTCATGTACATGGTCAATGGCTTCGCCGGTCAGGTGCTGAAGCTGGATCTGAACGGGAAGGTTCTAGCTGCGGCAGGGAAGCCGGGCAAGGGCCCCGGTGAATTTGGCGAGGCGCACATGATCGCTGTCAGCCAGAAGGACGAGATCTTCGTCGCCGACTCCGTGAATGCCGCGCTCGTGAAGTTCGTAAAAAAATAGGCCGGGTCTTGGGACCCGGTATCACTTCTCGCCGTACGTGAACTCCAGAATGCTCCCCAGGTTGGCGAGCGGCCGCGGCGATCCCGAGGCACCGCGGCTGGGCCCCTCGGGATCGGTGGCGAGATAGAACGTCCGTCCATCCGGGTTCAGCGCGATATCTCGATAGCGATTGGCTGTTGGGAATTGTTCGACCGGTGGACCAGCAACCGAACGGCCGTCAGGCGACAGCATCAGCCGATAGACGACACCTCGGATGAGACTCAGTGCGAGCAGTGAGTTCCGCCAGCCTGGAATCGCGTTCGATGTGTAAATGTCGATACCGCCAGGCGCGATCGTTGCGCTGCCGAGGCCCTGCGCGGTGGAGCCGGAATCGACGGTGAAGAAGGTGCGCAGCGGGGGCGCGAAGCGCGGGTTGTTCCACGACATCTCGGTCTGCGTCGGCACTGACGCGGGAACCGTGTTACCCGGTGGCAGCGAGCTGCACGGTGCTGGCTTCGAAGCCGACCAGTTGGCGTAGACGTAGGTCTTGTCGTCGCGATAACCAGCGACGTTCGGCCATCCATAGTTGCGTCCACTCTCGATCAGGTTCACCTCGTCATCGGTGTTGGGGCCATGCTCGGACTCGTAGACCTCACCCTTGGGACCGATCACGAGGCCAAGCGGGTTGCGGTGCCCGTAGGAGAACACGTGGCTTCGTACGCCATCGATCTGCGGGTTGTCAGCGGGAATCGATCCATCGAGATCCATGCGCAGAATCTTGCCCTGGTAGCCTGACCAGTCTTTCTTCTGGATCTGCGCCGCCGTCGGCAGATCCTGCGCGTGATTGGCATTGCATCGGTTGCCGCCGAAGTTGCTTCCCAGATCACCAATTGTGAGATACAGCTTTCGATCCTGCCCGATGACCAGCCGTCCGCCGATGTGATCGTCGTGCGTGGGCAGCCCCATGATCACGTCGACCGGCTTCGACAGCGTGCGCGCCGTCGAGTCGTATTGATAGCGGCGAACGCCCAGTCGTCGCGCCAGCGCCGGTCCTGATGCATCGTCGTACGTGAACGCGACGTACACGTAGTCGTTGCCATTGTTGCGAAGCAGGTCTGGATGAAGCGCCAGGCCGAGGAGGCCATCCTGGGTGACGCTCTGATGGACCTCGTGTACGGTGATGAGCGTGCTTCGAGTTCCGTCTGCGGGGTTGACACGAATCACGCGTCGTCCGCGGCGCTCGGTGACCCACAGGTGCGCATCCGGTCCCCATGTGACTTCCCAGGGACCGTCGAGACCGGATGTCACGACACGCATCACAAACGTCTCCGGTGGATTCGTCACGATGGTCGCGTCCTGAGTGAGAGCTCCCACCGAGACCACGGTCAGGGCAATGCCGGCAACGGCAATCAGTTCGCGCATGGTGCGCTCATTAGAACACGAGCGCGACGAGGAAGATGCCGATCATCAGGAAGGCGATGGCGACCTTGGTGGCGGTGCCGATCGCGAACCCGATCCATGCCGCGACGCCAGCTTTGCCGGCCTTGCCGAAATCGCGATGCGTCGTGAGCTCACCAACCACGGCGCCGACGAAAGGGCCTACGATGACACCTGGTAGACCGAAGAAGAGCCCGGCGAGCGTGCCGAGGGCTGCGCCCGTCATCGCACGTGGGCTGGCGCCGAGGTGTTTGGCCCCGAGCGCCACGGCAATGAAGTCAACGGCGTAGCTCGCCAGCGCGATGAGACCGAGGACGACGAGTGTCCACACCCCGACCCGCGTGAAGCCATCGGCCCAGGCGCCGACAATGAGACCGGCGAGGATCAGCATGTGGCCGGGCAGCGCCGGCATCACCACGCCGACAAGGCCGACGATCACCATCACGACAGCGAGTGTCCACAAAACGATTGTCATAGGCAAACTCCCAACTTCCAACCTCCAACTCCCAAATCATCGGTGGGCCCCGCTTGGGACTTGGGAGTTGGACGTTGGGAGTTGACGGCGTCATTCACCGTACAATTCTCTCGTGTCGTTAACCCTTTTTACGTCGCCCATCTTCGCGGATCATCTGACACCCCCCGGCCACCCTGAGCGCGTCGAGCGGTTCGAGGTCATGCAGGCCGTGGCCGCCGAGTTCCGGCAGAAGGGGATTCCCGTCGTTTCGCCCCGACCAGCGACCGAGGCCGAGATCGGCCGCATCCATGCTCCCGAGTACGTGACGCTCATCAAGGAGACGGCTGGCCGGGCCGTGGCGCTCGATCCGGATACGTTCACATCGCCTCACACGTGGGAGGCCGCGCAGATGGCGGCTGGAGCGGCGGTCAGCGCCGTCGAGCATGTGCTCGATGAGGGCTCTGGTGCGCGCGCGTTTGCGCTGGTTCGACCGCCTGGCCATCACGCCGAGCACGGCCGAGCGATGGGCTTCTGCTTCTTCAACAGCATCGCCGTGGCCGCCGCGCATGCCAGGGCGCGAGGAATCGCGCGCGTGGCGATTGTCGACTTCGACGTCCATCACGGAAACGGCACGCAGTGGAGTTTTTATGAGGACCCCCGTGTCCTGTTCGTGTCGTCGCATCAGTACCCGTACTATCCGGGAACGGGAGCGGCGGAAGATGTGGGCACAGGCGGAGGCGCGGGCTTCACGTTGAACGTGCCGCTCTCGGCGGGCGCGACCGACGCCGATTACGAGCTCGCATACTCGAAGCTTGCGTTTCCGATCCTGGAGCTGTTCCGGCCTGAGCTCATTCTGGTATCGGCAGGCTTCGATGCCCACATGGACGATCCGCTGGCCGGCATGCGGCTGACGAGCGAGTACTTCGGATGGCTGATGCAGGCGCTGGCGAGCGTGGCTGACAAGTTCAGCCAGGGCCGGCTCGTGGCCATCACGGAGGGTGGCTACGATCTAGCCGGGCTGGCGTCGAGCCTGCGCGCGTCGATCGGTGCGCTCACCGCGGCGCCGCCGAAGCTGGCTGCGCCCAGCGGAGTGTCGCCGCGCGGGGAAGCGGCAATCAAGGCCGTCATGCCGCATGTCTCGAAATACTGGAAGTTATAATGGAGTCGGGAGTGTCCTCAACAATGACTCCCGACCCCATTACAGATTTGATTCATGGCCGACTACCATCCGCAGGAACTCGACAGGAAGTGGCAGAAGCGATGGGCGGAGGCGCGTGCCTTCGAGGTCGCCGTCGATCCGTCGCGACCGAAGTTCTACTGCCTCGAGATGTTCGCCTACCCGTCAGGCCATGCGCATGTCGGCCACGTGCGGAACTACATCATTGGCGACGTGATGGCGCGCACCAAGCGGATGCGCGGCTACAACGTCCTGCATCCGTTCGGCTGGGATGCGTTCGGCCTGCCGGCTGAGAACGCAGCGATCAAGAGCGGCATCCACCCGGAAGTCTCGACGCGCGGCAACATCGCGCACATGAAGGGCCAGCTGCAGCGCCTCGGGATCAGCTACGCCTGGGAGCGCGAGCTCTCGACGTGCGATCCCGAGTACTACAAGTGGAACCAGTGGCTGTTCATCCGGATGTTCGAGAAGGGGCTGGCGTATCGACGCAAGTCATCGGTGAACTGGTGTCCCGTCGACAACACGGTCCTGGCCAACGAACAGGTCGTTGACGGCGGCTGCTGGCGCTGCGGCACGCCGGTTGAGACGCGCGACCTCGAGCAGTGGTTCTTCAGGATCACGGCGTACGCGGACGAACTGCTCGCCGCGACGGCGCACCTGACCGGTTGGCCCGACAAGGTTCTGACGATGCAGCGGAACTGGATCGGGCGGTCTGAAGGCGCCCGGGTGAAGTTTCCGCTGGAGTCGACGGCCGAGTCCAGACTCCCGTCAGAGTCGATTGAGGTCTTCACCACACGCATCGACACGATCTTCGGTGCGACGTTCGTGCTGCTCGGTCCCGAGCATCCGCTCGTGGCACGCTTTGCGGACCTTTCGTCCGATCCCGCCGGCTTCAAGCGGAAGGCGCAGGAATTCCGCATGCAGGACCGCGCGGCGCGCATCAGCGGCGAGATCGAGAAGCAGGGCTTCGATACAGGATTTCGCGCGATCAATCCGTTCACGAAGCAGCCAGTGCCGATCTGGGTCGCCAACTTCGTGCTCGGTGAGTACGGCACCGGCGCAGTCATGGCGGTGCCCGCGCACGACGAGCGCGACTTCGAGTTTGCCCGGAAGTTCAACCTGCCCGTGCGTGTGGTCGTGACCCCTGACGGTCAGCCTGCCGCGAGCGAGGGGATGACAGAGGCCGCACCGGCCTACGGCACGCTCGTCGACTCCGGAGAGTTCAACGGCCTCGCCTCAGAGGACGCGCAGAAGCGGATGATCGCCTGGGCGCGCGAGCGCGGCATCGGCGAGGGCACCGTCCAGTTCCGGCTCAAGGACTGGGGCATCTCGCGGCAGCGCTACTGGGGCACGCCGATCCCGATGATCTACTGCGAGAAGGACGGGATCGTACCCGTCCCCGACGATCAACTCCCGGTGGAGCTGCCCAGGATCGCGCAGTTCACCGGGCGCGGCGACTCGCCGCTGGCGCAGGTCCCGGAGTTCGTCAACGTGAAGTGCCCGAAGTGTGGTGGGCCGGCGCGCCGTGAGACGGACACGATGGACACGTTCGTCGACTCGTCGTGGTACTTCTACCGGTTCGCGGATCCGCACAACGACACGATGCCGTTCGATCCGGCGACGCTCAAGTACTGGCTGCCGGTCGACTTCTACAGCGGTGGCGTCGAGCACGCCATCCTGCATCTCATTTACTCGCGCTTCTTCGCGCGCGTGTTCCGCGATCTCGGACTGGTCGACCACGATGAGCCGTTCACGCAGCTGCTCACACAGGGCATGGTACTCAAGGACGGCAACGTCATGTCCAAGTCGAAGGGCAACGTCGTCGACCCCGACACGATGCTGCAGAAGTTCGGCGCCGACGCCCTCAGGCTGTACGTCATGTTCGTGGCGCCGCCGGAGAAGGAAGTCGAGTGGACGGATACCGGCCTCGAGGGAAGCTTCCGTTTTCTCGCGCGAGTGTGGCGGCTGGTGGATCACTGGGCCGGTGTTGTCACGAATGGACGCGACACGGCAAGCGTGGAAGACCTCTCGCCAGCCGAGCGGGCCGTGCGACGGAAGACTCATGAGACGATCAAGCGAGTGACGTCCGATATCGAGTCGCGGCAGCAGCTCAATACTGCGGTCTCGGCGCTGATGGAGCTCGTCAACGAGCTGTATGCCTTCAGCGAGCAGACCGAAAGCGGAAGCCCGGCGAGACATACCTCGGGAGGGACGCAAACCAGCGTGCTCGAGCGGCCGGGCACAATCGTGGTCGTGTCCGAGGCGGTGGACGCCCTGGTGCGGATGCTGTCGCCGTTTGCGCCCCATACGGGAGAGGAGCTCTGGGAGATGCTCGGCCACAAGGGCGGCTTGTCGGCTTCAGCCTGGCCGTCGTTCGATGCCGAGGTCGCCAAGGCGGAAGAGATCGTGGTACCCGTGCAGATCAACGGGAAGGTTCGGAGCCGCCTCACGGTGGCGGCGACGGCGACGGAGTCCGAGCTCGAGTCGCTCGCGCTTGCCGATCCGGCAGTTCACGCACACACGCAGGGGAAGACGATCAAGAAGGTCGTCGTCGTGAAAGGAAAACTGGTATCTCTTGTAGTTCAATAGCTCACGGTTCACGGTTCAGGGTTCGCCAGATTCAACACGTGTTCACACGCTTCTCATTGTTCGCGGTTGTCCTCGTGCTCGGAGGCATGGCGTCGGGGTGTGGTTATGCCCTGGCGGGGCGCGGCTCGTTCCTGCCCGACTACATCCAGGTTGTCGGTATTCCACAATTCGAGAACCGCAGCAGCTTCTCGCAAGTGGAGCAGGTGCTGACCGAGAAGGTGCGGACCGAGTTCATCGGTCGCGGCAAGTACCAGGTCATCCCTGATCCCACGGGAGCCGATGCGATTCTCTCGGGTGAGGTCCTGGCCATTGCGGTGCAGCCAGTGGGCCTTACCGAGCAGCAGCTGGCGTCCCGCTATCTCTTTACGTGGACCCTGAGGGTCACGTTCACCGATACGCGGACGAACGAGGAGCTGTGGTCGAACGATGCGTTGACGTTCCGTGGTGAGTACGAGCTCTCCACACGTGGTGACACGACGAACCTGGGGTCGACCTTCGTCGATCAGGAGCGAAGCTCGGTGGACCGGATTGCCACGGATGTTGCGCGCTCCATCGTGACTGCCATTCTCGAAGCCTTCTAATCTGTGCCTCCTCTGGCCACATCTGCTCTTCGCAAGCACATCTCCTCGGGCGAGACGGCGCCGCTCTATGCCCTCATTGGCGGCGACGAGATGGAAAAGTCGGCTGTCGCAGCGGAGTTTGCCGACATGGTCGACGAAGGCCTGCGCGCCTTCAACGTCGAGCGCATGTACGGCGGCGAGATGAAGGTGAGCGAGTTGCTCGATGCGGCGAACACGCTGCCGATGATGGTCCCTCGCCGGGTGGTCATCGTGCTCGAGGCGGAAAAACTCTTCATCCCGAAGCGCGAAAGCAAGGCGGCGGAAGAGGAACTGCAGAGACTCGACGAGTTCCTGCAGTCGGCGCCCGCGACGACGACGGTCGTGTTCGTCTGCGGCGCGCTCGACATGCGCCGGCGACTCGTGAAGAAACTCGTGAACGTGGCGCAGGTGATCAACTGCGGCATCATCGAGAACGAAGCCGACGCGGAGCGCTGGGTCAAGGTTCGCGCGGCGCGCGAGGGCATCACGCTCGATCCGGCAACCCCGCGAGCCCTCGTGGCGCGCGCTGGTCTCGATGTGGTCCGGCTTCGGGCGGGACTGGAGCGCGTGAGCCTCTACACGATGGGGCAGCCGGCGATCACGCCTGATGACGTACGTCAGGCCGTGCCGGCCGGTCCGGAGGCGCACACCGACTTTGGGATTGCCAATGCGATTCAGCGGAACGACGTGCGCGAGGCGCTGAGAGAAGTGGGACGCTCGCTCGAATCGGGGATGGTCCCGTTCATGATCCTGGGGCAGCTGCGGCTCGCGGCAGGGAGGCTGCCGGCGCGACGCGTCAAGTCGGCGGTGGACGCGGTCTTTCGCACCGACATCGCCCTGAAGTCCTCGGGTGGCGACCCGAGGATCCTCATCGAGCGGCTGGTTGTCGAGTTGTGTGAGAGCCGGCGGGCCTGAAGACCTATCGGCGGGTCCAACGACCCGCCTCTACGCCGAGGCCTTCTGCAGGCGCGCCGAGAGTCGCGACTTGTAGCGGCCGGCGGTATTGCTGTGAATGATGCCCTTGGTGGCCATCTTGTCCACCAGCGACACGGTCTGACTGAGCGCCGCCTTCGCAGCCGTCACGTCCTTGGCGTCGAGCGATGTCCGGATCGCCTTGAGTGCCGTTCGCAGCTTTGACCGCAGGGTGCGGTTATGCTCGCGGCGACGGATGTTCTGTCGATTTGCTTTCAGTGCGGACTTGGTGCGCTTGGCCACGGTTAAGGCGTCCTCTCGATCGGCTGAAATATCTGCAAAGTTACAAAGCTTTGATTCTACCACGTAGTGTCCGCGTCTAGCCGGACCTGCCGGGTTTGCCGGACCTGACTACTGTGGCTGCAGGATGTCCATGGCGAGCTTCCACTGGCCGTCCCGCTCACGAACCCAAAGGCGCACGTAGAAGCCGCTCTCTGCCGTGCCGCGACCTTTCCTGGCGTACGTGCCCCACGTGTAGCCCACGTCGCCAGATCTGGCTGCTTCAGTAAACCGGGTGTCGGCGGCGGTGAAGGCTGGCTGCGATGCGAGCCACTGCATGATCGACTTCTCACCGACGATCGGCATCACGTTCTGCCGATGCAGGCGGGCAAACGCCGCCAAGTTCGGCCGGTAGGCACGCGCCGGGTCGCGCCGCAGTTCCGCGTTCAGCAGGCCATCTGCCGTGCCCAGCGGCGGAGTGGTTTCATCGTAGTCGCCGGTGAATCGATTCTTCTGCGGCACCCGCGTAAAGCCCTGGGGAAACGGCACGGCGCCTGGAGTGTTGACACCGATGTCCATGACGACCTTGAAGGACCCATCGCGCTGCCGCTTCCACACGCTCGTGTAGTTCGAGTAGCGCGGCTTGCCACCGTCGCGCGACTTGCGGACGTTACGGACAGGCCCCGTGAGGAAGCCGAGATCGCCACTGGCCGCGATATCGCCGAATCGCGGCTCCCAGATCAGTTGCAGGTCTGAAGGTGGATCGGGGTTCTTGGAGATCTGATCGCGCGCGAGCCCGACCTGACCCTGGTCGAAACCGACGGCTTCCGGGGCGAAGTATTCGAGGAAGGCCTGCTTCCAGCCGACGACGAGCGCGCGCGCGGCGAACGAACGTTCGGCCTCGATCATCTGCGTGAGCGCTTGTGGCAACGGCTCAGGGTTCTGCGCGGTCAGGCTCGCGGTCGCGAGCACTGTCGCCGCAATCAAGAGCGGATAACCGCGGAGCCGTGCAGTCACAGAAGCAATATAGAGCAGGCTGAGGTCTGGTGATTCAGGAATCAGTCGCTGTCAGGGCATCCGGCCACGGACAGGTGCGCTTGGTCTCTGAGAACTTCAGCGGCTGACGATTTGAAACGTTCCGGAGGATGGGCGCTCCGATGAATACCGCGGCACCGCGCGACCGTCGACGATCTCGATGGTCTTGTAGATGATGAGCTTGCGCTTGGAGCCGGGCGCGGGTTCCCCGGCGGCAGCGCCCACCTTGCGGACGTAGTCGCGCGTCTCGCGATAGGGAGGTACGCGGCGGCCGTATTTCGCAACGGCCCCGGACCCGGCGTTGTACGCCGCAAGGGCCAGTTCCTCGTTGCCGTCGTACTCATCGAGGAGCTGGCGAAGGTAGTCGGTTCCGCCGCGAATGTTCTGCGCCGGATCCCACGGGTTGTTGACCCCGAGGCTGCGCGCAGTTGCCGGCATGAGCTGCATCAGCCCCATCGCTCCTTTGGGTGAAAGAGCGCGCGGATTGAACCCGGATTCAACCTGGATGACCGCACGCACGAGCTCCGGCCGGAGCGACTGGCGGGTGGAGTGCTCCTGAATCAGCGGTTCGAAGCGATGGTGCTCGTGCTCGGACTGATTCTCGACCGGGCGAGTCGTTACGTACGAGGGCGATCCGGCAACCTTGTACACATCGGTTGGCGCGTCGATCGCGCGGTCCGAGAGCACCAGGGTCCCGTTGGCATCTCGCCACGCGTAGATCTGCGCATCCGCCTGCGAGGGCCAGGTCGAGATCGCCAGCGCCGTGATTAGAAATGCACGAAATCGCATGCCGGTTCGCGGTTACAGGGGGTTTCAGTTCTTATCGGTTCCTTCGGGGATGCCCTTGAGAGCTGCGGAGCTCGGGCCGGCCGGTAACAGCGTCGAGCAGGGCAAAACCCGGAAATGTGGTGTACAACTCACGGGTCGGTGCTCTACCGGAGCACGAGCGGGGGAGACGTGACATTTTGGCAGGGCTGGTTGCGGCAACCGCAGCGGATGTGGCTGCGGCGGGCCTCCTTTCAGATTCACCTCTGGATTGGCCTGGGCATCGGGTTGTACATCGTGATGCTCAGCATCACGGGCAGCGCGCTGGTGTATCGCAATGAGCTGGATCGCTACTTCGCGACGCCGCGCCCCACGTACGAAGCAGGCCGAACGATCCTGACTCCCGACGAACTGCGCGTATATGCCGAGCGCGCGTATCCTGGCTACACGATCACACGTCTCGGCGATCGGATCTCGCGTCGCAACCCGACGCTCGAGGTCTGGCTCGAACGCGGTGACGAGAAGAAGGAACGGCTCTTCGATCCCTACACCGGTGAAGACCTCGGCGACTCGGTCACAAAGGGTGAGCACTTCGTCCTCTGGCTCGCGCGACTTCACGACGACCTGCTGTTCGATCGCGAGGGGCGCTTCTGGAACGGTGTGCTGAGCCTCGTGGCCACGGTCCTCTTCCTGACCGGCCTGGTGGTCTGGTGGCCTGGTGTCAGCCGATGGAAGCGCAGTCTGCTCGTGAAGCGCGGCGTGGGCTGGAAGCGCTTCAACTGGGACCTGCACAATGCGCTCGGCTTCTGGCTCTTCCTCTTCATGTTGATGTGGGGCATATCGGGGTTCTATCTCGGTGTTCCCGAGCCGTTCTCGAATTTCGTGGACGCGATCTCCGATCCCGATGCCTTTCTCGGCGACCGGCCGGGTGACATCGCCTTGTCGTGGCTGACGCGGCTTCATTTCGGGCGCTGGCGAGGGATGCCCTGGCTGCAGGCACTCTGGGCGTTCCTCGGTCTCGTGCCGGCGATCATGTTCGTCACCGGCGTCGTCATGTGGTGGAACCGCGTGCTGCGTCGACGTCCGGTCAAAGAAGTTGAAGAAGCGACGGAGTCCGCCGCCTGAGCGCACGCGAGAGCCCAAAGCCGAGAGCCTCAAGACACTTCACGATGCGCGCCTGGATCGTTCCTACCGGAAGCAAGAGCATCGACGAACTGCGACTCGTCGAGCAACCCGCCCCCGCGGCGGGACCACGTGACGTGCTCGTGCGCGTGCACGCAATGTCGCTCAACTATCGCGATCAGGCTGTCGTTGCCGGACAGTACTTCGGTGGCGCTGTCAGTCGGGACATGGTTCCGATGTCCGATGGTGCTGGCGAGGTCATTGCTGTCGGAGCGGCGGTCTCCCGCTTCAAGCCTGGTGATCGAGTAGCGGCCACTTTCTTCCAGCCGGGCGCGCAGCCGGCTGCCCTTGGTTCGCCACTCGACGGGATGCTCCGGGAGCAGGTCGCCCTCAGTGAAGACGGCGTCGTCGCAATTCCCGATCATCTCAGTTACGAAGAGGCCGCCTGCCTCCCGTGTGCGGCAGTGACGGCCTGGCATGGGCTCTTTCGTGCCGGACGTCCGATGAAAGCAGGGGACACGGTCCTGGTGCTTGGCACCGGCGGTGTGTCTGTTGCCGCACTCCAACTCGCGCGTGCTGTTGGCGCTCGCGTCATCGCCACATCGTCGAGCGACGAAAAGGGCGAGCGCGTCAAGGCGCTGGGCGCGTCGGATGTGATCAACTACCGCCGCACAGCAGAGTGGGAGCAGGAGGTACGGCGTCTGACCTCCGGGCGTGGCGTCGATTGTGTCGTTGAGATCGGTGGCGCGGGCACGGTGGGCCGATCGATGCGGTCGCTGGCACGGGGTGGCAAGGTCGCGCTCATTGGATTCCTTGCGGGTCGGGAAGGCGATACCAACCCGACGCCGCTGATGATGACGGGCGGCAGCCTGCACGGCATCTTCGTTGGCGATCGAGAGATGTTCGAGGAGATGAATCGGGCCATAATCGTCAACCGAATCACCCCAGTGATCGATCGCGTGTTCCCGTTCGATGCGGCGCCGGCGGCGTACAAGTTCCAGGCCTCTGGCGCATTCGTCGGCAAGGTGGTCATCGCACTGTCGTAGTGTCCGCCTTCAGGCGGACTGTGATCGTCCGACGGAGCGGGTCTTCACCCGCAAATGGAGATTGACATGGAATCGAATCGACGTGAATTCATCATCAAATCAACCCTTGTGGTCGCTGGCGGTGCGATTGGCTCCAGGCGCCTCTTTGCACAGCAGCCAGCAGCCGGCGCGGCGGCGCCTCCTACCGTTCCGGTGTTCGCGTCGTTGCGGCGGAACGTCGGCACATTCACCGCGCGTGGTGGAACGATCGGCTGGATGGCCGCGCCCGATGCGGTTGTCGTCATCGACAGCCAGTTCGCGGACACCTCCAAGATGTTCCTGGACGGCTTCAAGCCGATGATCGGCGGCCGCAAGATCGACCTGCTGATCAATTCGCATCACCATGGCGATCACACTGGCGGCAACAAGGTCCTGCAGCCATCGGTCGTGAAAATCGTGGCGCAGGAGAACGCGCCGGGACTGCAGCGCAAGGCCGCGGCGGCACAGAAGAGCGAAGATGCACAGGCCTACGCAGATACGACCTTCAAGACCGACTGGAAGGTGGACCTGGGCAGCGAGGTCATTTCGATTCGTCACTACGGCCCGGGCCACACTGGCGGCGACAGTGTGATCTTCCTGGAGAAGGCCAACATCGTTCACATGGGCGACTTGATGTCGCACCAGCGCCACCCGCGCGTCGATCGTCCGTCTGGCGCCTCGATTCGAAACTGGCTCGTCACGCTCGAGAAGACCGTCAAGGATCACAACGCCGACACGGTCTACATCTTCGGGCACTCGAAGGTGGGCGCGCCGGTAACCGGCTCGTCGAAAGACCTGCTGGCGTTGCGCGACTACTTCAGCGCGATGCTGGACTACGTTCGCAAGGGCATTGCCGCGGGCAAGTCGGCAGAGGAGATCGTCAAGGGCGGGCTGCCAGCGTTCTCAGAAAACGAGGGTGCACCGCAGTTGCAGGTCGCCTACGACGAGCTCAGCGCGAAGTCGTCGACGTAGCCCTCTCGCTTACCCGTTACGCGGCATGTCTACCCGAGCGAACCGTGCTTGTGCCCTGGTGACATGCCGCCCAGGCGGGGCTGGGAGATGAAGGTCCAGGAACCGGTCGCCGGCACGATGGTGATCACCTACGACAGCCGGGCGTTGACGAGGCTCATGTTCGCCTTCGCTGTCCTGTTCCTGGGGGTCGCCGGCTACGACTTCTACATTGGTACCCGCGGCACCGAGCGGCTGATCGGCTTGCTGGCTGCAGCCGCCACCTGTTCGTCCGTTGCCATCGTCTTCCTGGAGACAGCAGCGTTTGAGTTCGTCAGGTCGACTCGAACGATCACATGGCGCCGACGTTGGGCGTTGCGACAACGCTCCGGATCGATTGCCTTCGCGGACGTTGAGTCGGTAATGGCCGAACGACCCATGGGGGACGATGGGACACCCAGTCGGCGAATCATTTTTCGCACGACCGACGGGGTGACGATTCCACTGACGGTTGGCTATCAGCCGGATCCCGATGACCAGGTGCTGAAGATCGCCGATCGGGTTCGTGCCTTTCTCGGGCAGAGTTCGGAACAGGCACATGTGCAGGAGGTCGAGAGGCTCGTGGCCAGTGGAAGGAAGGTGGATGCGATTCGCCTCCTTCGAGAAGAGCAGGGCCTCGGCCTGACCGAAGCCAAGCAGCGCGTCGACGAACTGGATCGTCGAAGCGGCGGCGGACAGTGACCTGCAGCCGTCAGATCATCGCCATGGGTGGCGGTGGCTTCTCGATGGAGCCCGATAACCCTGCGCTCGACTTGTACATCCTGGCGCAGGCACGAAAGCGAACGCCATCGATCTGTTTTCTGGCGACGGCGACCGGCGACGCCGATGGCTACATCGAGAGGTTCTACACGGCATTCAAGGCGCACCGCTGTCGGCCGACTCACGTACCGCTGTTTCGCCGAACCCCTGATCTCAAACAGGCGCTGTTGACGCAGGACATCATTTACGTCGGGGGCGGCAACACGAAGAGCATGCTGGCGGTCTGGCGTGACTGGGACGTCCCACGACTGCTTCGACGTGCGTGGAACAACGGCACCGTACTCGCCGGGATAAGCGCTGGCGCGATCTGCTGGTTCAGGATGGGCGTGACCGATTCCTGGGGAAAAGGACTGACCGGGTTGTCGTGCCTGGGACTGCTGCCTGGCACATGCTGTCCTCACTACGACGGCGAACCTGAGCGCAGGCCTGCGGTTCATCGCCTCGTCGCGAGGGCCGCAGTGCCAACCGCGCTCGCCCTCGACGATGGCGCGGCCGCGCACTTCCTCGAGCGTAAACTGTCTCGCATCGTCAGCTCTCGGTCCAACGCGCTCGGTTACGAGGTGCGACGGAAAGGCTCGCGCGCGGTTGAAACCGAGTTGCCGGTGGTGCGGCTGTCATCGACTGGCCATCCATCGCGCTCGTACGGGAGGAAGTAATGAAGACCGCTGTCACCGTCCGCTTTACCGGCGGTCGCGAAGGGAAGTTCGAAATGCAGTTCTGGGGCGGCGCAGGCGCTCACTCAGAAAAAGATGACTGGTCCAGCCTCAGCGGCATCCGCTCGGCGAAGAGAATCACGTCGTAAAGCGATACGATGACACCATGCCTCTCTTCATCGTGCGCCATCAGCACTCGGCAGACGGATGCCCCGCGCAGGACCCGTTCATGGGTGCCAGCCTGCTCAATCACCTCAGTCGCCCGAACGTCAGGAAGTTCGGTCTGCAGATCCAGGGCGAAGCTGTCGTGCACGGGGAACACACGATGTACATGATCGTGGAAGCCGCAGACGAAAACCGCCTGCGGGAGTTCATGCAGCCGTTCGAGATGGCTGGCACTCTCGACATCTACCCGGCCTCGACCTGCGTGCGTACCGTCGCGAGCGGTGGATGTGGGGCGCCCATGCCGGCGAGCACCGGCGTGCCCACGCTGGATCCTGAAGAAACCTGCCAGCAGGCGATCGACGCCGGGATGGTCATGCACCGCGCGCATCCCCTCAACTGCGAGACATCTCTCGCGGAGCTCGTTGGCGGCGTCGTCATGCCCAATGCGCGCTTCTATATGCGCAACAACTTCGGCATCCCCGATCTCCACGCGGCAACCTTTCGACTTGCCGTGGGAGGACTCGTCGAGCGACAGCAGAGTTTCACCGTCCGCGATCTTCAGAACATGCGATCGAAGACGCAGGTCGTGACGCTGGAGTGTGCCGGCAACGGTCGGTCGCAGTTCGATCGGCCCACGGAGGGAGAGAAATGGGGTCTCGGCGCCGTCAGCACGGCGGAATGGACCGGCGTGCCCCTCGTCGAAGTCCTGGACCGGGCGGGCGTACGGCAGGATGCGAAGGACGTGCTGTTTCGCGGCGCTGACGGCGGTACCGCAGACGGCCGCTCGGAATCGATACGTTTCGAGCGCAGTCTTGGCATCGACGATGCGCGCGACAGCGACGTGCTCCTGGCCTATGCGATGAACGGCGAGCCGTTGCCCGTCGAACACGGTTACCCGCTGCGTCTCATCGTTCCGCGCTGGTACGCCGTCGCGTCGGTCAAGTGGTTGACCGAGATCGAGCTCATCGACCGGAGGTTCAGCGGGTATTACCAGGGCCACAAGTATCGGTACGAATGGGAGCGCGACGGTCGAATCGTGAGCGAGCCGGTCACATTGCAGCGAGTCCGCGCCCTGATCACCGAGCCATCGGCAGAGACGGAGGTGCAGCCGGGTGAACTGGCTATTCGTGGCGTGGCGTGGTCCGGCGCGGCGTCGATTGCGCGTGTCGAGGTGAGTGTGAACAGTGGCGACTGGCAGGAAGCGCGTCTCGTGAGCGAACGCAATCGCTACAGCTGGCAGTGGTGGGAGCTGATCACGCGCGTCGAGAAGTCGGGGCGTCTCATCCTCCGTGCGCGCGCGACCGATCTGGCCGGCCGAACGCAGCCCGATCGTGCCGAGTGGAACCGGCTGGGGTATGGCAATAACGCGATCCAGGAGGTCCCGATTCGCGTGTCGTGATCGACGCCGGGTCAGGCGGCCGAGATTGGCCGTGGCTCCGGCAATTGAAATCAGGCCGACAGCAGCTTTTCGATCACGCCACGGCTTGCCGCCAGGAGCTCGGCGATCTTCGACGGATCCTTGCCGCCCGCCTCGGCGAAGTCTGGCCGCCCGCCACCGCCGCCACCGACAATTGGTGCCAGCTGCTTCACGACTTGTCCCGCCGGGATCTTCTTCATCAGATCGGGAGTGACACCAACGACGATGGAGACCTTGCCCTCGCCGGGAGAGGCAAGCACCACGACACCACTCTTGATTTGCCCGCGATGCTGGTCGACGAGCGCGCGCAAGCCGTCCTTGTCCAATCCGCTGACTTGACGCGCAACGAGCTTCACCCCGGACACTTCAGCGATATCTCCATCCGCGCTGCCGCCTGCAGGCGTGAGCGCGGCTTTCATCCTCGCCTGTTGAAGCTCCCGAGTGAGCCGTTTGTTTTCGTCCTGCAGCGCGCCGACGCGAGCGACAAGCTCTCCCGAGCGCGCGTTGAGTGCACTGGCCAGCGTGCCGAGCTCGTCGCGCTGGCGCTGGTAAGCTGTGAGTGAATCGAGACCACAAAGGGCCTCGATGCGGCGAACGCCCGCTGCGACACCGCTTTCGCCGACGATGGCGAACAGTCCAATATCACCCGTGGCGCGCACGTGGGTGCCACCGCACAACTCGACGCTGAAGCCGGGAACCGAGACGACGCGGACGCTGTCGCCGTACTTCTCGCCAAAGAGTGCCATTGCGCCTGCCGCAATCGCTTCCTGCGTGTTCTTCACCTCGGTCTGGACCGGTGTATTGCGCAGGATCTGCTCGTTGACGATGCGCTCGATGTCGAGCTGCTGCTCGCGCGTGACTGCGCTGACATGGACGAAGTCGAAGCGCAGGCGATCGGGCGCCACGAGTGAACCTGCCTGCTTGACGTGCTGTCCAAGCACCTGGCGCAGCGCGGCGTGGAGCAGGTGAGTGGCTGTGTGGTTGCGTCGAGTGGCGTCGCGCAGGCCAGCGTTGACCTCTGCTGTCACGATGTCACGGCGTGTGAGTTCGCCGTTCGAGACGTGAACGCCATGCAGACGCGGCCACGAGCCGGTACGGACGACGGCGCTGACGCGCGCTTCACCACGCGGTCCGGATATCGTGCCGACGTCGGACACCTGGCCGCCTGCCTCCAGGTAGAACGGGGTTTCCGCCAGCGCAATGAAGCCATCCTGACCCGCAGCAAGCGATGCGACTTCCTGCCGATCGCTGCTGAAGAGGGCCAGGATCTGCGTGTTGAGCCTGGTGGTCTCGTATCCGCGGAATGCCCGGTCGCCTGCGGTTTCCAGTTCCGCTCGAAGCGCATCGCCAACGGCCCACGTGGCATCCTTCGCCTCGGCACCCTTGAAGGAGCTCTTCGCGCGCGCCTTTTCCCGCTGCGCCTCCATCGCCCGCTCAAAGCCTTCCTGATCGAGCCGGAGCTTGCGGTCCTCGACCATGTCCTCGATGAAGTCGCGGGGCAGGCCGTGCGTGTCGTACAGCTTGAAGGCGGCATCACCCGGCACGAGACCGGTTCCGGAAGCAGCCTTGTCGAGGATCTCCTCGAGGCGCGGCAGCCCACTCGTCAACACGACATCGAAGCGTTCTTCCTCGCTGCGAATGACCTTCACGATGTGATCACGACCCATCTTGAGCTCGGGGTACGCGTCACCAAACTCACGGACCAGCGTGTCGACGAGCGTGTGGAGGAAAGGCTCTTGTATGCCGAGCCGCTTGCCGTGCCTCATTGCACGCCGCATGATCTTGCGCAGCACGTAGCCGCGCCATTCGTTGGACGGGACAACGCTGTCCGCGATGAGGAATGTCATCGCACGGATGTGGTCGGCGATAACACGCATCGAGACATCGGACGGTTCCATCGTGCCGCGATGCGTGGTGCCCGCGCGTTCGCCGATCGCCGAGAGAATCGGCGTGAAGAGATCGGTGTCGTAGTTGGACAGGTGGCCCTGCAGGACGGCGGTGACTCGCTCGAGCCCCATCCCGGTGTCGATCGAGCGGGCAGGCAGTGGGTTCAGCGTGCCATCGGCCTGTCGATCGAACTCCATGAAGACGTTGTTCCAGATCTCGACGTAGCGGTCGCAGCTGCACTCGACACCGCGACAATTGCGCCCGAGGGTTTCCTCGCCGCACGGTACGCTGCCGCCGCGGAAGTAGTAGATCTCCGAGGAGCGCCCGCACGGGCCGGTGTCGCCCATCGTCCAGAAGTTGTCGTCCGAACCGAGCTCGTTGATGCGGTCGCCTGCAAGGAGAGTCCGCCAGATTTCGTAGGCCTCCTCGTCGCGAGGGACCGCCGCATCGCCCTTGAAAATCGTGACGAAGAGCCGGTCCTTCGGGATCTGCCAGACCTCGGTCAGCAGGCTCCAGGCAAACGGGATTGCCTCGCGCTTGAAATACTCGCCAAAGGAGAAGTTGCCGAGCATCTCGAAGAACGTGTGATGGCGGAACGACG
>JALDXQ010000112.1:0-24153 GCA_032156805.1 Acidobacteriota bacterium
GCTCTACCGGACTGAGCTACGCCAGCCAGACAAAGAGCAGATAATAGCACTTCCCGTGCCAGCGGAGCAAATCGTGTCAAGCCTTCCTTTTGCGGGAACCGGCCGCCTCCTGGCTCCAATCCGCTCCCAGCCCTGACTGTCGGGAATCCGGACACTTTCAGCCTAACCTGCTGAATGCCTTGAATTTCGCCGCTGTCTGACCGCCTCGAACAATACAACGCCAGCGGCTACCGAGACGTTTACGCTCCCGACGTGGCCGCTCATCGGGATCGACGCCAGGTGATCGCACTTCTCCCGCACAAGGCGCCTGAGTCCCTCGCCCTCGGCGCCAAGCACGACGGCCGACGGCAACGTGAAGTCGACCTGGTCATAAGACGTCGCGGCATCCGCCGCGAGTCCAACCGTCCAGACGCCCAGATCCTTCAACTGCTCCAGTGCGCGAGCCACGTTCACGACCTCGGCAATCTTGACGTGCGCGACGGCGCCCGCGGACGCCTTGGCCGCAACCCCTGAACGCGCCGCGGATCGGCGCGTCTGCACCACGACTCCGCTGGCGCCCGTGGCGTCGGCCGTTCGCAGGATCGCGCCGAGGTTGTGCGGATCTTCGATTCCGTCCAGTACCACGATCAGCGGCGGCCCCGATGCGCCACGTACGAGCTCATCGAGGCTGTAATCGACGGCATCATCAACGTCGGCGACAACACCCTGGTGAACGCCCCCGCGCGATCGGCGCGCCAGCACATCGGAGGTCACGTGCTGTGGGCTGACCCCGTGCGTCGTGGCAAACGCAAGCAGATCGCGCATCCGATCGTCGCGACGGTCGGCAATCCACAGCTGCTTCACGCGCCCGGCTCGAAGTGCCTCGAGGACAGGGTTGATCCCGTAGACGATCATCAGACTCTCGGCTCTGGGCTCTCGGCTCTAGCCTGCTGTGCTCAACGCCGCAGCAAATGCACTCGCCCGCTCGGCGGCGCCGGAAATCGGCCTGATGGCAGACGCCCGGAGCGATGCTCCTGCTTCAATCGCCGGCACGGCCAGATCCAGTTCGAGCCCTTCGGTCTCGCCGGTGAGCGCCAATCGAATCGGATGAAAGAGCGCCTTCCCTTTCTGACCCGTGCGCTCGCGCACGCGCGTCGCGGCAGCGCGAAACACGTCCTTGTCGCGCAGGCGGTCCGATGAGCGCAACTCCTCGGCAAGAGCGTCGACGACGCTGCGAGCGGCCAACGCTTCCGCACGAACATTCGGATTGTCGAGCGCCCGCGCAGCCGAGTAGTCGAAGAGAAACGCCAGGCGCGCCGGAATCTGTTCGAGTCGATCGACCGACGCGGCCGCCAGCGGGATGACCTTCTCGAGGAACGCGACATCGGCCGGCGTCGGCTCTGTCACCCACTCGTGCTGACGCAGGTACGGAACCGACAATCGCGCGAGCCGCTCGGGGGCCGCGGCCTTGAGATAGTGGCGGTTGACCCAGGAGAGCTTGTCTACGTCGAAGACGCCAGCGCTGTGGCCGACGTTCTCGATCCGGAAGCGGCCAGCCAGCACCTCGATCGGCACGAGCTCCTCACCTTCGCCGGGAGACCAGCCCAGCAACGCAAGGTAGTTTGTGAGCGCCTCGGGAAGAAAGCCGCGGTCACGGAATTCCTTCACCGACGTCGCGCCGTGCCGCTTCGAGAGCGGCGCATGATCCGGCCCGAGCACGAGCGACACGTGCGCAAAGAGCGGCGGTCGCCAGCCAAACGCTTCGTAGATCAAGATCTGACGCGGTGTGTTCGAAATGTGATCTTCTCCGCGCACCACGTGCGTGATCCCCATCAGGGCATCGTCAACGACGACAGCAAAGTTGTAAGC
This sequence comes from Acidobacteriota bacterium, assembly GCA_032156805.1. Lineage (GTDB taxonomy): Bacteria > Acidobacteriota > Vicinamibacteria > Vicinamibacterales > UBA2999 > Gp6-AA40. The sequence continues at coordinate 1,849 of JALDXQ010000112.1, forward strand.
GGGAACGCCGCCGGCGCGGACGATGACCGGGTCGCCAATGACGTCGGTCCCAAAGCGCACGTGCCCGCGAACCAGATCGTTGAAGCTCACTTCCTGGCCCTCGCGGCGATCGGGCACGCGAAACCTGATGGCTGCGGGTTCACCGTTCTCGACGCGGCGACGCGCGTCAGCGCGCGGAATCTCGCGACAACGCCCGACATACTGCGGCGGCCGCCCCGCGCGCAGCGCGGCGTGCCGATCGTCTTCGAGCTGCTGTGGCGAGCAGAAGCAGTGATACGCGTGCCCCTTCGCCATCAACTCGACGGCGTGCGCGCGATAGATGTGCAACCGCTCCGTCTGACGATAGGGCCCGTAGTCGCCGCCGGCGTCGACGCCTTCGTTCCACTCCAGTCCCAGCCAGCGCAGATCGTCGAGCATCGCCAGCTCCGACTCACGGGTCGAACGCTCGACATCGGTGTCCTCGATGCGGAGGACGAAGGTGCCTCCCTGCCCGCGCGCGAGCAGCCAGTTGAAGAGCGCGGTGCGCGCGTTGCCGACATGGAGCTGCCCCGTGGGGCTTGGAGCGAATCGCAGTCTCATTGCCGCACCAGCAGCGCTACGGCATGCACGGCGATCGACGCGCCCGAGCCCATCGAATCCACGCCTTCGTTGGTCTTCCCCTTCACGCTGATTTGAGACGCGTCGCACTCGAGCGCCGCGGCCAGGTTCGTCCGGATCCCATCGATGTAGGGAACGAGCTTCGGCTTCTGCGCGATGACGACCACGTCCACGTTCACGATTCCAAACCCCGAACTCTTGACCATCGCCATCGCTCGCCGCAACAGGTCGACACTGTTCGCCCCTTTCCACGCGGGATCGTTGTCCGGAAAGTGACGGCCGATGTCGCCCGCCCCGGCGGCGCCCAGTATCGCGTCGGTCACCGCGTGGCAGATCGCGTCGGCATCGGAGTGTCCCAGCAGTCCCTTGTCGAACGGAATCGTCACGCCTCCGAGCACGAGGGGGCGCCCCGCGACCAGGAGGTGAAGATCGTAACCGTTGCCGATCCGCATGGCGGCTGCGGCGGGAGGCGTCAATCCGAGCAGGCGTTCGGCCATGGCGAGATCCGCCGGGGTCGTAATCTTCATGTTGCGCGGATCGCCTTCGACGATCTGAACGGCATGCCCGGCCTGCTCGGCGAGCATGGCTTCATCGGTCGCATCAACGCCAAGCGCCAACGCCTCCTTCAGCACAGACGTGCGAAACGCCTGTGGCGTCTGCGCCAGATAGATCTCTTCGCGCGGCAGCGTGGTCGTCACGATGCCGTCCTCACCCGCACGCTTGACGGTGTCTCGCGCGGCGAGTGCCGCGATCGCCGCCCCGGTCTCCGCCGCGGCCGCAACCGTGCGCCGGATCGTATCGTCGGTCACGAAGGGGCGTGCGGCGTCGTGAATCACGACGATGTCCGCACGATCGCTCACGCGCGCGAACGCATGCGCCACGGAGTCCTGTCGCCGCGCACCCCCGGCAACGATCTCGAGCCGCTTGCCAGGTGCGAGCAAGGATGCCGGCGGATCGTCGGCGAGCTCAGGCGGCAGCGCCACCACCAGGTCAGTGACGACGTCGCAGTGGCGGAACACGTCGACGGCACGTTCGAGAATCGATCGTCCCCCGAGCGACAGGAACTGCTTGGGTTGCGCGGCGCCGAAGCGAAGACCGCGGCCACCCGCCGCGATCACGGCTGATACATGCAAAGGGACTGCACTCAGGATCTCGATTCTAAGTCGTGGACGTGCTGCCCTGCCACTGGGAGCGAAGTAGACTGAACGTACATGACGTTCGTTCAACGCCTGAAAGGCGTGCTCATCCTCGACTCCCGCACCTTCGAAGAAATCGAGGCGGACACGGGCGCAAACACCCAGGCGCTCCTGGTCGTCGTTGCCGGCAGTCTGGCGGCCGGGCTGGGAGCAGGGGTTCGACTCGGGTCTGTCGGCCTGTTGCGCGAGACGCTGGGCGGCCTGATCGGATGGGTGATGTGGGCGGCGGTCACGTGGTTCATCGGGGCGAAGCTCCTGCCCGAGCCGCAGACGCGCACCAACATGGGCGAACTGCTCCGCGTGATCGGGTACGCGTACGCGCCGAACCTGTTTGCCTTCTTTGCGTTTCTTCCCCTGCTCGACGCCGTGGTCGGCACCGTGGTCGCGTTCTGGCTCCTTGCGGCCACGATCGTTGCCGTCCGCCAGGCGCTTGACTATGTCAGCACGCTGCGCGCGGCGGCCGTCGTGTTCATCGGCTGGCTGATCTTCGTGGCGATTCAGTGGCTGTCGTAGCGATCGTACGATCGTAGTGTCCGGCTCCAGCCGGACCAGCAGGCGTAGTGTCCGGCTTTAGCCGGACAGACCTACGCGATCTCTCTCGCACTCTCGCGGCAACCCGTGAACTCGGACATCCGGCTCGACGTCATGTCGAGCACGGTCGTAAGACGACGCGTATCGACATCGCGTGGCGCAAACACGACCAGCAGCGCGCGCACCGTCTCCGTCGTCACCATCGTCCTGGCCGAATCGGACGTGGGATTTCCGAACGGACCCGTGTTGTCGGCCAGCGTGATGCGACCGCCAACATTGACGTCGTCCTTGCGAATGCCGGGGTACGATTCCCCTTCCCGCCCCATCCTCAACGCCACGTCTCCCTCAATCCGTGAGGCATCGTAGAGGCCATACGGCAACTGGAACTCGAGCGAGCACCAGTTGCACACGTCGACCATGGAGTTGATGCGTGGAAGTGCATCGCCCCGGCGCACTCTGCGCAGCAGCGCTTCAGATGAGGGGCGCGTCTTCGTGGGATCGAGCCCAACGCGCTTGTACATCGTCCGCACCGCGGCGATCTCTTCCGGAGGGCTCGTGCGGATGGCAGCCTCGGCGGCCGCGAGCGGCGCGTTGAGACGCGTATCGCGATCGACGACCGCCGCCCCTTCGAGCCAGAGGACACCGGGGCGAACGATCGCTGCGAGGTCAGGCGCGAGCGTGAAGCGCATCGACATCGGGCGGCACTGTATCGACGTCGGACTCGGCATCGGGTGCAATGACCAGCCGGACGCGTTCGCCGAATTCTTTCGGATTGAGCCCCGACAGCTCGCGCGTGTCGATCGGATCGTGCACCACGAGCCGCACCGCGCCGGGATACGTTGCCAGCCGCCCTTTCAACATCACGTGACGGCTCCCGATGATCGACAGCGGCACGATCGGCAGACCGGCCTGGAGCGCCAGCAGGAAACCGCCACCCTTGAACCGCGCCACACGTCCGTCGCGACTGCGCGTGCCTTCCGGAAAGACGATGAGCGAAAGCCCATCCGTCGTCAGACGCGAGGCCCATCCGAAGATCCTCGAGCGGTCAGGGTGACGACGATCGACGAGCATGTGGCCGGTGCGCCGGAGGTGCCAGCCCAGGAATGGAATGCTCCCGAGCGATTCCTTCGCCATGATTCGCAATTGATACGGCAGCGACCAGAACAGGATGGGAATGTCGTAGATGCTCTGGTGATTGGAGACGAACACGTAGGTCCGCCCGGGCTCGAGACGGTCGAGCCCGGTGACGTCGACGCGCACACCGGTCGTCACCAGGATGAGGCGCGACCAGGTCCGCGCACACCAATGTGCGAAGTGACCGTTGCGCTCGAACACGCTCGATGCGATCGATAGCGTCCCGAGCGCGATCGTGTACACGGCGATGGACGGGATCAGAAAGAACACCGTCCGCCACCAGTGATAGGGGGGGATCATCGAAATGCAGAATTCAGAATGCAGAATTCAGAATGAACGGTGAACGGTGCGCAGAGTCCGTGTCTCGTTTCTGCATTCTGCATTCTGCATTCAGAGTTACTTCCCTGCAGCAGCCGCCGACGGTGGCACCTGCGGGCGCGGGCGCCGACTGGTGTCGGTGTCGGTCGAGACGACGTTCGAAGGCGGTGCGGCCGGCACGGTACCCGACTCGATGAACCGACCGAAGATCATCTTGCCCGCCGTGGTCTGAAGCACGCTCGTCACCACGACGTCGATCGTTCTCCCGATCATCTTGCGGGCGTTGTCGACAACGACCATCGTGCCGTCATCGAGGTAGGCCACACCCTGGTTGTATTCCTTGCCTTCCTTCAGGATGAAGACCTTCATGATCTCGCCGGGGAGGACGACCGGCTTCAGCGAGTTCGCCAGCTCGTTGATGTTGAGCACCTCGACACCGCGAAGCTGCGCCACCTTGTTCAGGTTGAAGTCGTTGGTAACGATCTTGCCCTGCAGCGCACGCGCCAGTTCGATCAGCTTGAGGTCGACCTCGCGCACGTCCGGGAAGTCCATGTCGGAGATCGTGACGTCCACGCCGGCCATCTTCTGGATCTTCTGCAGGATGTCGAGCCCACGCCGGCCGCGGTTGCGCTTCATCGAATCCGAGGAGTCGGCAACGAGCTGCAGCTCCTTGAGCACGAACTGCGGGATCACCAAAGTACCGTCCATGAAACCGGTTTCACAGATGTCGGCAATGCGGCCGTCGATGATCACACTCGTATCGAGAACCTTGTAGCGCTTTCGCGGGCCGGCGGTCCGGAACAGGTTGATGAGATTTTCCGGCTCCAGCCAGTCCCCTTTGCGCCCCCCGATGACGAGCCCGAGATACGGCAACGCGAGCAGGATGACGCTATGCAGGAAGACGACGCGTCCGTCGCTCAGGTTGGCCCAGTACAGGGCAGCACCGATGGTCTTTGCCGCAAGCAGCCCCACCGCCCCGCCAAGCAACGCACCCACCATGTGCGTGACGGAGATGTTCTTGAGTCGTACCTCGAAGGCCACGATGAGCAGGCCCAGTACGACACCGAAGACGGTGTTGAGAATCGGGTCACCGAGCAGCGGCCGGAGTTGAAATGCGGAATAACCAACGGCCGCAATGAACAAGACACGTGCGAGCACGAACCACGGCATAACGGACTCCAAGGGGTCAGCTACGATCCAGACGGGGTCAGAATGAGTGAACCTTAGAGCCGCCCGGCCTGAAAATCAAGCGATCAGCTCGTCGAGTGCTTCGCCGACTGTTCGCACCCCTACCAGTTCACACCGCCCGTCACCATGCAGGTTATCAGCAGGATCGACGTTCCCGGCAGGAAGAATCACCCGGCTGAACCCCATCTGGGCCGCCTCTTTCACACGAAGTGCAGCTTGTGGAATGCCCCTGATCTCACCGCTCAACCCCACTTCGCCGAACACGGCGGTGGAGTCGGACAGAGCCCGATTCCGCACGCTCGACGCCACCGCGGCCACGACACTCAGGTCGGCGGCCGGCTCGTCGATGGTCATCCCCCCCGCGATGTTTACATAGACGTCATCGCCGGCGAGCGACAATCCAGCCCGCTTTTCCAGCACCGCCAGCAACAGCGCCAGGCGATTCTGATCGATGCCGATGGCCATGCGCCTGGGGGTGCCATACGTGCTGGTGCTGACCAGCGCCTGCACCTCGACGAGGATCGGCCGCGAGCCTTCAACGCAGCAGACCACGGCTGAACCCGGTGCGCCCGATGCTCGTTCCGACAGAAATAGTCGCGATGGGTTGGGAACCGGGCGCAGCCCTGTACCTGTCATCTCGAAAACGCCGAGCTCGCTGACGGCGCCGAAGCGATTCTTCACCGCTCGCACCACGCGATGCGAGTGATGGCGTTCCCCCTCGAAGTACAGGACGGTATCGACAACGTGCTCGAGCACCTTGGGCCCGGCGAGGCTGCCGTCCTTCGTGACGTGGCCAACGAGCACGGTCGGAATATTCTGATTCTTGGCGGCAAAGAGAAACTGCGTCGCGGCCTCGCGGACCTGCCCGATGCTGCCGGGGGCCGACTGGAACTTGTTGGACCACACCGTCTGCACGGAATCGACCACGACCAGCGCCGGCGACAATCGTGCGACCTCTTCGAGAATCCGTTCGATGCACGTCTCGGAGAGCAGATACAGCGGCGTCTCGCCAACACCGAGGCGATCCCCGCGGCTCTTCACCTGGTGCTCGGACTCTTCCGCCGATGCGTAGAGGACCGGACCAACGGCGCGCGCAAAGTGCGCGGCGGCCTGCAGCAGCAGCGTCGACTTGCCGATGCCCGGCTCGCCACCCAGCAGAATGAGAGAGCCTGGGACGACGCCACCGCCCAGCACACGATCGAACTCGTCGATGCCGGTCGAGAGGCGCACGCCGTGCGACATCTCGACTTCTGCGTACAAACGTGCCGTGGAGGATGTGGAAAATTGCGAGAACCGGTTGTTCGATGGCGCGGCTGCGGGTGATTCGGTCCGCTCCTCGACGAGCGAGTTCCAGGCGCCGCACTCGGTGCAGCGGCCCATCCACTTGGGCGCCTGTGCGCCGCATTCCTGGCAGACAAATACGACTTTGGGGGATTTCATCGATCAAACTTCCAACTTCCAACTTCCAACTTCCAACCTCCAACCTCCAACTTGGAAGTTGGGAATTGGGAGTTGGGAGTTGGAGTTGGGAGTTCTACTCGTATTGTCTTTCAATCCGCGTGCCGAGACGACAGACGATCTCCCATGGGATCGTACCAATCGCGGCGGCCATCTCGCGCGCGTCGATCCGCTGCCAGCTCTCCTGGCCCTGACTCCCGAGAAGCACGACTTCATCGCCTGGCCGCACTTCCAGCAGGCTGGTCACGTCGACCGTCAACATGTCCATCGAGACGGCGCCGATGATCGGCACGCGATGACCACGAATCAGCACGTGACCACGTCCGCACAGGCGGGTGTCCACGCCATCCGCGTAACCGGCAGGCACGACGGCGACGGTGCGCGGCTCCGCCGCCTGATACTGCCACCCGTAGCCGACGCCTTCGCCCGGCCGCAATCCCTTGACCGCGACGACGCGGCTCTTCAGCGACATCACCGGTGTCAGCTCGATCGTCGTCGCGAGCGGCGGCGGAACGATCCCGAACAACAGCAGGCCGGGCCGAACGGCGTCGTACCACACACGCGAGTCGCGCAACAACGCGGCGCTGTTACACGCATGGCGTATGACGCGAGCTCCGGATTTCGATGTACGCACGCTCGAGTCCGAGATGAGGCCCTCAACCACGCGCCAGGCGTCTTCGAACCGCTCTCGCTGGCTGTTGAAGAGCGGGCTCTCGGGCATGTCTGCCGACGCGAAATGCGTGTAGACGCCCTCGAGTTTCAAACTCGGGCTGCCCAGGAGCTCCGGCAGGGTGCGGCGGAGATTGTCGTGCCGGAAACCCAGCCGGTTCATGCCGGTATCGATCTTCAGGTGGTAGCCGATCGACGAGCGATGGCGCTCCGCAGCCGTCTGCACCGCACGGGCGGCACCGGGAGTGGAGATCGTTGGCGTCAGTGAGAACTCGAAGAGCCCGTCGAGGTCGCTGACACTGAGCGCACCGAACACCAGGATCGGCGCACGCACACCGGCCTGCCGCAAGACGATGCCCTCTTCGATGTCCGCGCACGCCAGCATCGTCGCGCCCGCTTCCTCGAGCGCGAGCGCGACGCGAGGAGCACCATGACCGTAGGCGTTCGCTTTGACGACGCCTATGACGGCAGGCGGGGTTTGCCCTGCTTCAGTTGACAGGTATTGCCGGATGTTAACGAAGTTTCTCTTCAGCGCATCGAGGTCGACGCGGGCGACAGTGCTGCGAATCATTGTCGATGTAGCGATCTTTGATTGTTGATTCGTTTTCGATTGGTGAACGGAGATTGGTGAATTGTGGCTCGATCGTCGATCCCGCAACAAATCAACGATTCGCAATCAACAAATCACCAACCCATCATCAAATCCAAGATCTGGAAATCAACAATGCGTCAAGAACCCTGGGCGAGATTGGCGAACCGCGTCTGCTCTCGCAGGAAGGCCAGCTTCACCACGCCGGTCGGCCCGTTACGCTGCTTGGCCAGAATCAGCTCCGCGGTCCCGGCATCAGGGCTGTTCGGATCGCGGTTGTACACATCGTCCCGGTAGATCAGCACGACGACGTCGGCGTCCTGCTCGAGAGCTCCCGATTCGCGCAGATCGGACAGCTGCGGGCGGTGGTCGGACCGCGACTCCGGAGCGCGGCTCAACTGCGATAACACGATGATCGGGACGTTCAGTTCCTTGGCCAGTCCCTTCAGCGAGCGCGAGATCGACGCGAGCTCGAGAGTGCGATTCTCGAATCGCCCACGGCCGCTCATCAGCTGAATGTAGTCGATGACGATCAGACTGAGCCCGTGCTCGGACTGCAGGCGACGCGACTTGGCGCGCATTTCGAGCACGCCGATGCTCGCCGTGTCGTCGATGAAGAGCTTCATCGAGTTCAGCTTCTCGAGCGCGTGCGAGATGCGATGGTAGTCGTTGCCGCCGATGGCGCCGCTCATCAGGCGATGCCCGTCGATCTGCGCCTCCGAGGTCAACAGGCGAAGGAACAGCGACTCCTTCGACATTTCAAGGCTGAAGAACCCGACGACGTGGTCCTCCTGTGCGGCGACGTACTGCGCGATGTTCAGCACCAGGCTGGTCTTCCCCATCGACGGCCTGGCGGCCACGATGATGAGGTCGCCTGCCTGGAGGCCACGCGTCATCTCATCGACGTCGACAAATCCGGTGGGCACGCCGGTGATCAGGCGTTTCTGCTCGAAGAGCTTTTCGATCTTCGGGAAGCTGTCCTTGACCAGATCCCGCATCGAGACGAAGCCGGCCTTGAGCCGGTCGTCGGCCACCGCGAAGATCGCGCTCTCGGCCTCGTCGAGGATGACGTCCGATTCCTGATCGGCCTCGTACGCGTTGGTGACGATCTTGCTCGCCGCGTAAATCAGGTTACGCAGCGTTGATTTCTCTTTGACGATGCGCGCGTAGTACTCGACGTTGGTCGCGCGCGGCACCCCGTCGGCAAGCGCGGCGACATAGGCAGGTCCACCGACCTCGTCAAGCTCGCCTGCGCGCGCCAGCTCTTCTTTCAGTGTGACGAAATCGATCGCGTCGTGCCGCTCGTTGAGGGCGACCATGCGATCGAAGATCCGGCGATGCGCATCGCGATAGAAGTCGCCGCTGTCGATGACTTGTGCTGCGAGATTGAATGCGTCGTTGTGGACCAGAATCGCGCCGAGAACCGAACGTTCGGCCTCGAGATTGTGTGGAAGTGTGCGCTCCGCAGTCGCAACAGCGGTGTCAGGCATCGACGAACATTGTGTAAACGCAGGGTGACGAAAGATGGTATCGGGAATTCTTGCTTCTGGGCAGTGACCCAAGAGCGTGAGAGTGCCAGTCAACTCCCAACTTCCAAAATCCAATTCCCAATCAACGAATTCTTGGAAGTTGGGAGTTGGAGGTTGGGCGTTGACGTGTTTCGTTTAGAGACTCGCGAGCGCCTGTTTTACCTGGCTGTAGTTCGGCTCGTTGCGCGCATCCTCGAGAACTTCGGCGTGTCGCACGACACCGCCGCGATCGATCACGAAGGTTGCACGCTTCGAGATGTCCTTCAGCCCGATCATGTCGGGGTTGACGACGCCGTACTTGCGGATCACGTCCTTGTTGAAGTCGCTGAGCAGGGGAAACTTCAAGTCCTGCGCGTCGCCCCATGCCTTGAGCGCGAAGAACGTGTCGACCGTGATCCCCAGCACGGTGGCATTGACCTTGTTCAACTCGGAGGCCGAGTCGCGAAACGTGCACATCTCGACGGTGCAGGTGCCGCTGAACGCCGCCGGCATGAACGCCAGGACCACGGGCCCCTTCTTCAACTGCTCGCTGAGGGTGACGGACTCTCGATCCTGATTCGGAAGGGTGAAATCTGGCGCCTTGGCGCCGACAGCTACCGACATTCCTTGCTCCTTTCCCGGCTGACCCGGTCGACAAGAGACGAACATCGCATTGTAGCGGTTTGCCAAGTCGAGGGGTGCGCGGCTTGACCGCATCACGACGCTCGGGCTACGGTCTACGGACTTCAGCGGATAGCTCGTCGGGCTGCGGGCCGCTGCAGTCGGCTGGCGCTTACTGAGTGCGGAGGGTAGTCAGGGTTCATGGAGGCTCGAGCAACACAGACTGCGACCGCCGTTGGCACCGACGTGCCGTGGTATCGCACGGTCACGCGAGAGCAGTGGCAGGTCCTGCTGGCCGCGAAGTTCGGCTGGATGCTCGACGCCATGGACTTCATGCTCTACACCGTGGCCGTTCAGCAACTGCGCGCGTACTTCGGGTTCGGCGACGACGTGGCGGGCATGCTCGGAACCGTCACGCTCATCATGTCCGGCGTGGGCGGGACGATCTTCGGCTACGTCGCCGATCGCTTCGGCCGTACGCGGGCGCTCATGGCGACCATCCTGATCTTCTCGCTGGCATCGCTCGGCGCGGCCAGTTCGCAGACGGTCATTCAGCTTCTGTTGTGGCGTGCACTGCTCGGCATCGGCATGGGTGGTGAGTGGGCGTCGGGCGCGGTGCTGGTCAGCGAGACGTGGCCGGCGGCGCTGCGCAACAAAGCCATCAGCATCATGCAGTCGGGCTGGGCGCTTGGTTACATGCTGGCGGCCATATCAGGCGCGCTGATTCTCGGCGTACCGGCCTTCGGAAACGAGGGGTGGCGCGTGCTGTTCCTCGTCGGCGTCGTGCCGGCGTTCTTCACGATCTGGATTCGGCGCCACATCAAAGAACCGGAAGCGTGGACGCAGAAGCGCCGGTCCCCCGGCGGCAAGAATCCGTTCGCCGAGATTTTCGGGCCGAAACTACTGGGCCGAACCCTCCTCATCATTCTGATTGGCGCGTCGGTGCAGTTCGCCAACTGGGGCGTGTTCTTCTGGCTGCCCGCATTCCTGGCGCGGCCGATCGAACAGGGCGGCGCCGGGATGGGCATCGTCAGTTCCCTGTGGTGGCTCATTCCCGTGCAGATCGGCGCCTACCTCGGATACCTGACGTTCGGCTTCATTGCGGACCTGATCGGGCGTCGTCAGGCATTCGTGCTCTACATGCTCGCTGCCGCGATCGTCGTTCCCGTCTACGGCCAGATGGCCGGCAACGCGACGATGCTGCTGGTGCTCGGACCGCTGGTTGGATATTTCGGGTACGGCTACTTCAGCATGTTCGGCGGCTTCGTCGCGGAGTTGTATCCCGCGGCGGTCCGCGCCACGGGGCAGGGCACGAGCTACAACATCGGACGCATGGCAGGCGCCATTGCGCCGTTCACCATCGGAGCGCTCGCCACGACGTTCGGCATCGGCATCGGGGTCGCCCTCAGCATCACGTCGGCGTTCTTCGTGCTCGCGGCGCTTCTGATCTTCACGCTCCCGGACCGCAGCGGTCAGGCACTAGAGGCATAGCAGTCACGATGAGCACACCGACGACGGTTCGTACGGCTGGCGCGACGGCACAGGCTGCCGGGTGGCGCATGTGGGTGCCCTGCATCGGCATGGCGCTGTGCTCGTGGCTGTCGTTCGTCGATCGTCAGGTCCTCGCGATCCTGGCGCCGACGATCCTGGCGGACACGGGCCTGACTGCGCAGAACTTCACCGACGCGGCGTCGTTCTTCTTCCTCGCCTACACGTTGAGCAACCCGGTGTGGGGCTCGGTGCTCGATTTCGTCGGACTGCGCGTCGGGATGTTGCTCGCCGTGGGAATCTGGACGGTCGCCAGCATGTCGCATGCGTGGATGGCGACCTTCGTGGGGTTCGCTCTCGCTCGCGCGGTTCTCGGATTCGGCGAAGGCGCAACGTTCCCGGGAGGGTTACGAACGGCAGTCGAATCGCTGCCGGCCAACATGCGCGCGCGCGGCATCGCGCTGTCGTTCAGCGGCGGGACGATTGGCGCGGTGATGATGCCCCTCCTGCTCGGGCCATTGGCCATTCAGTACGGGTGGCGAATCGCCTTCCTGGCGACGGGCGCGCTCGGTCTCGCCTGGCTGGTGATCTGGGCCGCCATCGCGCGACCGCCATTCCTTCCCACGGTCACCGCCAGGCCTTCGAAGATGACGTGGCCGAACCTGTTCGAGCGCCGTGTCTGGGCACTCGTATTCAGCTACGCGCTGCCGGCGATTTCCCCCGGCCCAATCCTGACGATCGTCGCGCTCTACCTGAACCAGCGCCTGCAGCTGACGCAGTCCGACGTCAACGGGCTCGTCTGGATCCCGCCGCTGACATGGGGCATCGGGTATTTCTTCTGGGGATGGGCCGCCGATCGCTACGCTGCGAACAACCCGCGACCGATCGGCATGTTCATGCTGCTGACGATCGCCTCGCTGACGCTCGGGATGACGACGTGGACGACGTCGGTGCCGCTGGCGATCGCGCTCATCTCGTTCTCGACGTTCATCGGCGGCGGCTTCCAGATGGTCGCGCTGAAGGTCGGGTCGTATGCTTTCCCTCGCGAGCAGGCGGCGATGATGTCAGGCATCGCGTCCGGTTCCTGGTCGCTGGTCAACTTCGTGCTGCTGCGCGCGATCGGCCCGTGGTCGAACTGGATGAACGATCAGCGGTGGGAAGAGATCTTCTGGCTGATCGCTCTCCTGCCCGCGGTGGGGATCGCGGTGTGGCTGGTGCTGAGCCGCAATCAGGCGACAGTCGCACGCGCGTAGGGTCTCTGGTCCTCGGTCCACGGCCACAGCTCATCGACCAGTCCCTCGCCGCCCAACCCAGCCACCGGCAGAAGGTGCCCGGCGCCAGACGGCCGTCGATCCGGTACAATTGGGTTTTGTCCGGTCCGACCAGTTCGGACGACACACCGAGGAAAAGACCATGAGTACCTGCGTCCAGGACCCCCAGACGACTACCAATACCCAGGCGCAACAGCTCGTTGCCAACGCCCGTGTCGCGCAGGCCGCCTTCGAATCGTTCTCTCAGGAGCAGGTCGACGCCATCGTCAAGGGCATCGGCAAGTACGTCTACGACAACGCAGAGATGCTGGCAAAGATGGCCGTGGAAGAAACCGGCATCGGGGTCGTCGAGGACAAGATCCTGAAGAACAAGGGCAAGGCCCGGGTCATCTGGAACAACCTGAAGGACAAGAAATCACGCGGCGTCATCGGCGAAGATCCCGAGAACAACATGGTGTTTGTCGCCAAGCCGGTCGGTGTCGTCGGCGCGGTGACGCCGATCACCAACCCGATCGTCACGCCGATGTGCAACGGCATGTTCGCCCTCAAGACGGGCAACGCCGTCATCTTCGCGCCACATCCCAAGGCAGAAAAGTGCGCGCTGCACCTGACGCAGGAGTTCATGAAGATCGTGAAGGCCCACGGGGGACCCGATAACCTCATTCAGACCGTCGTCAACGGCTCGGTCGAGACGACGCAGGAACTGATGAAGGTCGTCGACGTCGTGGTGGCGACGGGCGGCGGCGCGATGGTGAAGTCGGCCTACTCCTCGGGCAAGCCCTCGTTTGGCGTGGGCGCGGGGAACGTGCCGGTCATCATCGATCGTGGCGTCAACATCAAGGAAGCGACCGAGAAGATCGTGACCGGTGCATCGTTCGACAACGGCATCATCTGCTCGCATGAGCAGTTCGTCTTCGCTCCCGTGGAGCAGTACGACGAAGTCGTGGATTCGTTCGAGGCGACCGGCAAAGTGTGGTTCACCGAGGACGCGGCGGTCATCCAGAAATTCCGGGATCTCGTGTTTCCTGGAGGCCGCCTGAACAAGGACGTCGTCGGCAGATCCTGTCGTGAGATCGGGGCGATGATCGGCATCGACGTTCCCGCGACCGCCCGGATCATCCTGCTGCCGGCCAGCGGTGCCGGCGCTGACGACGTCCTGGCGAAGGAGAAGCTGTGTCCGGTCGTCGCGATCCTGCCCTACAAGGACTTCTCGGAAGCGGTGGCGAATGCCAAGGCCAACCTCCTGGTCGAAGGGGCCGGCCATTCGGCAGCGGTGCACTCGAACGACGAGGCCCACATCCGGAGCGCGGGACTGGAACTGCCAATCAGCAGGCTGGTCGTCAACCAGCCGTCCGCACTGACCGCGGGCGGATCGTTGACCAACGGCTTTGCCCCGACGACGACACTCGGCTGCGGCTCGTGGGGTGGGAACTCGATTTCAGAGAACCTGGACTACAAGCACCTGATGAACGTCTCGCGTATCGGCAAGGTCATCACCACCCGCAAGGCGCCGACCGACGCCGAGATCTGGGCGTAACACGGTCCGAAAACTCTACGAGCTCCGCGTATTGATCGTGTAGCCGCCGTCGACGGTGATGCGCGCGCCGTTGACGTAACTCGCGCGGTCCGATGCGAGGAACGTGACGACGTCGGCGACTTCTTCCATTGTGCCCCACCGCCGCGACGGGATGCCCCAGTCGCGACAAGTGTCGTCAAGGAACTGCTGCGTGGTCTGGCCGCGCTGGCGACCCATGTTCTCGGCCCAGCCCTGGCGCCACTCGGTCGCGATCAACCCGGGAATCACTGAGTTGACCGTGATACGCGAAGCAGAGAGGTCCTGCGCCAGGTAGGTCGTCACGTGATTCATCGCCGAGTTGTTCAGCCCATGTGTCAACGCTGCCGACAAGACGCTCGAGCCGGCGATGCCGCTGATGTTGACGATCCTGCCGGTGCCGTCGGTGGGCATGATCGGCAAGAGCGCCTGGATCATTCGCAGCATCCCCATCGTCTTGATGTTCACATCGTCCATCCAGTCGGTGTCCGGCCAGGTGATCTGCCGCTCCTGGCGCTTGATCGGTCCACCGGCGTTGTTGACGAGGATGTGAACGGACTTGAATTCGGTCGCGGCGCGTTCGGCGGCCGCCTTGACCGCGGCCGTCTCGCGCATGTCGGTGGGGACAGTGACCACGCGAACGCCGGTCGCCTTGCAGATCTCAGCGGCCGACTTCTCGAGCTCCTCCACGCCGCGGGCGAGCAGGACGAGGTTGACCCCTTCGTCGGCGAGACCACGCGCGATCGCCTTGCCGATGCCCTTGCTGGCACCGGTCACCAGAGCGTTTCGTCCTTTGAGTCCGAGATTCATAGCCCTACGTGTGTATCACGCAAGCCACTTGCCCGGATCCGACAACGTCGCGACGACCTCCTGCATGAACTGCGCGGCGCGGGCGCCGTCGATGATGCGGTGGTCCGAAGACAGCGTGAGCGTCATCATCGGACGAATCGCAATCATCCCGTCGACCGCCACGACCCGATCCGTAGCCGCGCCAACTGCGAGAATCCCCGCTTGGGGCGGAACGATAATCGCGGTGAACGCGTCCACGCCGAACATGCCGAGGTTGCTGATCGTGAATGTCGCGCCGGAGATGTCGGCCGGCTGAAGCTTGTTCGCCTTCGCTCGTTCGGACAATTCCTTGCGCTGCTTTGCGATCGCACCAAGCGGCAGCTTGTCCGCATTGCGAATCACCGCCGTCACGACCGCGTTCTCGACGGCCATCGCCAGCGCCACGTTGACGTCAGCGTTGAGTGAGACGGCGCTCCCGACCCAGCTGCCGTTCATGCGCGGGAACTGCTTCAGCGCGCGGGCAACCCCGGCGACCATCAAATCGGTCAGCGTGATCTTTACGCCGTGCGACTTCTCAATCGCCGGGATGAGGCCTTCGCGCGTGGCATTGAGGACGGTTGCATCGAGATCGCGAGCAACGAAGAAGTGCGGAACAGTTGTCCAGCTCTGCGTCGTCCGCTCGGCCATGATGCGGCCGATTGAGCTGACGGCATCGGCTGGACCAGCCGGAACCGCTGGCGCTGGCGTCGCGGGTCGAGCGGCGACGGGCGCGGGAGCCAGCGCGGGCGCCGATGGAACGGCGGCTGGTCCACTTGCCGCCTGCGCGGCCTTGAGGATGTCCTCGGCGAGGATCTCTCCGCCGGAGCCGGATCCCTTCAACCTCGCGATGTCTACGCCATGCTCGCGCGCGAGACGTCGCGCCTTCGGTGAGATCTTCGCGCCGGCAACAGACACCGGCTCGGGAGCCGCCGGCGCAGCTGCAGCCGCTGCGGCCGCCGGCGCTGAATCCATCTTGCGGCCGCTCTGCGCTTGCGCCCCGCCTGTGGGCAGCGCCTCACCTGGTTTGAGCAGCCACCCGATCGTCTGACCGACTGGCACGACGTCGCCGACCTTCGCGGTCACGCCCGACAGCACGCCGTCGCCGCCCGCTTCGATCTCGACCACCGCCTTGTCGGTCTCGACCTCGAGCAGCATCTCGCCTTTCTTGACCTGCTCGCCTTCCTTCTTCTTCCACGAAACCAGCTTGCCCGTTTCCTGCGCCATCTCGAGCGCAGGCATGACGACACTGACTGGCATTAGCGACCCGCTCCGACTTTTTCGCCCTTGGGAACTTCCGCCTTCGCGGCCGCGGCAACCATCTTCGCGACTTCGGGATTGGGTGGCGCCTCGGTCTCACGCACGAGCGGCAGTTGCCCACCTACCGTGACGAACGGCGCGCCTGCGACGAGCAACTCCTCCGCCGGGAAACGTGTGATGACCTCGTGCCCGGTGGCGGTGACGACAATCTCTTCCTCGATACGCGCCGCACTCGTGCCGTCTTTGGTCGGCCAGAACGTTTCGAGCGCGAACACCATGCCCGGCTTGATCTCGTGCGGATGTTCGAGCGAGACGAGCCTGCTGATCATCGGCTTCTCCCAGATTGCCAGCCCGATGCCGTGCCCCATCTGCAGAGCGAACGCCGCTTCCTCGTCGGGGAAGCCGAATTCAGTCGCCTTCGGCCATACCGACGCAACTTCTGCAGTCGAACGACCCGGACGGATCAACTCGATCGACGCGTCCAGATAGTCGCGGCATCGCTTGTAGGCATCCACGAGCTGATGCGACGCGGAGCCAATCGCGAAGCAGCGGTAGTAGCAGGTGCGATACCCCATGTAAGAGTGCAAGATGTCATAGAACACCGGATCGCCCGGGCGCATCATCCGATCCGAGAAGACGTGCGGGTGCGGGCTCGCGCGCTCGGCCGAAATGGCATTGACGCCTTCGACGTACTCCGAACCCATCTCGTAGAGCTTCTGCGCGACCAGCGCGACCGCGTCGTTCTCCCGCATGCCCGGCTTCATCGCGCGATAGAGATCGTAGTACGCGGCGTCGACCATCGCGGCCGAATGCGTGAGCAGCGAGATCTCGTCCACGGTCTTGATCTCGCGTGCGTTCGACATCAACTGCTGGCCGTCAACGATATTGAGACCTTCCTTCTGCAGCGCGAAGAGCACCGGCGGCTCGACGACGTCCACACCGACCGGCTCCTTGTGCAGGCCGCGAGACTCCAGCTCGATCCTGATCTTGCGCGCGACGTCCTCGGAGCGCCCCATCTCGGGAGTCATCGCGCCGCGCATCAGCGGGATGCCGGCGCGTGACCGCTCGCCCAGCCAGTCGCAGTTCTGCTGGTGGTGACGCGCCGCGGACCCGAAGTCCCACAGGATCGGTTCGTCATTCTGCGGCAGCAGCGTGAAGCGGCTGATCTTGTCCTGTGCCCACGTGCCGATGTGCGTGGCCGTGATGTAGCGGACGTTGTTCATGTCGAAGCAGAGCACCGAGCCCATCTCCGACTTCGCCAGCAGGCTCTTGATTCGATCGAGCCGGTCCCGCCGCAGCCGATCGAAATCGATCCGCCGCTCCCAGTCCACCGCCATCGTGCCGTAGGTCTTTATTGCCACTGGAGTCCTCCGCGGTACTGAATGCCGCTTACTACTTGTTGCACATCTGCCGTGCTAAATCGAAAACCTGACGCTCGGATGGAACAGTCACATCCTCGAGCGACGGCGAGAACGGAATCGGCACGTGCATCGCGCCCAGCCGGCGCACCGGCTGGTCGAGGTCGAAGAACGCTTGTTCCTGAATCGTCGACGCCAGCTCGCCCGTGATGCCGTAGCGGAAATAGCCCTCGTCGATGACGATGCAGCGAGAGGTCTTCTTGACGGATTCAACCAGCGTTTTCTCGTCGAGCGGCCAGGTCGTGCGCGGGTCGACGACCTCAGCGCTGATGCCAACCTCTTCGAGCATCTTGGCGGCGCCGAGCGCGACCTGCACCATGCTGCTGAGCGCGATGAGCGTGATGTCCGTACCTTCACGCTTCACGTCGGCCACGCCCAGCGGGATGAGGTAGTCCTCGTCGGGCACGTGGCCCTTCACCTTCCGGTAGCTGATCTTGTGCTCGAAGATCACGACCGGGTTGTCTTCACGAATGGCCGCCTTGAAAAGCCCTTTCGCATCGTACGGCGTCGACGGCACCACGACCTTGAGCCCCGGGATGTGGCTCGGCCACGCATGCAGCGACTGCGAGTGCT
Source organism: Acidobacteriota bacterium (assembly GCA_032156805.1). Classification (GTDB taxonomy): domain Bacteria; phylum Acidobacteriota; class Vicinamibacteria; order Vicinamibacterales; family UBA2999; genus Gp6-AA40. Next base: position 20,045 of record JALDXQ010000112.1, read on the forward strand.
GCGCCGCCGATCGCCTGGTCGCGCCCATCGTCGCGCGAATGACGATCGGCACCTTCCACTTGCCGCCGGACATGTAGTGAATCTTGGCGGCCTGGTTGGCGACCTGGTCCATGATGATCATCAGGAAGTCGCCGAACATGATGTCGACGATCGGCCGCATCCCTGCCATGGCCGCGCCGACGCCAAGGCCGGTGAAGCCGGCTTCCGAGATCGGCGTGTCGATGATGCGCTCCTTGCCGAACTCGTCGACGAGGCCCACCAACACCTTGAAGGTCGTGCCCGCTTCTGCCACGTCCTCGCCCATGAGGACGACCTTCGGGTCGCGGCGCATTTCCTCGGCGATGGCCTCCTTGATGGCCTCGCCGAACGAGAGCTCCCTGACTGCAGTTGCTAGTTCAGGCATAGATGTCCTGGTCCACCTTGCTGGGGTCGGGATACGGCGAGTTCACGGCAAACTCGACGGCGGCGTCCATTTCGGCAATCAGATCCGCCTGAATCTTGTCGAGCGCGGCACGATCGGCCACGCCGTTGTCCATCAACCACTGGCCGTGAAGCGTGACGGGATCGCGCTGCGTCACCCACTCCTGCTCTTCCGCTTTCGGGCGGTAGTAGGCACGCGCGATGTCGCCGACGTGGTGTCCGTGGTAGCGGTAGGTCTTGAACTGAAGGAACGCGGGGCCTTCGCCCTTGCGGGCGCGCTCGATGTACTTCGAGGCAACGGCAAACACCTCACGGACGTTCTGGCCGTCGGCCGTCTCGTTGGCCATCCCGAAGGCGTCCGCGCGAGCGCTGACGTCGCCCGCCGTTGACTCCGAGAAGTGCGTGTACTCGTTGTAGCCGTTGTTCTCACACACGAAGATGACCGGCAGCTTCCAGAGCTGCGCGAGGTTCAGTTCCTCGTACAGCAGGCCCTGACCGAGCGCGCCCTCTCCGAAGAAGCAGACCGCGACGCGATCCTGCTTGAGATACTTCGACGCGTACGCCGCACCGGTTGCGATGCCGGCGCTGCCACCGACGATGGCGTTCGCGCCCAGGTTGCCCGTGGCCGGGTCGGCGATGTGCATCGAGCCGCCCTTGCCCTTGCAGTAGCCCGCTTCCTTGCCGAGCAGTTCCGCGAACATCAGATCCGGCGACGCCCCCTTGGCGAGGCAGTGGCCGTGGCCGCGATGCGTGCTGGTGATGTAGTCGTCCTTCCGCAGCGACTCACAGACGCCGACGGCAATCGCTTCCTCGCCGATGTAGAGGTGCGCGAGGCCCGGCATCAGCGCTCTCGTATAGAGATCGTTGACGCGCTCTTCGAACAAACGGATGGCGACCATCTGCTTGTACAGCCGCAACAGCTTGTCGGTCGGGATCTTTGACGGGGCCTTGGTCGCAGCGGTGCTCATACCTGGACTCCTGAAAGCTTGGCGATCACGTTGAACACGGCGGCGCAGTCCTTCTTCTCGAGGCCGAGGCCGCGCGCGGCGGTCAGCATCTCGTTGGCGACCGCCGTGGTCGGCATCGCCACGCCAAGCCGGCGGCCCAGATCGAGCGCCAGCGTCGTGTCCTTCTGCATCATCTTCATGTCGAACCAGGCCTCCTCCGGCATGTTGAGGACGAAGGGGCCGCGATACTGAATCAGCGGCGAGGCGAGCACGCTGTTGGTGTAGACCTCGACGGCGGTCTTGCGGTCGATGCCCGCCTTCTCGGCGAGCAGGATGCCCTCGGAGAACGCGATCATCTGTGTCGTGATCGCGAGGTTCAGCGCGATCTTCATCGACAGCGCCAGACCGTTGTCACCGACATGCGTGGCTTTCATCCCGACATCGAGCAGGAGCGGCTTGACCTTCTCGAAGGTCTCCACCTTGCCGCCGACCATCATCGTGAGCTTGCCCTGCTCGAGCGTGCTGATGCTGCCCGAGACCGGCGAGTCGACCATGTCGGCGCCGCGCGCGCGAACCTTCTCGACGGTCTCGCGGCTGACGACCGGGCTCACCGTGCTCATGTCGATGACCGTCTTGCCGGGACCAAGACCGGCAACGAAGCCGTCGGGGCCCTCGGCCACGCCTTCAAGCGCCGCCGAGTCGGTGACCATCACGAAGATCACGTCGGAGGCCTGCGCGACCTCGCGCGGCGTATTGCCCCACTTCATGCCCTTGTCGAGCAGCCACTGCGCTTTTGATTTCGTACGGTTGTGACCGGTGACGGTGTGCCCCTTGGTCATCAGGCGATCGACCATCCGGCCGCCCATGGCCCCGAGGCCTATGTATCCGAGGTTTGCCATAATGCAGGTCGCACTCGGGCCTTTGGTCAGCGAATCTGACGCATCAATACGGCCCTTCCGAGAGACAAGAACAGCTAATAAGTATTTCGTAGAAACGAAGGCTGACGCAAGGTGCCGCAGATGCACAGGGAACGGCCCCACACACCGGAAACGCCAGTTTCATCAACACTTGCCAGCATCGGTCTGCGCCTCTCCGACTGGTTCGAGCGCTGGTTTCCCGACGCGTTCGCGCTCGCCCTGGCTGCCGTCGCGGTGGTCTTCGTCGCGGCAATGGCCACCGGGAGCTCGTTCGTGCAGACCGCGCAGTGGTTTGGCGCCGGCTTCTGGGACCTCGTCACCTTCACGATGCAGATGTCGATGATCGTCGTCACTGGCTATGCCGTGGCGACGTCACCGCCAATCTATGCCGTGATACGCAGGCTGGCGGCGTTTCCGACCAACGGCAGGAACGCTGCCGCCTACGTCGGCCTCTTCTCGATGCTCGCGTCGCTGGTGTCGTGGAGCTTCAGCCTCATCTTCAGCGGCCTGCTCGCCCGCGAAGTCGCGCATCGCGTGCGGGGCTCGGACTATCGTGCGATCGGCGCCGCTGCGTACCTCGGCGTTGGAAGCGTCTGGGCGCTCGGGCTGTCCTCGTCGGCCGCGCTCATCATGGCCTCACCGGCATCACTGCCGGATGCGATCGAGCGGATCAGCGGCGTCATCCCGCTCAGCGAGACGCTCGGCCTCTGGCAAAGCATGCTCATCGCGGCGGCGCTGATCGTCGTGTCGATGGCGATCAGCTACTACTCGGCGCCCGGCGATACCGAAGCCAAAGGCATGAAGGAGATGGGCGTCGAGTATCAGCCGGCGACGCAGAACATCGGCACGCGCCAGACGCCGGGCGAATGGCTCGAATACAGCCCGCTGCTGACGATCGTCGTCTGCACACTCGGCTTCGCGTATCTGATCCGGCAGGTCGCCGTGAACGGCCCGGGGATCGTCCTCGAGCTCAACCACTACGTCTTTCTGTTCCTGATTGTCGGGCTGCTACTCCACTGGCGGCCGCGCTCGTTCGTGCAGGCAATTGCCGCCTCCGTCGCTCCGGTCGGAGGCGTGCTGATCCAGTACCCCTTGTATGCCGGGATCGTCCGCATGATGACCGAATCGGGCATCGCCACGCAGATGGCGCACTTCTTCGTGGCCATCTCGACTGCCCATACCTACCCGATCATGATCGGGATCTACTCGGCGTTCCTCGGGCTCTTCATCCCCTCTGCCGGTGGCAAATGGCTGATCGAAGCGCCCTACATGCTCGAAGCAGCCAAGACACTGCAGGTCCATCTCGGCTGGGTGGTCCAGACCTACAACGCGACCGAAGCGCTGGCCAACCTGATTCATCCGTTCTGGATGCTGCCGCTCGTCGGCATCCTCGGCCTCAAAGCCCGCGACATCGTCGGCTACTCGATGCTGCAGTTCGTGGTGCACGTCCCCCTCGTCCTATTTCTGGTCTGGATCCTCAATTACACGCTTCCCTACGTCGCGCCGGTGATCCCGTAAGACTGAGGAAGCAACTTTTCGCTGTCGGCGCGAGCTCACTCGTAGACGCCGACAATCTGCCTGCGCTCGTTGATGCTGTTGGGAACGGATTCGCCAAATGCCGTCGGTCCAGACAGTCGCGTGAACCGCCCGCCGGCGAGCAGGAACCCGTGGTGAAGCCCCTTGGCGTCGGAGCTGTTCGTGGCCAGCGTGATGTCCGTTGGCAAAGGTGACGTGGCGCGCGGCGGAGAAACTGGCGGGAGTTCGAACGTCGTAAAGGTACCTGTCTCGTCCAGCAGGAAAGCTTGCACGGCCCCGGCGGCGTCGA
>JALDXQ010000113.1:0-23420 GCA_032156805.1 Acidobacteriota bacterium
CTCGCAATCAGAGGAACGGCAGCCGTAGAGCGTGAACCCGAGCGCCGACCCTAACTCTGCGGTTCTTCTTCGAGACGCTGAGCGCCGCTATCTGCTCGATGACACCATGTATCCAAAGCGTCGCGTCGGCTACCGCAGATGCTGAGCATCGACGAAGTCGCACGCCTCATCGACGCCCCCCGACAGCTTGTCGCACCGCACGCTGCTGATGGTGCTGTGTTCGACCGGCTGGAATGCGGAGCTTCCTCACCTTCAAGTAGCCCGATAATCGACAGCCGTCGGATGCTGATTCACATCCCGCGGGGCAAAGGCGGCCGTGACCGCTGAGTGCCGCTCAGTCCCACCTCCTGACGACGTTGCGTATCTACTACGGACGGATGCGGGCCGAGACGTGGCTCTTTCCTGGGAACTGTCCACAATTGGCGAGCCGACAAACCCATGACGCCCAAAGTCCTCTGAGACGCTCGTGTCGTCGCCGCGCGGCGGGCGGGGTCTCCGTAAACGATGCTCGGCCCATCTGCTTCGACACTTGACGAGTCTTGACACCCCAATTGTTCGCGCCTTGACAACAAGCCCGGCGCGACGTTAGATTCGCGTCCGTTCTTACCGCTACCGTCCGACGCTCGGGAGGCAGTTGATGTCCCAGCATCGGCTCCGCGACAACCCTCAGGCTCACTTCTGTTTCGCTTCAGCGGCAGATAGCAGCAGAAAGGTCAGGCTATGAAAACACCGAAGGCCTGCGACGTGTGCTACGCCTTAACATCTGTGGGTCTCGCCATGAGCCTCTTGCTGGGAGCGGAAGCTGCAGCGGAGCCCATCTTCTTTAAAGACCAGACCATCAAGAACGACACGCGTCGGGCGGCCAACGACCTGAGTCTCAGATTCAGCGGAGAGGTAAAGAACGTCTCGGTCATGCCTCCGGGCCTCAATGCGTCTATCCCAGCGAGCGGGGTGGACGCGACCACCAACACCGCATTCTGGAATAGCGGAACAATCAAACCGGAGGTCCCAGCGGGCAAGACCGCCACCATCTTTTGGGGTGGGGACGCCGCGGGAATCCTTGTTTCCGAGGCCACGTTCTGGACTCGAAACGGTGAGCAGATTGGCGGAGTGACGGCATTCGGTCAGGCTCCGCAATTCTCTGCGGACTTGGGTTTCGCAACGTTTCTCAACCCTCATACCTTTGACATCATTTACAGCAATGTCCGACTCTTTCGAGACAATGATCTCGCGAACTTCGGCACGGACAAGATGTTTGACCCGACGGGAACACTGGTGACGGGCGTGCCCAGCACGTTCACGCTCAACCCAGGAGAAACGACCACCCTGTTCCTGGGTGCGACGAGCATCGACAAGTACCAACTAGCGCTGGCGAGTGTTGCTGCCGCGAGCACTCCGAGTGACGCCCTAGACGTGGGCACCGCTGCGGCCGTTCCCGAACCAACCACGCTCATTCTGGTCGGCACCGCTGCAGTCGGGTTGGGGTTGGCCCGCTGGAGGCAGCGGAGGCGGAACCATTGACCGCAGGGGGGGCCCGACGGAGCAGCCCTCAAGGGGGCGGCTCATCCCCTTCCGGCGAATCGAGCCGACATCGTCCTGACCCCCCGCGGTCATGAGGTAGAGTGCAAGCGATCGACCGTATCGGCGGCACGACGATACCCGGGCATCGACGCGCATCGTATCGCAGGCGTCCTAAAGGCGTCGCCTGAAGGCGAGGGGTTTCACCCATCCCAGATTGATATATAAGGACCGCCCTGTGAGACTGGGTGCGTCTTCTATCGCTGTTCAGACTCGGCGTGTCGTTTGCGCCAAAGTCTGAAGAAGCCCACGGTGGCCCCGACCCCCACACTCAACGCCACGACGGCTTCCAGCCATGTCGTCGCGGTGATCAGGCTGATGGTCGCGCCGAGCACGAGCCCTGCCACGGACACGAGCCACACGCGGGTTTCGGTCGTCATCAGCAGAGCCCTTGCCAGTAGTAGAAGCCTGCGATCTGTGCAGTGAAATACGCGAAGCTGTAGATCCCACAGAAAAAGGGACCCATAAGGCACATCAACGCCTGAGTGATCTGTGCATACAGCAGCTGTTCCTTGAACCTCACACACCCTGCCTGCTGCTCGGGAGTAAGCTGACGACGGACTTGCAGGATGCCCTCGCGTCGCGCCCCCTTTTCCTCGGCGGCTTGGAGCACCCCAGCGAGCCCACGCAGGGTCGGGCCAATCCCCTCCTTCATGATACCGTCAATGACCCGCTCGTAGTCGTCAATGGTGCCGGGGGTGATGGTGATGGCGGATGGCAGGGTGAGCCCAAAGTGCTTCAACTCCGCCTCGGGGCGGAACCGGGTCATCTCGTAAGCGAGCACAGTCTTACCCTTGCGCCGGATCCCCTCCTTCAGCAAACTGTCAACGTCGTTCGTTTCCGCCCACGCTGCGAACATCAGCAGCGCAGACGAACCACGCTGCCACGTCCCGGCCTTCGGCGTTTTGGCTTCCTTCGCAGTGAGATCAAGTTGCTTCCGGATCTCCTTCAGGATCGCATCCTCCTTGGGTGGGTTTCTCCGACGCTGCGCCGACACCGGCACTGAGAAGTCGAGGGCGGTCACACCGGCCGCGCCGACGCCGGCGGCGGCAACGGAACCCAGGAATAGTCTCCGTGATGTCATCGGTTCCTCCGTTCTTTGAAGTTTGAGAGGCTGATCGACGCGTCGCTGATCGTTCGGTGCCAGCGATGTGTCGATCACCTCGAGGGCAACGGAAGTGCCGAGAGACAGGCCGGTGCGCTGATCGCCGATCTTGTTGAGGATGCGAGCCTTGCCGGCGTGTTCACAGTCCGCGCTGCCCGTTCGCTGCAGCGACTGTTAACCCGGGGTGTCATCCCATCGCGACGTGAGATGACCTCGCAGTTTTGGGTGGTCACGTGTCCCGCTGGTGACGCATGATGAATCGCTATCGGAACACCACACCGAGGACAAAGCCATGCGACCGCACTGCGCCGCGCTTATCGCGATACTCATCGCGCCCGTGATGCTCACCGCCCAAGAGAGCCTGGGCACGTACGAGGACCGCATCGCGATCGAAGACGTGATGGCGCGTTACGTGTGGGCGGTGGATTCGCTCGACGCGGAAGGCTACGTCGCCGTGTTCACCGAGGATGCCGTCATTGATTCAAACGGCAGCATCAGCAAGGGGCACGAGGAGATTCGCAAGATCGTCACGAGCCTCATCCAACGTCGCGACGACAACAAGGCCAAGGGCTTGACGACGGCGAATCTGTACCACGTGATCAGCAACGTCCGCATCACGTTCCCGAAACCCGGCGAAGGCTTGCACCAGTCGTATTGGCAGACAGTGCGTCGCGACAAGGATGGCAAGATGACCGCGGCCGCGATGGGCCGCTCAGAAGATCGCCTCGTCAAACGAAATGGCAGGTGGTTGATTCAGTCGCGCAAGCTGACCGTCTTCACCGACTGAGCTACCCGCGGCTCGGCGAGTACCCTGAGGGCTGGCTCAACGGCGTTTCGCAGAGTTTCCCCTGGGCCGACGCACGGCTCGGACCTTCCCGCTCTTGCCTCCCCCGCAAAAGAACCGATCGCCGCCATCAGACTCGAGCCCTGACACGTTTACGCCTGGCGGCAGATCGATCTTCTCCAGGACCTCCCCTGTTTGCGGATCGACTCGGCGCAAGTCGCTTTCATCACCTTCCCAGGTGCCGTGCCAGAGCTCGCCCTCGACCCACGTGACGCCGGTGACAAATCGGTTCGATTCGATCGTGCGAAGAATCGCCCCGGTCTCGGGATCGATCTGATGGATCTTCCGCTCCCGATACTGCCCCACCCACAGTGTCCCTTCTGCCCACGCCAGGCCCGAGTCGCCTCCGCCGCCGGGCGCCGGGATCGTTGCGATCACGCGACCGGTCTTCAAATCGATCTTCTGGATGCGATTCTCTGCGAGCTGAAACAGGTGCTGGCCGTCAAAAGCCGTTCCCGCATGCGCGGCGACGTCAATCGAGCGCACTGCTTTCCCACTCGCGGGATCGAATGCGTTCAACGTATCCCCGGCGGCAAACCAGACATGCTGGCCGTCATAGGTGACGCCGTGCACGTCGTTGATACCCGGGAAGGCATACTCACGGACGATCTCGGCAGTCGATCGACTCATGCTTCAACCTTAATCAATCGGCAACGCAGCGGGGAGTAACAACGTCGTCGCGAATCCTGGCACTGGCGGAGTCATCCAGCGACGAGCTCGCCCGCGGCCAAACGACTGCACCTTGCCGCCCACTACGAGCGAGTCCAGCGCGCGTTGCACGGTGCGCTGACTGGCTCCGAGCGCAAGGGCCAGCGCCGAACTCGACCACGACTCACCATCGACGAGGAATGCGAGCACCGATGCGTGCTCTTCCTCGACAGGCCGCAAGAGGACAACGACCTCGCGTGCGCGACGCGGCGCCAACGTGAAGCCCCGCTTCGTCGCTTTCACGTCGGCCAGCGATCGAATCACCCTGCGAAGCCGCCCGACTTCGACGCGCAACCGCGCACGATGCGACTCATCGACATGCCGCGCCCCGAACACGCGCGCAAGTAGCACGTCCCTTGGCACGTCTCCTGGCCATGCTTCGCCCAGCACGCGTACGAGCGCGAACAGCACCGGGCGCTTTGCCAGCGAGACCACCGTGCCCGCATGACGCACGACGTAACGACAGGCGTCGACGATGAATGCTTTTGACGCCAGCAACGCTTCGACGTCTTCGAGCCGGAGGATCCGTTCCCCGCCGTTGGCCATCAGGCGCGCCGCCGGCGACAGGAGCACGTGGAACGCACCTTCGACCTCCGCCATCAGCGCATGGATTCGTGCCTGGCGCGCGGCGTGCGCGGCTCGATCGAGCGCAGCACGTGCCGCCTTCGTCCGGAGGCGCCGTATCGCGATGCCCGCGACCACCAGCTCGTGCACGGTCTTCATCGCGGGTGGGAGAGTCGTGGGGTCAAGCTTCGCAAGCATGCGCTCGGCTTCGTCGAGGCGACCGATCAAGAGGAGGCGCCGAGCCTCGAGATAGCGTGCATGGGCGGCGTTCACCCGGTCGCCGTGCTGTTCAAGGGTGACGCGCGCCGCGTCGAGCGCCTTCACGGGCCAGCCCAGGTCGCGCGCGGCGAACGCGATCTCGGCCTCGGCGACGATGCAGCGCGCCCGGCCGACGGCCTCTTTGGATCCGAAGGCGCGCGCAGCAGCTCGTACGAGTGTCCTTGCTCGTACGAAATCGCCGAGTTGCGCCATCGCAATCCCTCGAAGCGCGAGCGCCGGCGCGTCGTCACGCAGCGCCACACGTTTCAGCGCCCCTAATGGATCACCTGCTGCGAGCGCACGCGCGGCGGCTGTAATCAGTGAGTCCATCGAAATCCCGTCACAGTTGTCACTCCCGCCCTTCGGCGCCTGTCACTCAATCTATCTCACGAGCACCACACATACCGTCTCGACAACGCAAGAGACAAAGAGGAGATAGGCAAATGACGACACACACGACCGGAACGCGTGGAGAGTGGCTGACCGCGCGACTCGCGCTGCTCGAGGCGGAGAAAGAGCTCACCCGGCGAAGCGACGAGGTAGCACGTCAGCGTCAGAAGCTGCCGTGGGTGCAAATCGACAAGGAGTATTGGTTCGAGACCGACGAGGGAAGCGCGTCGCTGGCAGATCTTTTCCGAGGGCGCTCGCAACTCGTCGTCTACCACTTCATGTTCGGACCCGACTACAAGGCGGGATGTCCGTCGTGCTCGGCGATCGCGGACGGCTTCAATGGATTCTTCGTCCACCTCGAGAACCACGACGTCACATTCTCAGCGGTGTCGCGCGCGCCGCTGGCGAAGCTCCAGGAATACAAGCGCCGGATGGGATGGACCTTCCCCTGGGCGTCGTCGTTCGGCGGCGACTTCAATCCCGACTTCAGCGTGCGGTTCACTGAGGAACAACAGCGCCAGGGCGTCGAATACAACTACCGGCAGGAGAAGCCGTGGAAAGGGGGCAGCGAGGGAACCGCCGCCGTCGCGACCATGACGGGAACCGACGCGGCCACATACACCCGCGAGCGGCCGGGCATGAGCGCATTCGCGCTCGAGGACGGCATCGTCTACCACACCTATTCCACGTATTCGCGCGGACTGGACAGTCTCTGGGGCATGTATCAGTGGCTCGACCGCGCACCCAGGGGACGCAACGAGTCTGGCATGTGGTGGCGACGGCACGACGAGTACAAAGGCTGACGAGTCGTGATTGCCGTGGCGCGACTCCACAACGAGGGATCTCACAGCGCATGGCTTGGCGGCCATGCGCTATTTCTTGGCGTCTCAGCACTGCTCTTCGTGGTCAGCACAGTACTGACAGTCGTTTGGTGCGGATCGATGTCGGCTATGGGCGGAATGCCTATGCCCGGTGGCTGGGCGATGTCGATGGCGTGGATGCGGATGCCTGGCCAAACGTGGCTTGACGCCGCGGTGTCATTTCTCGGTATGTGGATCGTGATGATGGTGGCGATGATGCTCCCGTCGCTGGTCCCGATGCTGTGGCGCTACCGCGAGGCGAACGGCCACGTCGGCACGAGGCGTCTTGGTCTGCTGACGACGCTCGTCGGCATCGGCTACTTCTCGGTCTGGACCGCGTTCGGCGTCGCAATCTTTCCGTTTGGCGTCGCGCTGGCGGCTGTCGAGATGCAGCAACCGGCGCTGGCGCGCGCTGTACCGGCCGTGGTCGGCGTCGTCGTCCTGATCGCCGGAGCGCTCCAATTCACATCGTGGAAGGTGCGTCACCTTGCGTGCTGCCAGGTGGCTCCTGAGGTTCGCACGGTGCCGGCTGACGCCAGGACTGCCGTGCGAGAGGGCGTTCGTCTCGGGCTCGTCTGCAGCCCATGCTGCGCCAATCTCATGGCGATTCTCGTCGTCATGGGGGTCATGGACCTTCTTGTCATGGCTGCGGTGACGGCAGCCATCACGTTCGAGCGCCTGACACCCATTCGTGAACCCAGCCCATTCACTTTTTGGTGTCAGACACCAAATCGTGAACGGACACCGTTCACTTTTCGGTGTCAGACACCAAATCGTGAACGCGTCGCACGGGCCATCGGGCTCGTCATTATCGGGACGGCTGTGGTGTTGATTGCGCAAGCTGCTGGGCTCGCGTAGCGCCGAGTGCATGTGCAGAGGTGGGCTCCTGCCCGGCGTCGTGATTGCATCAATGCAGCTGATTCACTGTGGAGGTGCTCATGCTGCAACAGTCACCCATGTATTCGTACCTGCCGGCCACGGATGTCACGCGTGCTCGAGCGTTCTACGAGCAGAAACTCGGCTTTCGTCCGTCCGAAGAGATCGCTGGCGGCGTGATCTATAAGTTCGCAAACGGCACCGGCTGTTTCCTGTATCCCACGAGCAACGCGGGAACCAACCGAGCCAGCCAGGCGTTCTGGCAGGTGCAGGATGTCGAGAAGGAGGTCGCCGACCTGAAGGCGCGCGGCGTCAAATTCGAAGACTACAACCAGGCGGACGCGAAGACGGTGAACGGCATCGCCACAGGCGGTGGCGCCAAGGCGGCGTGGTTCAAGGACACGGAAGGGAACGTCCTGGCCGTCGTGCAGGACATCCGTCGGTAGGCCACCTGTGACGCTTGTTGCGCCGATATGAAAACCTGGTTGGCCTGCGTCAGCGTGGTCTTCAGAGCACGCCCGCCTGCCGCATCACCGCCTCCGACTTCTGTTTGATGCGACTGGCGACGTCGAACGGATCTCCCTGCTGCAGTTCCATCAGGAACAACTCGACCGACAGCGGCCCAGCGTACTGCTTCTCTGCCAGCTTGCGAAGAATGGCGACGACCGGGGCGCTGCCGTCACCGGGAATCACTCTCCCGTTGTTGTCCATCAACTCGCGTGGCGTGTCGAGAATGTCCTGGAAGTGCACGTGCGCGATCTCGCCAGGGCGAATCATGTCGAGATCCTCGAACTTGCTCATGCCCGACCAGAAGTGGAAAAAGTCGAGCATCGGCCGCACGTTGGGATGATCGGCGTCGCGAATGACGCCGAGTGTCGATCGTAGCGTGGACAAATGCGTGGACGTGCGCGCGAACTCGATCATCGCGGTCAGCCTGAATTGCCTGGCGATATCGCCCGCCTCGCGAATGCACGCCGGAGTTGCCTTGAAGTCCTCGATGGTGACCCGGCGATTCGTTGTCGAGGGGCAGTAGATCTTCTGCAACCCGATCGTCGAGAACTGCTCGCATCGCTGCCTCCAGGTCTCGAGCGACGATGCGTGCGCGGGGCCTGGTATCCAAAGATCGGGCAGCACCGCGGCAGCCGACACCGGCGTCAGGCCCAGATCAGTCAACACGCTTTTGGCCGACGCCAGGGAGTCCGTCTTCAGGAATTCATCCAGCAGGACATCCGTCACCTCGACCAACTTGATCCCGGCCTTGGCCCATCCTTCGAGCGACTTGCGATATCCCGCCGCTCGCGAAGTGTTCTGGTGAATAGACAGCGTCATCTTGCCTGCGGGTTTCGTCTGAGCCATCGCAACCTTCGACAGCGGTACTGCCAGGGAACCCAACAGGGCCTGTCGTCTGGAAATCATGGCGAGACTATACAGCGTCCGAGACATCGAGACGGCTCTTTCAGAGCCGCTTGGATTCGCCGCTACAGCGGTCGGACAGGGACACCGGCAAGGGCGAGCGCCGCGATGGCCAGGCACGCCCACCCGGCCAGGAATGCGAGGCCACCAAGCGGCGTCACCGCACCGAGCACGGTGATGCCGCTCAGCGCGAGCGCGTAGAGACTGCCCGAAAACAACACGATACCGCCAGTGAACAACCAGCCGGCTGCACGAATGAGCCAGCCATCGAGCCGCGCCGCAGCCAGAGCGACGATGAGAATCGCCAGCGCGTGATACATCTGATAGCGAACGCCGGTTTCGAACACCGCCAGCATCTCCGCAGACAACCGGTTGCGCAACCCGTGCGCGCCAAACGCACCAAGCGCTACGCCGATGAACGCGGCTAACGCACCCAACAGCAGAAACGTACGATCCATTCTCAGCGCTGCTCGCTTCCTTCCCCGTGTGGAATCGGGAGATACACAAGATACCGTGCACCATCACGCTTCATCGAGATTCGAAGGAACTCGCCTCCCTTCAACATCTCAACCCGTGTCCCACTCTGCACGGACTCTGACGATGCTCCAACCGGAGGCCGGTCATCGTCTCTCAGCACCTCCGCGGTCTCTCGCGCAACCACATTCCCACCGGCAATGATCTCGACCGCTTGCTGCGCGCCTGTGGGTTGACCTGGTTGTGGTCGTTGATCGCCTGTCAGCCGAAGGCTGTACTGACCCGGAGGCAGCGGCTTGCCATCGGCCAGCACGGCGACCGGAATGCGTATCGACACAACATCATTGGCCGTTGTCGTGTTGCTGGTGGACTGTGCGCTCGCGCCCACGCTCAGCAGGAACGTCAGCGCAATAGCCAGGATTGAGGTCTGCATGGCGAACTCCCTTCTCGCACAGGACAGCGTCCCTCATCCTTTCACCAGCACACTTCGTTCCACGCCCACGTCGAGCTTGCAAAAACAACCTCAGCGACTCGACTTGCGAACCTCTTCAAGAATGCTCGGATCGAACACAGCGGCCAAAGTGGCGCGCGAACGCGGCGCACGCTTCTGCTTCTGCGCGACCCACTTCTCTTCTTCAACCATGATGTCGAGCATGTCCGCGGGCACGTTCATCGGAAACGCGTGGTGCTCCCAGCTGCGCGTGATGTGATCGACCGAGTGTCCCGTCACCTTTGAGACCAACGGAAAATGGGGCGCTGGCTTGGTCTTCATCTCGTTCACGGACGCAAACAGCGCACGGACAAACGCGACGAGCTCACCGCGACGGCGTGCATCACCCAGCACTTCGGTGGAGCTGTACAAGCTGAATAGCTCGCGATAGACCTTGTTGTCCTGGAACACGATCGCGTCGCGGCCAAGGGCGTCGACCAACTTCTGCGATTCGGGCTCCCACATGGAAAGCGCGTCCGCACGGCCGTCGATGACAGCTGCCGCCATCTGATTGCGGGTCACGACATCGACGATGGTCACGTCGGATTCCGACACGCCCGCACTCGCCAGCATACGAACCAGCGCATAGTGCGCCGACGTGTCGCGTGGGAGGGAAATCCGCTTACCCCGGAGATCAGCCAGAGTCGAGATCCCCGCAGATCGTTTGCCAACGATGCGGTAAAGACCCTCGGCAACGGTAAAGAGGATCCGGACGTTGGGTGTGCCGGCAAACAGGTACTGCGTCTCCGCGTTGGTCGCGGCATGCGCACCGCCGTTCGCAAGATTTCTCACGCCACCGTTGATCACGCGAAAGCCTGCGCCCTGCGGTCCGTTGTCGGCCACGTACACCGGTCCCCCCTCGAGCGTCGTCGTGCTCACGCCAACGGTGAAGGGCGCATCAGGCGCCAATGGAATGGATTGAGGTATCGGGCTGGGGGGCGGGCTCTGACTCCACAGGGCCAGCGGCGAGACCACAACACACAGGGCAATCAGGCTCAGACGGCGTACACCGAAACAGGTCATAGGATGGGCAGCTCCGGCCGTGTATTCTCGCAGAAACTATAATGAACGCGCTGCGAAAGACGTGTTGAGACCCACTTCCCGGAGAACCCAACCCGATGAGACCTGCGTTCGTTCTCGCGATCTGGCTTGTCATTGGCTTCCTTGCGGCGCCGGCCGCGGCACAGGCTCCCGATGGCGCCGCTGTATACGAGGCGGCCTGCGCGTCGTGCCACGCCAATCCCGGACCTGATTCGCGGGCGCCCACTCGCGATGTGATGGCGCAGCTCGCTCCCGAAAGCATCCTCGTCACTCTGACCAGCGGCCAGATGTTCCGGCAGGGTTCGGCGCTGACCGATGCCGAGCGCCGCGCGGTCGCTGCATTCCTGGCAGGCCGACCCGTTGGAACAGCGGCTCCCCCCTCCGACACCGGCAAGTGCACTGCGAAAGCACCAGCGATCACGACAGCCGATCTGACCAGCGGCTGGAACGGTTGGGGAGGATCCGGCGCGTCGAATACGCGCTTTCAGTCCGCCGAGAGAGGCGGGCTGACGGGTCCGATGATTCCTCGCCTGAAGCTGAAGTGGGCCTTTGGTTTCCCCGGCGTCAGCTCGGCTCGCTCGCAACCGGCCATCGCCGGCTCCCGCATGTTCGTGGGCAGCGAAAGCGGCGACATCTTCGCGCTCGACGCCAAGACCGGCTGCACCTATTGGGCCTTCCACACGAGAGCCGGGATTCGCACCGCACCCTCGGTCGGACCGTACAAGCGCGCAAACGGATCGAACGGCTTTGCGGTGTTCGTCGCTGACGGCAGCGCCTACGCCTACGCCGTCGACACCGAGACGGGCCAGGAAATCTGGTCGCGACGCATGGACGATCACATCTACGCGAAATCAACCGGATCGCTGACCTACTACGACGGACGCGTCTACGTGCCGGTCGCGGGCGTCGGTGAAGAAGGTCAGGGAGGATCGTCGAAGTACGAGTGCTGCACCTTCCGCGGCAGCCTGTCCGCACTCGATGCGAACACCGGCGCATTGATCTGGAAGTCCTATACCGTCGACGAACCGAAGCCGCGCGGCAAGAGCAAGGATGGCGTGCAGCTCTGGGGTCCTGCCGGTGTCGGCATCTGGGCAGCACCAACAGTCGATCCGCAGCGCCGCAGGCTCTACGTTGCGACCGGCAATGCCTACGCCGACCCCAATCCCAAGACCAGCGACGCGCTCGTCGCGTTCGACATGGACACCGGCAAGATCGTCTGGACCTATCAGCCGACGGTGGACGTGTGGGTTGGCGGCTGCAAGGCCAGCGACGGCAACCCCAACTGTCCGACCGCGCTCGGACCGGATCACGACTTCTCGATGTCGCCCGTACTGGCCAAACGAAGCAACGGTTCGGACGTCCTCATCGTGCAGCAGAAGTCCGGCATGGCGTACGCCGTCGATCCCGACAAAGAGGGCGCGCTCGTGTGGCAGTACAAGACGAGCGACGGCAGCGGCCTCGGCGGTCAGTGGGGCGCGGCCACCGACGGACGGCAGGTGTACTTCAGCGTCAACGGCCCCAACAGGTCGGCGGGCGGAGTGCGCGCGGTCAGCCTCGACACCGGCGCTCAGGCATGGACGAAGGACGCTGAGGCGCGACTGTGTGGCACGGAGCGCGGGTGCAGTCAGGCGCAGGGCGCCGCGGTCACAGCAATTCCTGGCATCGTCTTCTCAGTGTCGATGGACGGCGGCATTCGCGCACACGCTGCCGACGATGGCACAACGGTGTGGCAGTTCAATACGAACCAGGAATTCCCAACGGTCAACGGTGTCAAAGCCAAGGGCGGCGCAATCGACGGCCCTGGCGTTGTCGTTGCCGGTGGAATGGTCTACGTGAACTCAGGGTACGTGAGCCTGATCGGACGTCCGGGGAACGTGCTCCTGGCGTTTGCAGTCGAGTAACGGTATCAGGCAGCCGAGTCCGAAGACTCCCCATCGAGCTCTCGGATTCGGTCGACGACGGCAGTGAGGCGTGGAACCTCGTTCAGGATCGCCTGCACGTCTTCCTGCAGCGGGTCGCCCTTGGGAAGTGCTTCCTCGAGCCGCTGCGCGTAGCCGTAGATCACAAACGTGATGTTGTTCAGATCGTGAGCGATTTTTCGAGGAGCACTCATTGCTGATCTAATCGGCATCCGGACAATTCCCTGCAGCGATGGACGTCCTGGATGCCGGGTCAGCTGGCAAGGCCCGGCCTGCCTGCTACTGACAACCCGCCCGATAGTCTGACAAAACACTCCGGGATGAGCGTCGGCATGCGAAGCAGTGTCGCGACGTGCATCGCTGCGTCACGAGCGATCGCCTCTCGCGGCATGCCGAACACGATGCACGAGTGCTCGTCTTCGGCGATGGTCTCTGCCCCGGCCTTGCGCAGCGCGAGCAAACCGTCCGCTCCGTCCGCGCCCATACCAGTGAGGAGCGCGGCCACAATCGGAACCCCTTTGAGCTTCGCCAGCGAGAAGAACAGTTCATCGACCGCCGGGCGCTGGTGATGCACGGGCGCGCCATCATGAAGATCGGTCATCAACTTGATGCCGCGCGACCGAACCACGAGGTGATGCTCACCCGGCGCCACATAGGCAGTGCCAGGCTGAAGCACTTCTCCACCTGTCGCTTCGACCACACGTATCGTACACACGCGGTCGAGTCGTTCGGCAAACGCTTTCGTGAAACCCGCCGGCATGTGCTGTGTGATGACGACCGGCGGCGTTTCGGCGGGCATTCGCGTCAGAAGCGACTCGATCGCCTGCGGTCCGCCCGTCGATGCGCCGATCGCGATGATGCCGTTTCGCCGGCGCACGGAGTCGAACTTCACTACTGGGAGCGGAGTCGTCGTGGTCGTCGGCGCCACAGCGCGAGCCAGGCTCGCCGGCGCAACACCGCGGATCGCGCGCACGCGGTGCTTGAGACGCGTGGCCAGCTCCCCGACTGACGATGGTCCACCTGGCTTGGCCAGCACGTCGACCGCGCCCGCCCGCAACGCGTCGATGGTTGCGGCCGATCCTGACTGTGTCAGCGAACTGATGATGATGACCGGCATGGGCCGATACGTCATCAGGCGACGAAGAAAGCTGAGGCCGTCCATCCGTGGCATCTCGATGTCGAGTGTCAGCACGTCTGGCTCGAGCCGAAGAATCATGTCGCGGGCGACGAACGGATCACCCGCGCCTCCGACAACCTCGATATCGGGCTCGCCTTTCAGCGCGTCGGCGAGCAGCTTCCGTACGATCGCCGAATCGTCGACGATGAGAACCTTGACCGGACGAGTGCCCACATTACCCCTCGATCGCCAACTCGATCCAGAACGGCTGGCCATTCAGCAGTCCTGACGGCTCGCTCGCCGGGGCACTGACGGGAACCACCACCGGGTGCTCCAGATTGAACAGAGACTGTGGCGCGACATCGGTCAGCCATCGGCCGCACACCATGTTGGCGAACTCACCGGCAAGATCGTCCACCCCCGGTCCGTCCGACTCGACCTCTTCACCGGTGAAGGCCGCCGTCAACTCGAGCGCAAGCAGTCTCGGCATCTGGCACGTCAGGGCACCGGCAAACGCCCCGTCGAAAGCAACGCGGGCGCTCAACATCGGCCCGTCGACGGCCGGCACCTGGCCGGGTACCGGATCGATCATCGCGAAGAAGCTCTCCTCTGCCACCACCGTCAACGCGCGTTCGAGCGCGTCGCGATCAGTCAAGGCCGCTGGCGAGTTCATTGAGGACATCTCTGACTACCTCCGGCCGAACCGGCTTGTTCACATACCAGCGGGCCAAACCTGCCATCTCCCGACGCCGTGCATCCGAACCATCCGTCGAGACGACGATGCGCGCGGGCGTTTCTCGCCCCTGTCGATGCAGCTCACGGAGCAGTTCGGTGCCCGACATCACCGGCATGTTGATGTCGGTGAACATGGCATCGACGTCGTTGGCAGCGAGCACCGCGAGCGCTTCTTGGCCGTTGGCGGCCTCGAGCACGCTGGCGACTGGTACTTCACTGAGCTGGACTGCGCGACGAACGAACTGGCGCATCGTTGCGGAGTCGTCCACGATCAGAATGTTGAGTGGTTTCATCGCGTCCCCCTACAGCTCCTCCACGACCTCGCGACCGCGCGTCACCTGGATCCGCCCATTCGAGGCCGACAAGGTCACGGTCCGGGTATCAGTGCCTCCCAGCGACTCGCCTTTCACGAGCACACCGTTCTGCCACAGCATCTTTTTGGCGATCAGCGCATTGCGGCGGCCGACGTCGAGTCCACTCGGTCCTCCGCTGACCGCCGCGCCGCCCAGCAGGTTCACACGCAGCCGCGCCTTGACGGCGCCGGCCTTGTAGGCGGCTTGAAACAGCAGCGGGATGCCGGTGTCCGCGAACGTCCCAGGCTGTCGCGCCGCCCGCTCTGCGTTGAGCTTCGACTCGGGCAGCAGGAAGTGCAGCATGCCAGCCACATTCGTCACCGGGTCCCAGAGGCATACGGCCACACAGCTGCCGAGTGCATGCGTGACGATCTCAGCGTCGGGCTGTGTCGTCACGGCGTAATCACCGATGCCAATGACCACGCGCTCGCCACGTGCCGGCGCCACCGGCGTTGACGGCATCGAGCTTCGGGGCTCTGGTGCCGCGGCTCGTGCAGGGTCGCCCGGAATGGATCTCGCCGGCGTGGATGGCGACACGTTCATGCGGTTACCCGCTGATAAATGGCTGGGGCCACCCAGCGCAAACCATGAGAGATGCCGTTCAGGCTTTCGGAATGCGAGATGAAGAGGTAACCGCCAGGCGCCAGATGCCGTTCGAGCAGTGAGACGACACGCTGCTGAATGTCACGATCGAAGTAGATCATGACGTTGCGGCAGAAGATCACCTCGAAGCGCTCGCCGAGATCGCCAGCCTCGAGGAAGTTCAGTTGCCGGTACTCGATCAGACGCCGCACGTGCGCCGCAACGCGCGCCTGCCCGGCGTGCGAGCCAAGACCGCGCTCGAAATGCCGCCGCAGCGTGTCGAGCGGGATACCGGCCACGCGCTCCATCTTGTAGATGCCGGACGTGGCGATGGTCAGCGCCTTGGTCGACAGATCGGAAGCCAGAATCCGGATCCGTGGCCGTTGATTCCGTTCGAGCGCGTCGAGCAGCGTGATCGCAATCGTGACCGGCTCCTCGCCCGACGAGCACGCGGCGCTCCAGATCCGGATGGGCACGTTGCCATGGGAGGGAACGACGGTCGAGCGCAGGAACTCGAAATGCTGCGGCTCGCGGAAAAAGCTGGTGTGATTGGTTGCAATCGCGTCGAGCAGCGCGGTGACTTCGGCGCCGCTGGTGTCCGACTCGACGTAGCCCAGATAGTCTTTGAAGCTGCCGAAGCCACCGCTGCGAAGCCGCTTCTGCAACCGGGCCAGGACGAGCGCCCGCTTCCCGCTGTGCAGCGTGATGCCGGAGCGCTCGTACACGAGCCTCACGATCCGAGCGAGGTCACTGTCCGAGAGCCTGACATCTCCCGTCAGCGTTGGGGTCAAACCCCTTGATAGAGCTCTACTCAAGGGGTCTGACCTTTCTCAGGCCGCTCGCAGCGCCGCGTCGTCGGTTCCCAGCACCCGGTCGAGGTCGAGAAGAATCTTGACAGTCCCTTTGACCTTCGCCACACCCTTCATGTAGTCGGTGCACACGCGCTCGCCGAACTCGGGTGTCTGCTCGATCTCGTCCGCCACGATGTTGAGCACTTCGGACACGTGGTCCACGATGATGCCCATCATCACGCGGCTGGCGGCCAGCGCCACCTCGACGACAATGATGCACGTCCGCGATGTGACCTCACCCGGCGCGAAACCGAACTTGAGGCGCAGGTCGATGACCGGAATCACCTTGCCGCGCAGGTTCAACACGCCCTTGATGTGCGACGGCACCTGCGGCACCTCGGTGATGTCCATCATCTTCATGATCTCGCGCACACGAAGAACAGGCAGTCCGTACTCCTCGTCGGCGAGCGCGAAGGTCAGATACTTCCCTGCCAGTGCCGCGGTTGCTGCGGTGGTGTTGGTTTCGGCGTTCATTCTTCTCTCCCTACGCGGCGGCGCGGCTTCCTCCGCGCTCCAGTCCGACGATCCCATGTGCGTCGAGAATCAGCCCGATGCGACCGTCGCCCAGGATCGCGCCTCCGGCGACACCGCGGACGCTGGCGAACGTTTCACCGAGCGACTTGATCACCACTTCCTGCTTGCCGAGGAGCGCATCGACGACAAGGCCGACGCGCGAGCCGGCGTCTTCGATGACCACGACAGTGGCCTTGCAGGGATCGGCTTCGTGTGGCACTCCGAACAACTCGCCCAGGGACACGAGCGGGAGCAGTGAATCGCGAACCTGCACGAGGCGCGGTGTGCCCTGCACCTTGTGCACCTGCGATGGGAGCGGGCGCAGCGATTCCCGGACGCCGGTCGTCGGCATCACGAAACGTTCGCGCCCCACACCGACGATCAGCCCGTCGAGCACCGCGAGCGTCAGCGGTATCCGGATGAAGAACGTCGTGCCTTTGCCAGCCTCGGTCACGATCTCGATCCGCCCACGGAGAGCATCGATATTGCGGCGCACCACGTCCATGCCTACGCCGCGGCCCGAGATCTCGGTGACCTTCTCAGCGGTTGAGAATCCCGGCTCGAAGATGAGGGCGTGGATCTCTTCAGGCGAAGGCGACGCACCCGAGGCGATCAGACCACGCTCGAGTGCACGCGCCTTGATCCTCTCGGTGTCGAGACCCTTGCCGTCGTCGGCGATCTCGATGACGATGTGCCCGCCTTGGTGGTACGCGCTGAGCGCCAATCGCGCCTGCGGACGTTTGCCTGCGGCATTGCGCACGTCTGCAGGCTCGATTGCGTGGTCGAGACTGTTGCGGACCATGTGCATCAGCGGGTCGGTAATCTCCTCGACCATCTTGCGATCGAGCTCGGTGTCCTCTCCGCTGAGTACCAGCTCCACCGACTTGTTGGCCTTGCGGCTCAGGTCGCGCACGATGCGCGACACCTTCTGGAACGCCTGACGGATTGGCACCATGCGCAGTGCCATCGCGCTGCGTTGCAGGCCGGCGGTGATGCGCTTCAGCTGACCAAGGTTTCCCGCAAGCCGGTGGTCCACGTTGTGAGCGAGAAGCGGATCTTCCTGGATTAGCGACTGCACGATGATGAGCTCGCCGACCGCGTCGACGAGGCTCTCGAGCTTCCGCATGTCGACCTTGATCGCGGTGCTGTCCTCTGCGCGCCGGGTCGTGCCAGTGGTCTCGGCTGCCGCCTCGGCTTTCACCGGTTCGCTGGCAGCAGCCTTCTTTGGCGCAGGCAGAACCTCTGCCTCACCTGAGATCAGCATGTCGACCGATGCGATCAACGCCTCGGCCACAGGTGCGAGTTCGGCTCCCGGCTGCCCGGAGAGTCGCGCACCGACGTCGCGAATCATCGAGGTCAGGACGTCCACGGCTCGCAGGACGACATCCACGTCGGCAGGGCCCATCGTGCGCTGCCCGGACCGTGCGAGGTCGAGCAGGTTCTCGACCCTGTGCGCGACCTCCTGGACCGAGGTCACGCCGAGTGCGCCGGCGTTGCCCTTGATCGTATGGAAGGGGCGAAAGATGTCGTTCAGCAGCGTGACGTCGCCTGGCCGCTCATCGAGCGCAAGCAGCGCCGCCTCGATGGTGCCCAGATGATCCAGAGCCTCGGCCAGGAACAGGTCGGCCATCTCCGGGTCGTCACGCAGAAATGCCAGCTCGTTGTCAGTCACGCCAGTCTTTCAGTCCCGCAAATCCTTCACAACACTCAATCGTCGTCAGCGCTTCACACTTGAGGTTCCCAGGGCTGGCCTGAAGACCCGCCCCGACGTACCTAGGCCGCGCGACGAAGGGGCGCGGATGCCTTCCTTGCCGGAAATTCCGCGGCGTTCGTGCCGGTCGAGGGCCCGGACAGTTGCGCAAGGCTTTGCGCAGAATGGCGCGCCACTTCTGACTGGGCCGCGAGCTGCTCTGAAGCGGCGGCGGCCTCCTCGGCCAGCGCTGCCGTGCGCTGAGAAGTCCGTTCCATGTCGGTCAGTGCCGAGCGCACCTGCTCGATGCCCTGGGTCTGCTGTCGCGCGGCGATGCTCATGCCGTCAACCAGGCCCTTGACGTCCTGCGCGTGAGCCGTGATGGTGGTGATCGCTTCGCCAACGGCGGCCAGCCGCGCACTTCCCCGTTCGGCGCGAGCGATCGATTCCTCGATGAGAGTGGCCGTGTCGCGTGCCGCTTCTGCCGATCGCTGGGCCAGGGTCCTGACCTCGTCGGCCACCACGGCAAATCCCATCCCGGCCGCGCCGGCACGCGCCGCCTCGACCGCCGCGTTCAACGCCAGCAGGTTGGTCTGGAACGCGATCTCGTCGATCGTCTTGATGATCTTCGAAACCTTGCGGCTCGATTCACGGATGCGGTCCATCGAGCCGATCATTTCGCCCAGGCGTTGATTCGTCACGTCCACGCCCTGCGACGTGGACGTCATCAGATCGGCACAACGCGACGCGTGTTCGGCGTTCTGTCGCGATGTCGCCGCGATCTCCTCCATCGCCGCCGCGGTTTCCTCGACTGCGGCCGCCTGCGACTGCGCGCCGCGCGACAGTTCCTGGGCGGAGGCGGACACCTGCTGTGAGGCGGACAATATGTCGCGCGCACCGTGGCTCATGCCATCGGCCACGGACCGAATTGAAGCGCCGATGCCCGTCATCACGCGCACGAGCATGCTCGAGAGCACCACGAAAGCGACGAGAACGAGGGCACCAACAATGTTCTGTTGGCGCGCCACGGCGGCCTCCTGTGCGACGCGGACCTCCTCGAGGCGTTGGTTGAGTCGCTCGACCAGCTTGTCGATGAGAGCTGTGGGAGCACGGTCCTGCCCTTTGACCAGCGCGTCGGCGTCGGCGGGCTTGGTGCCCAGCTCGGCGGCAAATGCTGTCTCAGCCTTGGCGTAGCCGGCGTTCATCGCGTCGTGCGCTGCCATGAACTCGGCAAGGATGCCCTTTGCTTCCTCGTCGGTCAGCCGGGCGAGAAGCTCCCTCGCGCCATCGTGCACGGCCTTCTTTTCCGCTTGGAAGCTGGCGGCGTGCTTTTTGTACTGCTCGTAGTCACTTCCGCGCAGGAGGATGTTCTTCCACTCCTGCACCTGCGTCTTGAACGACACCTGGATCACGCGGGCGGCTTCCTGCTGGGCCACCTCGTTCGTGAGGATGCCGTCGTATACGGACGCACTTCGGTGCAGCGAGAAGATCAGCACCGCCGATGCTGCGAGACCGACGATCACAATCGCGGACAGCAGCGAGATCTGCATCCTCCGCGCGATTCTCGTGTCCTTCATCGTTCGTTGTCCTCTAACGGCGGCCGGCGCGCGGGCCGGTGCCGTAATCGGAACGCCCTTTGTCTTGCTTGAACCGAATCGACATCGTTCTGCGCGGCGCTTCTTGAGCGCAGGCAACCTTTCACTGACGGCTGGCCGTCACTGCCCCAATGCTCCGACCACCTGCGCCCAGTCGACAACGTCCGGCGCGCGGAAGGGATCCGAGATGTCGTGGGTCAGTTCGGGCACCGGCAGCATTGCCTGCTCGAAGCGGCGTTCGGTGGCTTCAAGCCGAAGCGTGAGCGCCTCGATTGCGAGTGTCTGGCGCGCGATGAGGTCGGAAATCGTGCGCAATGTGGCTGCCTCCACACGCACGACCGAGGATTTCCTGACCTTCGGTCGCTTCGCCTTGGAAGCTGGCTTGCGGGTCTTCTCCGGAGGCGTGGGACTGGCAGCGGCGGTCTTTGGCGACGTGGGCCAGTTGGATTGGGCGGCGATGACGGTTGGGCCGCCGAACCAGAGGATTGACACCAGCCCGATCGAAACGAGTCGCTTTGCGTGCACGGGTGCCTTCACACATCCGGCCCGATGTGGGCCGGAAGTGTAATCGGCGTGCGCACATGTGACTTGAGCGCACGGGGTGAGCGGAAGGACTCGCGGCGGGCTGGAGGCTACTAAAAGCCGTATTTCAGCTCACCCACCACCTGCCGCTTGATGATGTCGCCGAAGATGTGCTGCTGCACTTCGCTGTTCAGGAGGTTGTTGACCTTGACGGTCGTCACCATGCGGTCCTGCAGCCATTTGACGCCGAACCCGAGATTCACCAGCGTGAAGGCCTCTGTCGTCCCGGCGAAGCGCTGATCCAGCACGTCCTGCCAGTAGGCATCGCCGGTGTAGCTGACCATGAAGTTTCCGAGGTAGCGGTCGTAGTTGAAGTTGAACCCGATGTTGAAGCGGTTGTTGGCCGGGAAGTTCGTCTCGGAGGGATCGAAGCCCTCGACATCCGGGTCGGCCTGGTATGAATAGTTCACGACGGCGTTGACGTATCGATTGACCACGCCCTCGACGCCGAGCTCGATGCCCTTGTCGTTGACAGTGCCCAGGTTTTGATACGTGAAGAGCGAGGGCAGCCCGGGAGGCGGAATCAGCCCGATGACAAAGGTCGGAATCTGCGGCGGCCAGGTCACCGGCGGATTGGCCGGCGTATAACTTGCCGCCTGCGTGAAGAAGATCGCATCGTCGGTGTGGTTCCAGTAGACCGCAGCCTGGACCGTCGCGCGCCGGCCGAGCACCCCCGTGTAGCCAATCTCGTACGCGGTCATCGTCTCCTGATCGAGATCGGGGTTTCCGACCGCGCGGAACGGGAAGACGAACTGCGACAGCGCGGGCGAGATCGCGCTGAGATTGGCCTGATTGAGCAGCGTGACACTGAGGTTGTTGTTGATGAACGACGGCGCGCGGAACGCGCGGTTGAACGAGGCGCGCACCGTCTGGTTCAGTGACGGTTTGTACATCAGCGTCGTTCGAGGTGAGAGCACCCAGTTGTCGATCGAGGAGAACTTGTCGAGCCTGGTGCCGACGACCCAGCGGAAACGATCGTTCAAAAAGATCTCATCCTGAATGAAGGCGCCGCCCTCGCTGCGGTTGTCGCCGTCCGGGGCAATCGTGATGTCGAACGCGTTGTAGCGGAAGTTCCCGCCATAGGTGAGCGCGTGGCGCGTGCCAATCGTCGTGATGTCGGAGGCGTCGACGTCGAAGGTCGTCGTGTCGAACCCGAGCGGCAGGAAGGCACCCGTAATGTCGCGCGACAGCAGGTTGATCGCATTGCCATTGAGGATGTTGGTGAAGAAGCCGATCCGCCGGCCGTTCTTCTCGTAGCGGCCGCTGACGTAGGTCAGGGTGGATCCGCTGTCGATATCAAAGGGACCGATGCCACTGTGGATCATCCCCTCGGTTCCAGCCACGCCGCCCGAGAACACCAGGCGCCCGGAGTTCTCCAGCTCGTAGTCGACGCGCGCATCGAACTTCGGCTGTTTCGTGCCGCTGTTCTCATATGGCGGGTATGGTGTGTTGAACGAATTCGGAATCGTGCCGGTGGGGCGCGGCAGTGCGTCCTGGCCGAAGTAGCCGGCAGAGATCTTGTACGACCAGCGATCGTTGACCGCTTCGGCGTGGGTTCCGTTCACGTAGAACAGCGCGCCGGTGCCGTTATCATTGCCGGTCGCATCACGGTCGAAGAAGCCGGCGCCGATCGTGAACGACGATCCGGCACCACCTGCCGCCAGCTCGCGGGGCGACATCGTGATCACGTTGACGACCCCGCTCATGGCGTTGGCGCCCCAGACGGCGGAGGCCGGCCCGCGGATCACTTCGATCTGCTTGATCTCGCTCGTCTGACTGGGGACGAGGTCCCACATCACCATGCCGAAGAAATCGAGGTAGACGCTCCGGCCATCGACCAGCGCCAGCTGCGACGTCGCCAGCGTGCCAGTGGCGCCGCGGGTCGTCATGTTGACGTCGCGGGCGGTCAACTGGGTAATGTTGATGCCGGGCACGGCGCGCAGCAGGTCACCCATGTTGGTCCCAGGCGTGCTCTGGAGCGTCTCGCTGGTGATCAGGCTGACCGATGCCGGTGCATTCACCAACTGCTGGTCGGTTCTCGAGGCGGTGACGACAAGCTGCTCCTCGAACGACACGGGACGATCCGGGTCTTCTGCCTGCTGCGACGGTGCGGGCTGCTGCGGGTCGGGCTGCTGCTGGGCGAACGCCGGCAGTGCGAGCGCCAGCACGCAGCCGGCCGCGAGGAAGTGCATGCGCATGTCACTCATCTCCTTGAAGGGGAGGATCACATTGAGCATGGCTGAGAATGATATGATGATCGCTTGTCGCGCCCGTAGCTCAGTTGGATAGAGCGACTGGCTTCGAACCAGTAGGCCGCAGGTTCGAGTCCTGCCGGGCGCACCATCCGCGTCACGTGTGTTCCGGGATGGTGGGAATTCAGAATCCAGAATGCAAGATGCAGACAGGGAGGCGACTCCGTTTCTGCATTCTGAGTTCTCAATTCTGAATTACGAGCGAAGTTCCAGGCGCCCGTAGCTCAGCTGGATAGAGCGTTGGCCTCCGGAGCCAAAGGCCGCAGGTTCGAATCCTGCCGGGCGCGCCAGCCTTCGCTCGCAGTGCATTCATGCGAGCTTCGGCTGGGCAGACCATCGCCTCCGCTCGCCACTGGTGCATGTTAGCTACGCCGGGATTCGCGTGTGGGTGTGTGGTGCCGCGCCGAAGCTCGAAGAGCGCAGGCGGGCCGGGCAGGGCACCCGAGCTTGATGACTTCGGTGTAGTTCTGAATTCCGAATTCAGAACGCAATGCAGGCACCGAGGGGAATGTGAGAATTAGAACGATCGTTTCTGAATTCTGCATTCTGAATTCTGCATTACGTCGTCAGTCCCTTGGGCCGCTAGCTCAATTGGCAGAGCAGCAGACTCTTAATCTGCGGGTTGAAGGT
>JALDXQ010000114.1:0-23204 GCA_032156805.1 Acidobacteriota bacterium
CCCGACATATCGAGGGACCAGTCATGCGCCTGATCGCAATCGTGACGGCCGCGTTCGTCCTGCTGTCGGTGACGCCCGCGCTAGCGCAGGAGTGGACGGATTTCGTCAGCCGCGACGATGGCTTCCGGGTGAACTTCCCTGGCACGCCGGCAGTCACGCAAACAACGTTCACCTCGGAATATGGCGCCGACCTTCCCGCACGTATCTACCGCGTCTCGCGCGACCAGGAACGCTACTCCGTCACCGTCGTCGACTATCGGCCGATCGAGAAACTACTGACCGAGAAGGCCAAGACCTGCCCGCCGTTCGCCGACGAGAGGTGCACGGGCATCGGCGCCGGGTTTGCGGTGGGTGCCGGTTACTGGAAGACCGACGTTCGCGGCGCACTGGTCTGGGCGTCGTGGCAATTCATGCAGCGTGACGCCAAGGTCACTCACTACATGTGGAACTTCATCGACCTGGTGGAAGGGCATCAACTCCAGTTGACCAACAACAAGGATCAGTCGCGCACCTTCGTGGCGATCTACATGCACGAGAACAGGCTCTACATCCTCGAAGGCACCGTGCCCGAGGGTGAGCCTGAACCAGGGCTCTTTCAGCAATCGCTCGGATTCGTGGACAAGGACGGCAACGGCGTTCGCTATCGCGACTACTACGACAACGACTACCCGCCGCCGCCACTGGCCAGGCCCGCGGGCGCCGGCACTG
This sequence comes from Acidobacteriota bacterium, assembly GCA_032156805.1. Classification (GTDB taxonomy): domain Bacteria; phylum Acidobacteriota; class Vicinamibacteria; order Vicinamibacterales; family UBA2999; genus Gp6-AA40. Next base: position 709 of record JALDXQ010000114.1, read on the forward strand.
GACCGGCGGCTCCGGCGGCTCCCGCCGGTGCTCCGCAAGGTGGTGCGCGATGACCAGGCAACGCCGTTACGCGCTCGCCGTGCTGTGGGCAATCGTCGCGGCGGCCGTGCTGGCGCCGTCCGCGCGAGCACACCACTCCCACGGCAACTACGTGGAGACCTTCACCGACATCGAAGGCGTCGTGAAGGAGGTGCATCTGGTCAACCCGCACTCGTGGATCTACATCGAAGTCAAAGGGCCGGACGGCCGTATGCTGCGGTGGTCACTCGAGGCGTCGAGTCGAAACGCGCTCGAGCGCATCGGAGTCACGCACGAATACATCAAGGCCGGCGACACCATCAAGGTGCGATGCCATCCGCTGCGCGACGGTTCACGTGGATGCCTGCTCGGCTTCGTGAAGGGCCGTGATGGATCGGTCAAGGATTTCGACGCCAGCAACGTGCCGCTTCCAGCTGACTTCTAAGGCAGAGACCGCTTCGCTCAAGCCTCCGGCTCGAGTGAGGTGCGTGAGCGCCGTTCGGCTCTGACAATGAATCGACTCGGTGCCGGGCCGATATAGTCGAAGGGATAACAGGTAATCAATGTCAGCGTCGCCGCTGTCGTCGGCTCGAGCACCTCGACGGCCGTCGGCTCCACGATCATCGTCTCCTTCACCACGTACTCGAACTCGGCATCCGCGGTTGAAAACCTGATCACATCGTCGCGGCGTATCCCTGCCAGCGGACGGAAGAACGTGTCCCGGTGCGCTGCCATCACGCTGTTGCCGCCAAGCCAGGGCAACGGTGTATCCGCAAGGTGACCGACCCCGAACAACAGCGCGGCGGTATCGTCACCCTCGATGACGACGGACGAGAGACCCAGCCTCGGGATTTCGAGGATACCGATCGGCTTGCCGAGCGCCACCTTTTGAACGCCATCGTCGCCCGGCGTCTTACTCGACAGCTCGATTCTGGGCAGTGCCGGTGTGTAGACCTGCTGCAATTCGTCAGGCCAGAAGAGTGCAAGCGCGGATGCGACGAGAACGCCGAATCCCACGAGCACGAGGAGAAACGCGAGAAACTGGCGGATCGCGCGGATCATCGGGCAACCTCGTCTGCGTTGGTCGTCTGCGTTGGCACGCTCGTCACGTAGCCCGTCCGCGTCCTGACTTTCAAACTCGAACGACCGGGCGCTTCAACCGTCACGCGTATACGTCTCAACTGACCTGCTTTACTCTGCGCAGGTGCATACGCCAACGTGTAACGGCTGCGAATGTCGCGTCCAATCGACTGGAACACCTGACCGATTTGCGCCACTTTGTCCGGCTCGAATGCCAGGCCTCCTGTGCCATCCGCCAGGCGTCTCAACGCCTTCGGGTTATGGTCGAGCGCGAGCGGATCGACGAGCGCAATCGCATAGATGACGACGTTCGATGCCAGCACCCGTTCGAGCGCCTCGTTAAAGGTCAGGCGGCTTTGGTTGTCGCCACCGTCACTGAGCACAATGAGCCCCTTGCGTTCATGGTGACCCTGCCCGATGGCGTCAACTGCATGGGCAAGTGCATCGTGAAAGGCCGTTCTTCCTCGCGCACTCAGATTCCCGGTGAGCGCATCGCGCAGCTCCGCTGGGTCACTGGTAAACCGTTGATGCGACGGCAGCACCGCTGTCACATGCTCGTTGAATACGAGTGGCAGGAACTCGTCGTCGGGATGACTCGCCTTCGCAAACTCCGTGATGCCGGCAATGACACGGTCACGGTTCTCGAGCATGCTTCCGCTCGCATCGATGAGCAGACCAATCGTCGCGGGTGCGTCCTGTTCAGCAAAGAAGCTCACCCGCTGCGGCTGCCCTTCCTCACGCACGTGGAACGCATCAGCAGGCAGGCCACTGACGAATCCGCCCTTGTCATTGGTGACAGCCACATTCAGCACGACGAGATCCGATCGCGCAGAAAAATGCGTCTGTGCGGAGATGCTGACGAGCAAGCCAACAGCGAGGAGTAGGGCCGTGATGACGGTGAGCCTGCGCATGGTGTTCCTCTGTCAGAAGCGACGCAGGGAGGAGGATCACTCCTCCCCACGTCGTGTCACGAGTCAGCCATGCCCTGGGTTACGACTTTCGCAGCAACCGCAGGCCGATGCCCGTGGTAGCGAGGCCGGTGATGAGCAACAGCGCAAGCGGGCTTGCCGTTCGCGGCAGCTCCTCACGTGTCTCCTGTCGTACCTCGCTCTGTGGCTCAGGCGCCGCCGGAGGAACCTGCTGGTTCGCAGGCGCCTGTGCTACGAGCTCGGGCTCTTCAGCCGGAAGCCCGTCGCCATTGACCACGTCAGGACCCGAGATAGGGCCTTCGGCAACCGGTTCACCGGCCGGTTCAGCATCAACCGGAACTGCCGGCTCGATGCGCGCTTCAGCCCTGGGCTCGGCCGCAGCTGGCGGGCGGTTCAGTGCCGCGAGTTCTTCCTTCGAGTAGATGAACCCATAGCCTGTCGTCTCGCCGTCCTTCCACCAGGCCCTCACTGCGACCGGCGCGCCGGCGGCGGTCTCCATGAACCTGATCTCGGGATCTCGCGGCGCGTCAGGTCGGTACACAGGCATCGTATGCAGCATCGCGTAGCTCTCGGTGCCCTGCTTGTTTGCGACCTGAATGACCTTGCGAGACGTGGTGTCATCGGCCAGGCGGAACATATACGTCCCTGCCGGAAGCGTCACTCCCGGAAGCGCGACTGGCTGATTGAAAGTGAAATACGTCCGCTTGTCTGACGTGGACGTGAACGCATTGGCGCCACTTGCCGCTCCGACAAGCACCACCAACACGGAAGTGGAAATAAGCCTCTTCAACATGCTGGTCCTCCCTGCTTCGTATAGGTGGCAAGATGCCTGCCCATTCCAGCGCAAGCGGAGAAATCGCGTGTGGTGAGTGGCTTACGTGAACAGACTCTGCCGCGTCTCGATGAGATGAACGCGAGCCAGCTGATGCAAATGAAGGATCTACAGAGGACAAATCGGTCCGGCTAAGCCGAACACTACGACAGAACAAGTCCGGCTGAAGCCGGACACTAGGTGAGCTGCGGCTACTTTCGCTTGGGCCAGCCGTTGGGTGGCACCCACGCCCCACCGTTGGGGCCAACTTCATCCACGCGCCCGGGAGGCAACACTTTATCGGTTCGTGCGCGCACGTAGAGATGGATCTGGTCGATCTGCTTGTTGTCGAGCAGCTTGTCCCACGCCTGCATGCCCTTGTCGGGAGCGCCCTCTCGAACGATCTTGAGGAACTGTGCGCGCGAGAGTTGCCGGTTCGGATCGATCAAGTCCGGCGCCAGTGATGTCGCAACCGCGTTCGTGCCGTGACAGCGGTAACAGTACACGTGCCACCACTTCCATCCGTCGTACACGTCCTTGTATGTCGTCGACGTGTCTTGCGCCAGCAACACTGCGCTGGGCACAGGTGCGCTCAGCGAACCAGAGCCGGCAACGGCCGTAAGGAACAGCGCGACGGCACCAGTGAGAAGTGCCCGGGTGGTGTTCGTGATCATCGTTTCGAGTCTGCCTTCCCCACGACCAGCGGGACGTTGTAGTCGTTCAGTATCTTCGTGATTTCCGCGCGGCGCGCGTCGATCACCTTCTCCAATCGAGCTTTCAGCTCCTGATTCCCCGGCTTGACCCCCATCGAGATCCCGAACTCGAACGGCAGGTCCCCTTTACCCGACGGCACAGGAACCATCGTCAGCGGCACGCGCTGCTGCTTGACGAAATATCCGGCGGCCGGCCCCCAGACGATTGCGATGTCCACTTTGCCACTGGCCACTGCATCTATGATCGCACTCGGTGGATTCTCTGCCGAATAGAACGTGCTGAATCCAACCAGGTTCCCAACGACGCCCCGCTTCGACAGTTCGTGAACGGGCGGTGGATTCGTGTAGTCATCACCAAGCAGATGCACACCAATCTTCACCTTTTTGAGCACCGGATCATCGAGCGACTTGACCTGTGGCCCCTTGCCCCTCGGGTACACGAACACGTACGTCGATCGATAGTACGGCTTCGTCGGGCTCACCAGGTCGTACCCTTCCGGCACGCCGATGACGACGTCACATCGGCCTTCCTCGAGAGTGGCGTTCATCGTGTTGCGGATGAAGCCGCGCCGCTGTCCCCACCAGGTGTAGCGAGGCGTTGCCGAAAAGTCCTTCGCGATCAGGTCGGCTATCTTGTTCTCGAACCCTTCCTGTTTCTGGTTCGAGTGCGGCATGTTCTCCGGGTCGGCGCAGACGCGGAATTGCCCCCCGCCTCCGCCTGGCCGAGCCGCACCAGGCTTCGGCGCGGCAGGCGTCTGCGCGGACGCCATGTCCGCGCAGACCACGAAACAGAGAACGACAACGACGCGGAAAGCGTCGCGAGAGGTCATGGCAATGAGAACACGGTCAGCACGCCGCCCTGGTTGCTGAAGCTGGCCAGATCCTTGAACGCGCCGATCGCACCGAGACCTGCCGTTGGATCTTCGAGGCCCATGTCGGCTGCGACGCCGATGCCCGACCATCCGCCGACACCTGACAGCACCGCGATGTACTGCTTCCCATCGGGGCCCACGTAGGTCATCGGGTTACCGATGATGCCCGACGGCGTCTTGAACTTCCAGAGGACGTCGCCCGTCTTGGCGTTGACCGCCTTGAGCCACCCCTCCATCGTTCCGTAGAACACCACGTCGCCACCGGTCGAGAGCGCGCCGCCCCACGCCGACAGTTCTTCCTTGATGCCCCACACCTTCTTGCCGGCAACAGGATCCCACGCCAGGAACTCGCCGCGGTTGCCACCCGGCCCGGGCTTACTGACGACGATCGCGCCGACATACGGCTGGCCGGCCTGGTACTTCACCTGGACGCCCTCGTAGTCCATGCACAGGTTGTTGGAGGGCACATAGAACAACCCCGTTCGCGGTGAGTACGACACCGGCTGCTGATTCTTGCCGCCCATCGCCGACGGACAGATGTCGCGCGTGTTCCTGGTCGAAGAAGTCTGCTTTGCGGGATCTTCGATCGGCCTGCCGGTCTTCATGTCCACGCCCGTCGCCCAGTTGACGTGCACGAACGGCTGCGCCAGCAGCAGTTCGCCGGTGGCCCTGTCCAGGACGTACGAAAAACCGTTGCGATCGAAGTTGACGAGCACCTTCCGCATCTGCCCGTTCATGTTCAGATCCACGAGCACGTTCTCGTTGACGCCGTCGTAATCCCATTTGTCATGCGGCGTCTTCTGATACGCCCACGCCGCTTTCCCGGTGTCGGGATTGCGCGCGAAGATCGTCATCGAGAACTTGTTATCACCACGACGCTGATCGGGGTTCCACGATCCCGGGTTGCCGGTGCCGTAGTAGAAGAGATCCAGCTCGGGGTCGTAGCTGTACCAGCCCCAGGTCGTCCCGCCGCCCCGCCGCCACTCGTCGCCTTCCCACGTCTCGACGGAACCGGGGAAACCGACTTCCGCTTCAGGACCGGTGCTGTACATGCGCCACACCTGCTTGCCGGTGTTCACATCGTTGGCGGTGACGAATCCTCTGACACCGAACTCACCACCAGAGATGCCGGAGATCACCTTGTCCTTGATCACCATGGGCGCCGATGTGATGGTCTGCCCCATCTTGTGATCGCCCTGCTTGACCTTCCACAGCTCTTTGCCGGTCGCGGCGTCGAGAGCCACTGTGTGCGTGTCGAGCTGATTCAGGAAGATCTTGCCGTCGGCAAAAGCCACTCCGCGATTCACCGTGTCGCAGCAGGCGATGGGAATCACGGACGGGTCCTGACGCGGCTGGTACTTCCACTTGATCGGTGCGCCTTCCTTGGTCAGGTCGAGGGCATACACGATGTTGGGAAACGGCGTGTGGACGTACATCGTGTTGTCGATGACCAGCGGCTCACCTTCGTGACCGCGGAGGACGCCGGTTGAAAACGTCCACGCGACCTTCAGGTCCTTCACGTTCTCAGCATTGATTTCGTTCACGGAGCTGTAGCGCGTCGCAGACTGGTTCTTGTTCTGCATCGTCCACTGCTTGTCCGCGTCGGCCACCGCTGATGGCGCGGCACTTCCGCCACTACCGGCCGTCGATGATTCCGGTGTCGAACTGGAACAAGCGGCTCCTAATCCGAGGGATGCGACGACCATGAACAGCCTCGAAAGTCTCTTCATACTGGCGCTCCTGTGGTTCGTTACGAGTGTCTCGCGCGCCGTCAGCACGCAGACGTCCTGATGTATGTCAGCGACGGTTGTCTCCGCGAACGTTCTTCTCCACCCAGCCCAGCATGATGTCGGCGATCTCGAGGTTCTTCTTGTCCAGCATCATCATGTGGGTCACGCCGAGGATTCCCATGTCATCCAGCTTGAGATATTCCGCTTTCGCCGTTCCCTGCTTCGCGGCGCGCCGGGCGTTGATGGCATCGACCGTTTCCTGACACACCGTGCTGGTCAGCGCGTAGTCGCCCTTGAGCGCCATGTACGGGATGTTGTCGAAGTCGGCCGCCGTGAGCCCGCTAGTGCTGAGTGCGCACGACCCTTCCAGCGTGATCAACCCCTTCAGCATGTCGAGGTGCCCGCGCTCCTTCAGGATGCGGGTCATATGATGCCCCATGATCCCTGACTGTGAGTGGGTAACCACGATCGCCCCGCCCAGCCGCTCCACGAGCGCCGCCAGGTTCTGTGGCGTCCACGTATTGGCCGGTGAAAGCTCCTTTGGATCGCACGAGGCGCAGGTCGAGCCAGGGAGTGTTACCTCAGCATTAGGGACGAGTTGCTTGTAGTACTCGAGCGCGTAGTAGTTGTTCGAGCCGGCCGCAGGTGTTGGTCCGAGTGCGCCGGCACGCGACACCAGGGTCGGGTCAGATGCCTCGATTGGAAAGAGCGGCGCGACATGCTCGTAGGCGTCGGGCTTCGGATTGGGGTCGCCCGCAGCGCCGTGTGGAATCAACGTGCCGGTGAGGACTGTCGATCCCTGTGGAATCAGGTGGCCGAACCACGCGGTCCACGCGCCGTTGTCCGTGATGCGTCCAAAACTCGGAATCAACTCGGCGGCGCCTTTGGTGTCTCCGCTTGCGAGACGCGCTTCGCTCTCATGGAGTACCGACTGATCGAACCCCGATCGACCGCGGCCCGCCTGATCGACGACGTAGCTCGGCACACCGCGTCGAACGAAGTACGGGTACCACCCCTCGCGACCGTCTGGCGTCGCCTCCAGGCAGGCCCCCGTGTGCGTCGAACCGTGCACCATGATCACCGGCCATCCCCCGCCGTACTTCTTCTGCGGGATCTGGAACTGCACGTACATCTGGCCGATGGTGATCTGCTGCGGCGTGGGCGCGGGCGGAGCCTGTCCTCCGGCCGCCCCGGGCGGTATCACGGCGTGCTCGGTGACCTTCTGGACTCCTCCGACGAAAAAGCTGCCCTGGTCTTCGATCACGAGCGGGCCGCCGAGAAACTTCTTCGGTTGCTGGCCCGTCTGCGCCGAGACATTCCCAGCCATGGCCACGAAAAGCATGGCGATGCACAACGCAACTCTCATCGCGGGACTCCTCTCTGATGGTGGATCGGGGACGTGGAATCCTCCGATCGGCGCCAGAGTGTATGAGGTTTTGGGACCGGACGCTATACCGATTCGTAGGTGTGACGCCGGCTCTTCCGTGACGCACTCACTGTTGCGAATGTATCCTGATGCGTCGTACCTCGGCGGACCTGAAGACCCGCCGATGCCCGTGAAATCGGGGCCCACGCCATGACACCCAGCCAATTCCGCGTGCTCAGCGCGATTTCGTTGGTCGCGTGCCTCGGCGGTCACCCGTCCACCGCCCAGGCTCAGGGCGTCGAGATCACGCCATTCGGTGGGTATCGCTTTGGCGGTGATTTCTTCGAGATCGTCGCGGGTCAACCGGTCGACACCGACGGCGCTCCGGCGGTTGGCGCGATCGTCGACATCCCACTTGGACACGGGCTCCAGGTCGAAGGCTTGTTCACGCATCAGGACACACACGTGACGGTGCAGACGACACCGTTCGGTCCTTCGGCTCGCTGGCGTGTCAGCGTCGATCACTTCCAGGGCGGCGTGCTCCAGGAGTACGCGGAAGGCGGCGTCCGTCCGTTCGCGATCGGCACGCTCGGTCTGACCAGATACGCCGGCGGGGGTGACAGTGAGATGCGCTTCACCCTCGGCGCCGGCGGCGGTGTGAAACTGTTTCCAACGTCGCGAGTCGGCGTGCGCCTGAACGGCCAGGTCTCTGCGACGTTCGTCTACGTCAACGCGCAGGTCGCCGGCTGCGGACCCGGCATCTGCTTCTTCGGTCTCGACGCCGACATCGTGTGGCAGCTCGAGTTCTCGACGGGACTGATCTTCAGACTCTACTGACGCAACACACTCGGTTACTTTTCGGAGGCGTCACGACCGTCTTTGGGCGCACCTGTTCCCGACGATCCCATGAAGAGCTTGCGCCCGTCGACAAACGTCAGGTCACGGCCGTTGGCCCGATTCGACCCGTTCTTCGCCCGGTAGCCGTCAACCAGGATCTCTGTACCCTCGGGCAGGGACGCGCGAGTCAGACCACGACGCAGCAGCGTGTTTGGCGTGCCGCCCTCGATCATCCATCGCTCGGTCTTCCCGTCCGCTTCCTTCACATCGATGTGAATCCACGTGTGCGGGTTGATCCATTCGACGCGGACGACCGTGCCGCGCAGCTGAATCGGTTTGTTCGAATCGAACTCCGCCGCGAACGAGTGATGGGCCGACATGGTCGCACCCGTGAGCAGGAGTGCCGCCGCAACGACGATGGCAAAGCGATGGTTGCGCATGCTACCTCCGCTCTCCGGCGGCGGCGCGCTCTTCCTCTCTGGCGCCGCTGAGAATGCCTTCCATCCCATAGTTCCCCTCGTGGCACGCGTACTCGAACATCTCCTCTCCTGTATCGACAAACGGAATGGCGAGCGTCCACGGCTGGGTGAACGTCGTGGGATCGTTGACTGTCACGCGATAGTCGATCTGCCCTGGGCCGACCCGTGTGAAGCGTTCGACGAGATGCAGATTCTCGGCGGCGCCGCGATAGAGCACCTTGTCGGTGAAATTGGTGGTGTCGACCACGAGCGTGTCGCCTTCCCAGCGAGCGACCGAGTCTCCCATCCACTGCCGGATCGACTGACTCACATGCCGACGGCCGTCGGTCGGGATCACGCGCGCACCGCCGAGCATCTCGATCTGAATCGCGACGTAGCCGGGTGCCTGCGTGATCCGGTAGTTGTTGTTGTAGGCGGTCGGGCTCATCGCTCCCGGCATGCCGCGGGTGATGCATCGCTCGAACGTGCTGCGATCGAGCCAGGTATCGGTGCCTCGTCCGTTGGCACCGGCGCCGCGAAACGCCGGGCGCTTCGGCTCGTCGGCGGCCCGCAACTTCGCCTGCTCCGTCAGTGCCGGCACTTTGCCGTCGGACGGATCGACGACCAGAGACGTGCGCAGCGACGTGACTTTGGTACCGCGATCCCACCAGAAGTCGTTGTACGCCCGCTCGACGTCGCCCCGCGTACCTTTCGAGCGCCCTTCGTCGCCGCTCTGCTCCTGCGCGCGTTTCTCGAGCGCCGCGACTTCTTCAGGTGTGAAGAATTCTCGCCCACTCACGTTGGCCGGCCGCTCGAACGGCGTGATCGTCCGGTTCGAGTACGTGCCCTGCAGGTCGGGTTCACCCCACGGCGTGCGCGGCGGCGTGTAGTTTTTCGCGGCCGGCGCACCCTGGGCGGCCGGCACCGCGCGCGTTGCCTGCGCGGCAGCGGGAAGAGGCGTGATTACCGTCAGCGTGATCGCGAAGGTGAGGAAGCGCCTGGTCATTTCATATCCTCGTGCCGCCATTGCTCCAGCGAAGGCGGGTTTAGCCCAGCATCGTACACCGGCGGACGCTGCGCGCCATCACCTGTTCAGGTGCCTTTCTGAATTCCCGTTGACTTGCCCGGACGCGTTCGGTAGAAGGCACTGGAGGAGAAATCGCCCATCATGACGCGTCGAATCCTCGCATTCCTGCCCACGACATGTGTCGCGCTCGTCGCCGCAGTGATGAGCGTGCAGAGCACCACCGCACAGTCCACGGCGCCGGCGCCGCACGCCTCGGCATCGTGGTCCCTCGATCGCCACCTCGAGCTGGTGCGAACGCTGCGCGAGCACCTCGGTGTCAGCGCGAACTGGACGCCACAGCGAACCGCCTGGGGTCATCCTGATTTCGAGGGTGCATGGACCAGCGATGCAGTCCACGGTGTGCCCCGTGATCGCCCCGCCCAGTTCGGCCACCGCATGTTTCTCAACGACGCCGAGTACGCTGACCGCGTTGCGCGTGAAACCAAGACGCGAGAGGCCGCGCTGACTGCCTCGGGTGCTGGCACTGCCGGGCGCGACCGGGCGTGGCGCGGCGACATCACGTTCCGTCTGACATCTCTGGTGGTCGACCCGCCGAACGGCCGTACGCCCGCCGTCACGCCCGAGGCGCAGACGCGCCGGGCCACACGCGATCGTGGCAGCTTCGGCGCGGGCCCATTCGATACGCCTGAGGATTTCACGCTCTACGATCGCTGCATCACCCGCGGCATCGTCGGATCGATCCTGCCCGTGGTCTACGGCAACGGCAACCGCATCGTTCAGACGCCGGACTCGCTGGTCTTCAGCTACGAGATGATTCACGACACACGGGTCATCCCGGTGGATGGACGTCCCTCGCTCGGCCCGCAGATTCGTCAGCTGCTGGGTGACGCGCGCGGCCGCTGGTCCGGCGACACGTTCGTCGTCGAGACGACGAACTTCACGGATCGAACCAGCATCGGCGCCAATGGCAACGGCCTGCGGCATAGCGCCGCCATGCGCATGATCGAATACTTCACGCGAGTCTCGGACGAGGTGATTCTGTACGACGTCACCGTTGACGATCCGAAGACCTACGAACGTCCCTTCACGATCGCGATCCCGCTGATTTCACCGCCCGGCTTCCAGCCGCTCCCCTACGAGTGTCATGAAGGGAACGGCGCGGTGAAGTACGCGATGAGCGGCGCCCGGGCATACGAGGCTGCGGTCGCAGACGCGAAGGCCAAGGGACTGCCGATCCCGGAGCCGTCGTCCAGCGTGCACGAAGACGTCGCGCGCTGAGGCGATCATCCCGAGATGAGGAGAGGACGGCTGCTGGATGTCGAAGGCGAGCTCCTCGACGCGTTCAGACACAGCGGCCATGTGAATGAGTATCTCGTAGGGATACTCCCCACCGAACTGTGGCGGGCGGACCCTCCAACTGGACGGGGCCGCTCGCTCGCCGCGATCGTCACGCATATGCAAGGTGTGCGGTGCATGTTCGCGCGCATGGGTGGTGCGCGGCCCGGCCCCGCGTCACTCGATCGCCAACGCTCGACGCAACGACAGGCGCAACGCGCGCTGCGCGAGTCGACAGACGTTCTCGCCCGGCTGTTCGAGTCGGCGATCGAGGCCCGTCAGACCCGCGTCAAGGGCATGCCCCGGCGCGTCGTCGATATGCTCACCTACCTGCTGCAGCACGATGCCCATCACCGCGGTCAGATCTGTTCGCAGATACGCGACTTGGGGCACAAGTTCAGCTCCGAGGACAGCATGCGCATCTGGGGGTGGAAACGACTCACGCCGGAGTCGTCGCGCAAATAGATTCAGACGCCGGCGGGACGCCGCCGGTCTGCGGCGTGGCGGAAGTTCCGCGGACACGCGACGGTTGTTTGTAAAGATTTGTTAGGGCCGGCCACCGGATGGGCCACGCCAGTCTAAGCCTGTGGTGTGGCCTCGAAAAAATAGTCGAAACGAATTCCACTCTCGCAGCAATCACCCAGAGACCATGCTCTGGGAATCGAGATTCCCGAACGAATCGGAGTCAGCCCTGCTGGTACGCGCAGCGACTGGCGACCTCGATGCGTTCGGGGTGATCTATCGCCGTTACCAGCAGGTCGTGTATCGATTCGCCCGGGCGATGACAGGATCGCCGGACGCGGCCGAAGACGTGACGCAAGAGGTGTTCATCGTGCTCTTGACCGAGGCGGGCCGCTACGATCCCGCACGCGCCGGGCTCTCCACGTACCTGTACGGGATCGTTCGCAATCTGAGTCGTGCTCGCCTGCGGCGAGACAGCCGTCGCTTGTCGGTCGAGCATCTGGTGCTCGGCGTGCGAGACGTCGACGCAGACGACCCGTCGATTCTCTTCGAGCATGACGAGCTCGTCGCATCGATGCGACGGGCGCTCGTCAGATTGCCGTCCCGGTACCGTGAATTGATCGTGCTCTGCGATCTGCACGGGCTGTCGTATCAGGAGGCGGCTCTCGTCGTGCGATCCTCGGTCGGCGCTGTCCGATCGCGTCTGCACCGGGGGCGACAGCTTCTGAAACTCCGGCTCACAACACGCTCCCGTGCCGTCGCACAGCCAGCGATGACTCCAATGAGGTGGGCGGTGTGACGCCGGGCTCAGCAGGTCCGCTCAATACCGGACATCACGGTGGTGATAACGTCAATGCAGCCCGCGACGTGGTGTTCGCAGCCGCATGGTCAGCCTTTGCGAACGACGATGCGGGCGCCGACGCCCCGCCCGCGCTCGAGTCACGAGTGCGGGAGGCCGCACGGCAGGTGTGTGCGCGCCGGCACGCAACTCACCTAGCTGCTCGACGGCAACGAATCATCGTCGCGCTCGGAACAGCCGCCACGTTTGCCGTTGTTGCCGCCGGACTTCCTTCGCGGAACCCGGTTGCTGACAAGCCGGCGCCGAGCGTGGACGTCCCGACCGGAATCAATGCAGAACCGCAGCAACAGTCGGCGGCGGCGGTTACCGGTGACGGCAATCGTGTCGCAACAGTCCCGAACGGAGAATTTCCTGACGAGGCACGTCGCCCGAACACGCTCGTGACGCTTGCGGTGGATCCGGTGCAGGACACCGAGCAACTTGCCCTCGTCCACATTCGCGTGTCACAGGACGCTCTGCTGGCACTGGGGATTGCCACCAACGAACCAGGCACGTCGGGATTGGTCGACGTCGAGGTCCTTGTTGGTGGCGACGGTCTGCCACGAGACATTCGCAGAATGCGGACAGTGCTGACAAATGAAGCCAGCGATCAGTGATGAAGGAGAGCATTCCCATGGTGACGGTGCGCCTCGTTGTCTTGTTCTCCTGTTTCATGCTCGTGAATCGCCACGCTGGAGCGCAGGATGTCCTGCAGTTTCAGGTCTCATCGGGCCCCGTGGCTCAAGGCCTCCTTTCGGTCGAGCCATTTGAACGAGCGCGGCCCGTCCTCGACGCGCCGTACAGCGCCGACGCCGTGACGACGGCCACGCAACTCCTGGCCAATGGCAATCGCATCGACAACGAGATGTCGGCAACAGTGGCGCGGGACAGTCGAGGTCGCACACGGCAAGAACATCAGGCGCTCTTTCTCGGTGCGCTCGTGGCTGAGCGACAGGCGGCACTCGTGACGATTTCGGATCCGGCAGCAGGCACCTACATCACGCTCGATCAGGAACGGCGCGTTGCATTTCGTACGCATACCCGTCCTCCCGTCAGCGGCACGCGCACCGGCGGCGCCAATGCGTCGGCAACGCCAATCGTGCCGTTTGGCCCCGCAACGCCCGCCATCCCTGCGATCCCGCCGACACCTGTGCCCCCAGCATCGGGCGATGTCAAGGACGACTTCAATGCGTCAATCGGACAACGCTTCGAGCGTGGGCGGGCGATCGCGTCCGGCCAGGGCATTGCCGCGCAGGCAGTGCCTCTCGGTGGCGACTCGGTGACGAAGCCGTTGGGTGAAAAGGAACTCGAGGGCGTCCGCGTAACCGGCACGCTGACGACGATGACGATTCCGGCGGAGCGAATCGGAAATCAGTTCCCGATTGAAATCGTCAGCGAGCGTTGGTTCTCCCCGGAACTGCAGGTCGTCGTCATGAGCCGCCGTTCGGATCCCCGCTTCGGTGACACGCTCTATCGTCTGCTCAACATCGATCGCTCTGAGCCACCGGAGAATCTCTTCGAGATTCCTCCCGGCTTCCGCATCGAACGGTAACGTGAGGTCCGGCCCGGAGCCGGACCTCGCCGCCCCGCTCTCAATAAAACTTCACAGACGATCTCCTCTCACGACGCAATCACCAACAGACGCCGTGTCGCGGCTGCGCGCGCATCACTGCTCGCGCTGACGTGCGCGCCGATCGCGGAGTCATTCGTCGAGGACGGAACGTCCTCCACAGGCCACTCCCGATCATCGAGGAGGACACGTCATCGCATGTATCGCGCACTTCTCCATCTTTCGTCGATCCAATCCAAGGAACGGCTCTTGCCACTCGACGCGGTGCTTCGCATCAGTCGCCTAGATATGACTCACGTCTCTCCACGCGCTCAGGGCACTGGCACGAAGGCAGCCGCCGCGCTGATGCTCTTGCTGTCGATCGGCATCGTCTCGCTGCGCGCGCAGAGTGCGCGTGAGAGCGGCCAGATCACCACGGAGGATCTCGAGCCACGCATAATCGCAGCAGCCGGCACGACGCTCGTCGGTCTGGCTGGCTACGTGGACAAGTTCTCATCATCTGAGGACTCATTCCCGACCGCCTATACCCTGCACGCCGACGTCACGCGCTTTCTTACCGACAGGTTCGCCGTTCGCGGTGGCCTCGCCGGCACCGGCACCTTTGGCGGTGATGACACTGACGAACCCACGGGCATCGGCGCTCCTGCTCTTCACGCGACGGCCGGGGCGCTCTTCTACTTCAGCCCACACACGATGCTGAGTCTCTACTCTGGCGTCGACTATTGGGCGCAGCTCACGCAACGAGCCGATTCGGACGCAGGGTCCGTGGTGGGAACACTCGGCGTCCAAGGTGCGATGTCCTCACGCGCCAGCATCTACCTCGAAGGTGGATACGGCCTCGGCCTCAGCACGGGTGAGGACGATGAGACGTTGAGACGCTTCGTGGGCCGCATTGGTGTGCGGCTGAAGTTCTGACGAGACGATGAAGCCCCAGCACACTTTCACGCGGCTCTTCTTTCTGGCCATGGCTGCACCAGCAGCTCTGCTCGCATCGGTTCCCGGGCAGGTATTGGCGCAGGCACGAACCGACACCGCCTCGAACACGATCGGGGATCAGCCGACGCTGTGCGGCCAGGTGATACCGGCACCAACGCGGCTGCCACCCAGCGATCGCGGCCCGATCGTGTACTTCCTCGGTCTCTGCTTCTCCGCACAGGGCAACGTCTCCGCGATCGAGCCGGAGACGTACATGTTCTACATCCAGCTTCGGCCCAGCCGCCCGTCACAGGACGACTGGGTGCCGTTCGATGACGACACGATCACGACCATCCGGGCGGACTTTCGCCGGCTGTGGGACACGCAGTTCCTCGACGACATCACGATCGAGGCCAATGACTACGTGTTCACCAACGGTGTCGTCGGCAAACTCATCACCTATCACCTCGAGGAGCGGCCCCGCATCAAGCGGGTGCAGTACGACGGCACCGATACGCTGACCCGTACGAAGATCGACGAGACGCTGCGCGACCGTGGCATCGACATCCGCCTCGATTCCTTCCTCGACCCTGCCTTGATCAATCGCGCCAAGGCAGTCCTTCGAGAGTTGATGGCCGAAAAGGGATTCCCCAATGCCACGGTCAGCCACACGGTCACGCCGGTGGCGGGCGGACCAAAGCTGGTTGACGTGACATTCACCGTCACGGACGGGCCGCGTCTCATGATCCGCGATGTCACCTTCGTCGGTAATCGTGCGATCAGCGACGACACGCTGCTCCGTCAGATGAAGGACAACCGGGCGCAGTCGCTCCTCTCCGTCGTCACGGGCCGCGGAATTTATAACGAGACCAAGTTTGCCGACGATGCGCAGAGCGTCGAGGACTACTATCGCGATCTCGGGTACATCGCCGCGCGCGTGGGTCAACCCGCGTTGCGTCCGCTCGATGACTCGAAAGACGGACGCTCACGCTGGGTGCAACTGCGAGTCCCGGTTACGGAAGGGCGCCGATACAAGGTCGGCTCCTTCAGCTTTGACGGCAACAAGATCCTTCCCGCTGATGCGCTGCGGACGTTGTTCAAGCTGCAATCCGGCGAGTGGTACAGCCAGCAGCGAATCCGTGAGGGCCTCGAGAAAGCGCGCGAGATCTATGGCGCCGCGGGGTACATGGAATTCACCGGCTTCCCCGACCTGAAGCCCAGTGATGCCTCCACTCAGGGTGGTTCAACCGGCAGCCTCGTGGACGCGGCCGATCCGCCCACGGTCGACGTGGTCATGCGCGTGACGGAGGGGCCGCAGTATTTCGTCAATCGAATCACGTTCTCCGGCAACACGACCACGCGCGACAACGTCATTCGTCGCGAGCTCCGGCTCATCGAGGGCGGCGTCTTCAATACCGAGGCGTTGAAGCACAGCGTCCGGCGCCTGAACCAGCTGGGATACTTCAAGCCTCTCGAAGGCACCGACAAGGACCTCAAGGTCGACAAGACTCCCGGCCGCGACCACTCCGTCGACGTCACTCTTCAGTTCCAGGAGCAGAACCGCAACCAGGTGCAATTCGGCGCGGGAGCGTCGCAATACGAAGGTCTCTTCGGCCAGCTGTCGTATACGACGACCAACTTCCTGGGGCGCGGCGAAAGCGTCACGGTCAGCGGCCAGAAAGGCGCGCGGTCATCCGTCTACCAGATCAGCTTCACAGAACCCTATCTGTTCGATCGCCCGATCACGGCCGGCGGTGATCTCTTCTCCCGCAAGATTGACTACCTCACCGGCGCGGACGTGATCGGCTACAGCGAGGTTCGAAGTGGCGTGAACCTCACGGCCGGGCGCGCGCTGTTTCAGTTCTCACGTGCGTTTCTCACCTACGGCTACGAGGTGATCGACACCGCCGTCGGCCGGGAGCTCCTCGAGGAGCTCGACGAGGAAGCCTCGATCGGCGTGCCGGTCTTCAATCCGTTTCTCGATCCCGGACGCCACGTCGAGAGCCGGGTCACACCCTCCTTCGTTCACAACACCGTCGACAACCCCTTCACGCCACGCCAGGGCCGCCGGGTCACTGTGAGTCTTCCGGTGGCAGGTGGCCTGCTCGGCGGCACGACGAGTTACATCAAGCCCGAGGCAGAGGCCATCTTCTACTTCCCGCAGACGCGACGGACCGCGCTCGGCGTGCGGGTGAACGGCGGCTTCGTCCGGCCATACGGCGAAACGAGCGCCCTCCCGTACTACCTGCGCTACTTCCTCGGCGGCGAGTACCAGATACGCGGCGTCGATATTCGGACGGTCGGACCGACAGGTCAGGGCAACCGGGCGATCGGCGGCGACAAGTTCGTGCTGTTCAACGCCGAGTACTACTTCGATCTGTTCGGTCCCGTACGCGCGCTGCTCTTCCACGACGCCGGCCAGGCGTTTGCCGAAAACGAGCGCATCGATCTGAAACAGCTCCGCACCTCGTCAGGCGTCGAGGTCAGAGTCGTGGTGCCGATGCTGAACGTCCCCTTCCGACTGATCTACGCCTGGAATGTCTATCGCGATGTATTTCAACCGGCTCGTGCGTTCAAGTTCGCCGTCGGAACCACTTTCTGACTGCTGACCGTGCGGCGAGATCACAGTGTCACAACCAAGGAGATGCCATGGTTCACGGAGTGAGGGGATTGTGCCTGCTGGTGCTGGCAGCACTTGTCACGGGGGGATGTCAGAATCCCACCGACCCAAGCAACGTCGTGAGATACGACGAGGTCGTCGACGTCATCGCGTCGCCCGA
Source organism: Acidobacteriota bacterium (assembly GCA_032156805.1). Taxonomy (GTDB): domain Bacteria; phylum Acidobacteriota; class Vicinamibacteria; order Vicinamibacterales; family UBA2999; genus Gp6-AA40. Next base: position 18,450 of record JALDXQ010000114.1, read on the forward strand.
CCCTATCGTCGCGGACACGTCCACAGGCGGCAGGACCTATCGCATCGTGCGCGGCAACAACCAGCCCGACGAGATCCTGCCCTACGACTGGCACACGCTCTTCTCAGCCACCGTCTCGTTCAACGACCAGGCGACCGACAATGACATCGATCTCGAGTTTCCCGTCCGAATTACCGCGACGGCGCTGACGGTCAAACAGGCGTCGGGTGGAATCGTGACGCCGCCAACGGGAACCGATACGGAGAAGTTCGAGTTCATCACGTTGAATGCCACCGGCAACCAACTCCCGGGGACCAGTAGCCCGGTGAGCTTGTCCTTCGAGGTCTGGTACGACCTTCCGAGCCTTCGCAAGGAGGCTGTGGTCACCGTGACGTTCTCGTTCGTTGACAACGACGGCGTGACGTTTCAGAAAGCCGTTGACGTGAAAGTCGCGCCGTAGCCGGCTTGACCGCCTGGATGCCTGGCCATTGCGACAACTCTTCCCCATTCTCCTCGTCTCGGACAATGCCGACCTGGCACTGCTGCTGCGTGGACCGCTCACCGCGGCTGGATTCAGGCTGTCGCTCGCCATGCAGGCGCCAGGCGGCCTGATCGAATCACTGGATGGTGGCCATGGTGCGGTGTTGCTCGACGCGACCACCAGGGGCTCCATGCAGATCGTGCAGTGGTGTCGATCCCGCAGCCCGGTGCCGATCGTGGTGGTATCCCCTCACAAGCATCGGGCAGAACTCATCGCCGCGCTGGAAAGCGGCGCGGCTGATTACATTGCCGGACCACTCGACCTGGATGAAGTGATCGCACGGATCCGAGCAGTGCTGCGCAGACAGCAGCTGTGTCCACCGCTTCCCGGTCAGACGATCGACATCGGAGGCCTTCACATCGCGACGGCGTCCCGCGCCGTCCGTGTCTGCGGCGTCGTGATCGAGTTGACGTCGGTCGAGTACGACATCCTCGAGTATCTCGCCCGCGAGGCCGGCCGCGCCGTGTCGCGTGATGAGCTCATGGCCGCGGCATGCCGACGCCAAGCATCACCGATTGATCGATCGCTCGACGTGCACATCAGTCACCTGCGGCGCAAACTGTTGTCCCACGGGGCGCGAATTCGTACCGTTCGTGGCATCGGCTACATGATGGCCGTCGACGCGTGACGCTTCCCGAGAAAGGCTGACTTCTTTCGGGTGCCGACTCGCCATCGAGAAAACGGATGTCGGGAAAAGGGCTCAGCTGGTGCCAATTTCTGGCCAAGATCCCGACATCTCCGAGAAAAAGCCTCGCGCCTTCCAGGCTTTTCTGGTGGATCGCATCTTGCGAATACTCGACGGCATGTGGGCTCAGATAGCTACAACCCTCACTCCGTACACTCTTCCCGCGCTCGCCATGCTGGGTGGTTACCTGGTCGTGTACAAACTCGTTGAGAAGACCGCCGCCGTCGTCTTCAAGCTGGAGCCGAAATCGAGGTCACGGCAGGGACTCTGACCGCCGCGCGGAACTGCAGCGTCGCGAATACCTCTACCACGAGAGCCACCGCTACAATCAGCACTTTCGCCAGCAGCGCCAGCTGACCCCAGAGCATCAGCAGCACCAGGGCACTTCCGACGACCCAGATCACATCTGCGATGGTGAAGAACATCAGGGTCGAGCGGCTGATCGGCGGGCGACCCGCCGCGAATGCCAGTGCGCCCGCATAACCGAGAAGGCCGACGGCGATGATGTCGAGCAGGACAGGCCCCTCGAGTCCAAAGAACGTGTGCAGTGTCCCACGCGTGAGCAGCATCGCCACTGCGCAAGCCGCCGTGGATACGGCATTCAGTTGCAGGATACGGTGCGAGGTCATGATGTCATCTCCTTGCGTAGCAGGTTCACCACGAGCATCGCGTGCATCGTGCAGCGCCGCAATTACCCCACAGGTAATGAGAGGAATGACCGGCGCGGGCGTAGCATGAAACCATGTCAACCTCCGGCGCCTACCATCAACAGCCCGGCAACCCAGTCGGTCAGCTATTGCGCAACTGGAGATCGGCGCGTGGCATGAGCCAGCTCGAGCTCGCGATGCAGGCGGGATTCTCGACTCGGCACGTCAGTTTCATCGAGACTGGACGGACGCAGCCTAGCCGCCAGGCACTTCTCGTGCTGGCCGAGACACTGGACGTTCCGCTGCGGGAGCGCAACCACCTTCTCGAAGCGGGTGGGTACGCACACGTGTACCGGCAGACACCGCTGGCGGCCGACGAGATGGGACACATCCGCGGCGTCCTCCAATTCATCCTCGACCGGCACCGGCCGTATGCGGCAGTGGTGCTGGATCGTTACTCGAACTGCCTGCTCGGAAACGGCATCTCGGATCAGTTCCTGGCCGCGGTCGTGGATCCCTCGCTCCTCACTGAGCATGGCAACCTGCTGCGGATGGTGTTTCATCCGCTCGGTGCCCGGAGGTTCATCGCCAACTGGGATGAAGTGGCACGGCATCTCCTGGACCGAGCGGAGCGTGAGCTGGGCCATGCAAGTGGCGATGACATGGCGGAAGCGCTGCTCGCGGAGCTCCGCGGCTACATCGACCGATCCAGACCGCACACGCCGGAACCGTTCAGCCCTGGCGACTTGCTTTTGCCGGTTCATGTCAGGAAAGACGACATCGACCTTCGCATCTTCAGCACGATCATGACGCTCGGCACACCCAGGGACGTAACCCTCCAGGAGCTGAGAATCGAGACGTTTTTCCCGGCCGACGAAGCCTCGGAACGGTGCTGGCGGACCATCACGGGCGCGCCCTGAGCCCGTCGATCGGTTCGCCGATCTTTGTTCCCTTGGCTTGCCTTGTGCGTTATTAAGGTGTGTAACATCCAGGCATACCTCTGTGTGCCGGTGAGATGAACTATGCCCCCTAGAGTTCAGAACGAGATTCTTCGCAAGCTTCAGCCCAAGCTACGCATGATCGCCGACGGCGACACGACCGTGAACGTCGTGCGCGCCGAACGGTGCGCGGCACTGTCGGTGGCCAAACCCGAGTTGCTGAAAAAGGTGCCCTCGCTGCGAGGCAAGGCGGCCGCGCCGGTCACGCGCAAAGAGGCGAAGAAGAAGCTGACGGCGCCGCGGCTCAAGGCCATCACGCCCGATGTCCTTACCAACGTCTTCGTCTACCTCGATGACGCGAGAGCCGAGGACCCACCATGGCACGACCGCCCCACCTCGCGCAGCGGCCGCATCATGCAGGTCCAGACCAAGCTCAATGACGTTCCGACGCTGGCCAGCGCGCCGCAGGTCGCGTTCGTCGAGATCGCCGAAGCGCTGAAGGCGCCCACACCTGCCCTCGCGGAGTTACGACCCAAAGCGCCGTCAGCGGATCTCCGCCGGTTCCAGGGAGCAGCCAAACACAAGTACGGCCAGGACGTGCTGATCGGCATCATCGACGTCCAGGGCTTCGACTTTGCCCACTCGGATTTCATCGATGGCACGGGCGGGACCCGCTTCATGCGGATATGGGATCAAGGTGGAAGCGAGCGAGAGAGCCCCGAGGGCAGCCAGTTCAGTTATGGTGCCGAGTTTCACCGGGAGCATTTGAATGCGGCGATCAAGGCTGCGCCCCGCCTGGGGCTGCCCGCGACCGACATCGAGAGGCAATCGCAGGTGGTCGAGGGGTCGCACGCCACCCATGTGGCCAGCATTGCCGCCGGCAACCGGGGCGTGTGTCGAAACGCGGACATCGCCGGCGTGCTGATCTCGCTGCCGCAGTCGGACGAGGATCGCAGGCTCTCCTTCTACGACTCCAGCCGGCTGGCCGATGCCGTGGACTACCTGCTGCAGCTTGGCGAAGAGCTCGAGAAGCCGGTGGTCATCAACGTGAGCCTGGCCACCAACGGGCACGCGCACGACGGCAGCGCCGCCGTCACTCGCTGGATCGATGCCGCGCTGACGACGTCCGGACGAGCGGTGGTCGTCGCCGCGGGCAACTCTGGCCAGGAGCGCGCCGAGTCGGAGAGCGACCTCGGGTTCATCACCGGAAGAATCCACTCGAGCGGCACGATTCCGGCCGCCGGCCTCGTGCGCGACCTCGAATGGGTCGTCGTCGGCAACGGCATCATGGATGTCTCCGAGAACGAGATGGAGGTCTGGTTCAGCGCGCAGGATCGGATCGCGGTCTCGGTGAAGCCGCCTGGCAAGGACTGGATCGGTCCCATCGAACCGCGTGAGTTCATCGAGAACCGCATCATCGAGGACGGGACCGTTCTGAGCGTCTACAACGAGATCTATCACCCGGCCAACGGCCACAACTACATCAGTCTCTATCTGAGCCCGTTCTTCTCCGCGACCGAGATCGTAGGTGTGCCGGCGGGCACGTGGATGGTGCGCCTGCATGCACGCGAGATCAGGGACGGCAAGTTCCACGCCTGGATCGAGCGCGACGACCCGCAGCAACTCGGTCGTGTCGCCGAGCGTGAGGCCTGGGCGTTCCCGTCGTTCTTCACGGAAAACTCACTGGTGGACAACACGACCGTGAGCTCACTCGGGTGTGCGAACCGCGTGATCACGGTGGCGAACCTCGATGCGGTCGCCAACAGGATCAACATCTCGAGCAGCCAGGGACCCACGCGCGACGGTCGCCAGAAGCCGGACATCGCGGCGCCGGGCACGGACATCGTCGCTGCGAAAGGATTCGCCGGCGACGGCACCGAATGGATCGGCATGACCGGCACGAGCATGGCCAGTCCGTTCGTCACTGGCGTGGTCGGCCTGATGCTGGCCAAGAACCGGCGGGTG
>JALDXQ010000115.1:0-23199 GCA_032156805.1 Acidobacteriota bacterium
GGCTAAAGCCGGACCCGACGTTTACGTGATCAGTCGGGCTTCTGCCCAGGTTCGCGATTGCCTGGCAGCTGCCGCTCGAACTTGTCACCGTGCCCGCGGCCCGGATCATCCATCGGACGCTCGCGCTGCGGCTGATGCGGATCAGTGGGCGGTGGATTCTGCGTGTGCCGCTTCCGGTCCTGCTCCTGCTTCGGGTTCTGATTGTCAGCCATCGTCATCTCCTGGCAACTGGGCCGTGCCTCACGACCACCAGAAGTCATCGCAACGCCGGTGCCATGCACACCGTGGAAACTGATGCGTGCAGGATCCGCAGGAATGTGCCAGTCCCGGATCTCAACCGTTGGCTGCGTGTCGCGCCAAGGTCAGAGTGGTGAGATGGGGTTTTCTTCGTGCGTGAACATGCGGAGGCGTTGAAAGGTGATCGCGTCAGCGACGAATGATGCCGTCAGCGACGGCGGCCGCGATCCCGAGCATGACAACTGTCACCCACATCCAGCGATGAAGGCGTGTCCACTTCTTCGGCGGCAGCAGCATCACGGTCATGCGCGAAGCCTAGCATACGTGGTGGGCCCCCCGGGGATCGAACCCGGGACACCCTGATTAAAAGTCAGGTGCTCTACCACTGAGCTAGGGGCCCTGGGAAGCACAGCATTGTACCATGCGCCCTCTCGCAGCCCCGGCACGCGCATCTGCGGCTTCGAAGACCAGGCTGGTCGATACGGAACATCGAGCGCGTCAACCACGTCCGTCAACGCGAAAAGAATTTCTGTGCAGACCTGCGACGAAATCTGCTGAAAACTATCGATGTCCCGCGCGCCGCGGCAACAGACGATCCGCGAGCGTATAGAGGGCATACGGAGGGGCGAACTCCATCTGATCGACCGTGTCGGGGTGCGCTGCTGGAGCGCTCGCGGCCTTGAATACCGCCTTCCGGAGCACCAGCTTATCGACTTCGTTAGTCACCCAACGCGCGGACACGAACGAGATGAAGAGATCAATGAACCCCAGAAGACCGAGCCCGAGGTTGCCGTTGGCGTTGAGTGTCGAGCCTGCCGCCTGGATGGCCCAGAACAGAAGAAGGGCCGCCGTGACGCCGGTCAGGATGTTCCCCACGATACCAATGCGGACGACTCGGGTCCCACCTGGAGTCAGCGTAACGATCGAGGGCAGGAGGCGCGCGTGGTCGGACAACACCGCGTTGAGTCCCCCTCCTACTCCGCCAATCACAAGCGCCAGAAACCAAAGAGAGGACGTCATGGCTACTAGACCGTTCTCCAGGGGCCGGGCGTCATGCCCAACCCTACCCGAGTGGAGAACGTCGGTCCCAACCTACCCGTACAGGTCGAGGTGGTCTCTGCCTTGCCGCCATGCCGGGCTTCATGCCAAGATGCCCGAGGGTTCACCATGGACGGGCCAGTAATGACGAATCCGCCTGTATCCAATCCCCCTTCGCTCGAGCTCCTACGCCGTGCACGTGCCGGCGACAGCAGCGCGCTGGAACGGCTGTTCCAACGCTACCTCCCCTCTCTGCATCGCTGGGCTCACGGGCGGATTCCGCGCTGGGCCAGGAACTCGGTTGATACGGCGGACGTCGTGCAGGAAACAGTGCTGCAGACGATTCGCAACCTCGGCTCCTTCGAGCCGCAGCGCGAAGGGGCTCTCCTCGGCTACCTGCGACGGTCACTGCTCAACCGCATCCGCGATCGCTTTCGCTACGCCGCGCGTCACCCGGCGCCCGCCGAGTTGACCGACACCTCGGCCGATGGGGGTGCGTCGCCGCTGGAACTGGCGATCGACGAAGAGGATCGCCGGAGATACACCGATGCTCTGACCCGTCTGTCGCCGGGCGATCGCGAGGCCATCGTCGGACGGATCGAGCTCGGATACAGCTACGAGCAGCTGGCCCTCATCCTGAAAAAACCGACCCCCGGGGCCGCCCGCGTCGCCGTACGCAGGGCTCTCCTCCGACTCAGCGACGAGATGCGCTGTGAGCGATGAGGAGCTGAGCGAGTCGCTCGCCGCGGCGGTCGCCGATCATGCCGCGATCGATTGGCAGGCATCGTCCGATCGTCTTCAGGGCGCTGACCCCGAGCTCGTTCATTCGCTGAAGGTCATCTCAGCCATCGGTCAGGCGCGTCGAGCCGGCGTCGTTGCCGATCACTCGCGCGGCGCGCATGCGCTCCTCGTCTTATCGGTCGCGATCGCAACGGTCACCTGCGTCAAGCTCACAATTGCGGCGGTCGGCGCGCTCATCGGCTGGACGTTCATCACCTCCGGCGTTGTGCCGTGGGCCTCGACGCTGAACGTCGTGCTGTTCGGCGTTTCGGGCGTCCTCCTCATGGCGGGCAGCACGCGCGATCGCCGCGTGCAGGCACTTGGCCTGTTTTTCCTCATCATCGCCTCGGCGTTTGCCGGTCCGCTCCTGGTCGTGTTGCGCGGCGGCCCGTTCGCGGGGATCGCGGCCTTTTTTGAGCCGCTGTACGCAGACGCGTTCCTGGCATTCGTTCTCTGGCTGTTTGTCTGGTTCTTCCCGAGCGAACCGAAACCACGCTGGGCGCAGACGATCGGCAGGAGCTTTCTGGTCGTGACGAGCGCCCTCGGTCTCCTGTTGTTCAGCGCAAACGCCGCACTGGGGCTGACCACCATTCCCGAAGGCAGCGCGTTTTGGCTCCTTGACCGAACCGCATCCACGCTTCTGTATTGGCCATTGCTTTTTGCCGTGACTGCGCCAGCGATCCCCTATTTGATCTGGAAGTCGCGCGTGGAGACGGCTGCAAACCGCAGGAAAGTGTCGTGGTTTGTTGGCTCGCTCGGTTTTGCCCTGTCACCCATGATCATCGCTGTGCTGGTGACGCCTCTCGTGCCAGCTCTCGGCAGTCCGTCCTGGCGCGGTCGCGTCGGCGCGATTCTCTACATTGCCCTCGCATCGATGGTGCCGACGACCGCCTATGCCGTGGCCGTCAACCACGTCATGGATCTCCATCTCGTCCTTCGCCGGACGATCCAGTACGGATTGGCGAAGACGTCTGTGTGGTGCGCGATCCTGCTCCCGCTGCTCTACGTGGTGTTCGACGTGTATCGTCACCGCGAGCTTCGCGTCGAGGAGTATCTGACCGTTCGCCGGCCGTTCGAGCCGCTGCTGCTTTCGATACTCAGCTTTGGCGTGCTCACCTTCCGTCACCAGATCCTTCGGCACGTCGACCGCTGGTTCCGCAGAGAGGCCGCCGATCACACGGAATCGCTGGCCAGATTGGAGCGAGGGCTCCGATCAACACGCACGATTCGAGACATCTCCGGCGTCCTGAAGCGCGAAATCGAGCGCGCAGTGAACCCTACCTCTGTCGCCGTGCTGCTGGTGGACGACCGCAAGGGACAACTGGTGTCGCTCGACAGCACCGTGCCTCCGCTTCGCCAGGGGTCGGCGCTACTCGACCTGCTGCGATCGATTCGCACCGAGGTTCAATTGAGCTACCGCGCCGATGGCCCGGTCGCCGGACTGCTGCCGCCAGGGGACCGTGCCTGGTTGGCGAGCACGGGATTCGGGTTGTTCTCGCCGCTCCTCGGTTCACCCGGAACGCTGCTCGGCGTCGTCGGCATAGGAGAGGGGGTCAACGGACTCCCCTACACCGAACGGGACTGCATGTTGATCACCGCGATGAGCGGACAAACAGCGCTGAAGCTGGAAAACAGCCAGCTGCGCGAGCGAACACCGACAAAGGGAGGAGGCGGCGCGACCGAAGACGCGATCACCGACTGGGAGAACGAACCGGCGGCCCGATGTCCCGAGTGCCGGTCGATGTGGCGGCCCATGACCACACGCTGTTCGTGTGGTGTCACAACGGTGGAGGCGGCGCTGCCGCTCAACGTCAAAGGCAAGTTCCAGGTCGAGCGATTCATCGGCTCTGGTGGAACGGGCGTCGTCTACCTGGCGGTTGACCTCGCACTCGACCGCAAGGTCGCGATCAAGACGTTGCCCGCGATTCGCCTCAAGCACGCGTCGAGACTGCACCGCGAGGCACGCGCCATGGCGAATGTCCTGCACCCGAATCTTGCGCTGATTTATGGCGCAGAGGAGTGGAAGGGCACCCCGCTCCTCATCTTCGAGTATCTCGAAGGCGGGACATTGCTCGATTCGCTCCGCCGTGGTCCGATCGCGCTCGAAGAGGTCATCGACCTCGGCACGTTGCTGGCCGACGCGCTCGACCGCGTGCATGGCTCAGGTGTCCTGCACCGCGACATCAAGCCCAGCAACATTGGATACACCTCGGAAGGTGTGCCGAAGATCCTCGACTTCGGGTTGGCCGCCATTCTCGACCGCTCGCGCGGGTTGGGTACCCTCCCTGCGGTACTCCCGAACGATCCCGGGCTCATTGCTGAACTTGCGTGGGGAACGGAACCCACCGCCAGCCTGACGATCACGCAGCAACTGGTCGGCACACCTCTGTACTTGTCACCGGAAGCGCTCGCCGGGCAAGTTCCTCAACCGTCATTTGACCTTTGGGGTCTCAGCCTCGTCCTCTACGAGGCCTATGCAGGCCGCCATCCACTCGCTGGCGAGTCCGTAGTCGACCTCGTCAAGACGATTCAGCGCGGAGCTCTGCCAGACGTTCGTGATTTCCGCCCCGAATGCCCGTCGTCGTTCGCGGCATTCCTCAATGACGCGCTTTCTCCGGTGGCGGCGCGCCGCCCGGTCAGTGCCTCTGAGCTGCGGACACGATTGCGATGGCTCCACGGTCATCTCTTTCCGCAGGCCAGCTGATTAAATTTCCTGTACCGGGTGAGCTCGAGTGACGTTCTCCGATCGAACGCACTTTTTCGAACCTCGAGGTCACCATGACGCCAGCGCAAGAAGTGGACTACATCCTCAATGACTGTTTCTTTGCCGTAGGCCAGGCCATCGGCACCGAGAAGAGTGTCGGTTTCGATGTCATTCAGTGGTGGCGGACACGGTATCGCGCATTCTTCCTCCACGCCATGTCGGTGAACGGCAACTCGTGGCACAAGGATCGAAGACGTGTGACGGCTGTCGGTCGATTCCTCGGCCAGCGCGCGCTGTTTCACGCCGCCGAACAACCCATCATCGACCTCCGCTCCGCCGCTCTGGCCTCCCAGGACGTCGAGACCGGATGCCGCATGAGCGCGGAACGCGACGGCGTGCCACCGCAGCAACTGAGCAAGCACTAGTTACCCGCTGTACCGAATGCACGAGCCAGGCGTTCTTGCATCCAACGCGTCCGAACAACGTGCGGCCCACATTCTGCTAAAGGAGAGCTGTAGTGAACACACACGAACCCCGCATCTCTATTCACGCTGGCATCGCCACTCCATCGGACGCGACAGCAACGAGCGCGCTCCTCGATTCAGCATCTCCCCTCAACGTACTGGAGCTCGAACGCCAGGTCGAATACATCATGGACGAGTGTTTCTTCTCGCTCGGTCAGGCCGTCGGCATGCGCACGACGATCGACTATGACGCGGTCGCCTGGATACGCGATCACTATCGCGCGAAGTTCCTGTCGGCAATGACGACGTTCGGCGATCGCTGGCAGAAGGATCGCGCCAACGTGACGAGCGTGGCGATGATGCTCGGCGAGCGCGCAGTCCGCTACTCCGAAGGGAAACCGTCGATCGATCTCGACTCGGCTCGCAAAGCCGCCGCCGATGTCGAGCGGCACTGCGAACTGCACGCACGACGCACAGCGCGCAAAATGGGGCTCGATCCCTCGGACTCGGCTGCGACCCGAATCGCCGGCTACTGGTGTAACTTCTGATGGCGGCTCGGCTCTGGGCTCTCGGCTTTCGCCGGGAATCCAGAGTCCCAACTCGGAACTCGGCCAGCCTAGAGCCTCGAGCCCAGAGCCGTCACCACCTTCGCGGTCGTGATCGCCTGGCCGACGTGGCGCGTGGAGTGCTCCGCCGCATGAAACAACAAGCCAAGGACTGTTGTCGGCAGTCCGGCGCGGCCAAGCTTCCGCTCGTCGAGCAACGACTCGCGTGACGTGGCGGCCAGTTGCTGCAGGGCGCGGTCGATGATCGCATCGACCTCGCGAACAACCGCCGACAGTGAAGTGGGGGGATCGCCGGAGGCGCCTTCTTCACGGAGCGCAGTCCTCTGCGCATCCGAGAGCGTCTCGCCGCGCGCGTAGGTGAAGAGACGATCGAGCGCGCCACCCGTGTGACGAACGTGGAACCCGATTGAGGCGGCCCCACCAGGGCGCAGCCATACGTGGTCGGACGGAACTTCCCCCGCGAGACGTTCGAGATCCTCACGCACCTGTAACAGGGCGTGGACGACGGGCATGAGGAGCGGTTCGAAGCCAGGGACCGATCCCCGCTGCCAGACTTCTGTTTGCGGCACTGAGCTCATCTCTTCACTCTATCCCGAGACACGCGGGCCTGGTCCTTCTGCGTCGTGCTTCGTTCACCAGTTCGGGCAGTACTCTTATCTCATGCCCGTTCCCGAGTACGTCCCGCAACTGGCCACGTCTGCCAGGACGCCGCCCACGGGCAAGGAGTGGGTTCACGAGATCAAGCTCGATGGCTATCGTGTGGGTTGCCTGGTCACTGGCGGCCGGGTGAAGTTGATCAGCCGTCACGGACTCGACTGGACGCCGAAGTTTCCCGAAATCGTCGACGCGGTGCGTGCCGTCGGCGTCAACGACGCCCTGATCGATGGCGAGCTCGTCGTCATGCTCCCCGACGGGAAAACGAGTTTCGAGGCGATGCAACAAGCGGTCGGTCGCGGCGCGAGGCGGAAGGGCCTCGTCTACTTTGCGTTCGATCTCCTCCACCTGGAGGGCGAACCAATCGATCGATTGCCGCTCGAACAACGGAAGGCTCGGCTGCTGGAGCTGCTGGGACCGTCGAAGTCCGGGCACATTCGCTACACCGAGCACGTCGAGGGGCGTGGCGGCGAGGTCTTCGACCAGGTGTGCCGCATGGGCCTCGAGGGGGTCATCTCGAAGCGCCGGGACCTTCCCTACCAACCAGGGCGACGGGATAGCTGGCGGAAGATCAAGTGTCTCCGCCGCGACCTGTTCGTGATCGGCGGCTTCACCGAACAAGAGGGACACCGGGAGGACCTCGGTGCGTTGCTCGTCGGCGGCTACCAGGGGAAGAGGCTGGTCTACAGCGGTCGCGTGGGCACCGGCTTCACGCGTGCGCTGGCGCTCGACCTGCGCAAGCAACTGGAGGCCATGGAACAGCGCGACTGTCCATTCGATCCGCTGCCACCGGCGTCCCTGCTGCGCACCGCGCACTGGGTCAGGCCGATGCTCGTCTGCGAAGCCACCTTCATCGAGCGCACTGCGGCCGGCATGTTGCGAGCCCCCTCGTTCCAGGGACTGCGAGCCGACGTGAAAGCCAGGGATGTCGCCGGACCTAGCGCCACCTGAAGATCTTCAACGCGATCGCAAACGGCGCAACCGTCCACGCCGCCATGATTGCCAGCTCGTGCCAGATGCTGGCGAGCGTCGCACCCTCGAGGATCACTCCGCGCATCGCATCGATGAGCGCCGTCAGCGGCAGTGCCTGAATGACGGGCTGCACCGCATCGGGGAAATTCGACGAGGAAAAGAACACACCGCTGAGGACCCACATCGGCACCGATATCAGGTTCATCAAACCTGAAGCCGCCTCGAACGTGCGGGCACGGCTGCCCATGAGCATGCCCATGGCGCCCCACATGAGGGCGCCGGCAACCGACACGATCGCAATGCTGACGATCCCGCCACGAATCGGCATGCTGAACGCGAACGATCCAAACACCAGAGGCACTGCGACTTCAGGGCCCAGGAACGCGAGCCGCGCGATGATCGGCGCCATGAGGAAGTCGCGCTTCTGCATCGGGCTAGCCGCCAGTCGCTTGAGCAGCTTGCGCAGCCGCGCCTGAACGGTCATGAAGCCGATGCTCCACAGCCCGTTGTTCATGATGCCGAGGCTGATGATGCCCGGAATGAGCCAGTCGACGTAGCGCGACCCTGGCACCTCGATCAGATCTTCGTGTGCCTGCCACGGATCGCTACGACCCGCCGCGCGCTTCAGCACATCGTCCACGACCAGTTGTGCCAGCTTGCTTTCGTCGCGAGTCGGATCGAAGCGATAGGTCGGCGGGTTGCCGCCTGTGACGATGACGTGGACGTCGCCATTGCGCAACGCACGCATCTCATCATCGGGAGTGAGCTCGCGGACGACGACGTCCTTCGAACCGGCAAGCGTTTTTCGAAGCGCGTCGGTGTGAGGTCCTGCGATCACGCCAACCCGAACGGCCTGTCCCCCACCCGACGGAAAGGCGATCGCCATCGCGACCGACAACACAATCGGAAAGAGGAACATCCAGAACAGCGCTTCGGGCTCGCGCACGAACTCGCGCAGCCGCGCCAGCATCAGCTCGATGATCGGGGGATGGGTTCCGCGACTGCCGCCTGTGGACACGTGGTTTCCTATGCTTCCCGCAGATGTCGCCCGGTAAGCGACATGAAGACATCTTCGAGCGTTCCTTCGTGGACAACGACCTTCGGCGCACCCAGCGAGGCAATGAGCGCCTTTGGCGTATCCTCCGCGATGACGCGGCCGTGGTCGACGATGGCCACTCGATCGCACAACGTCTGGGCCTCGTCCATGTAGTGCGTGGTCAGGAGCACCGTGCCGCCACCCTCGCGGAAACGAGTCAGGATGTTCCACAACTGCCGGCGCGACTGCGGATCCAGCCCGGTCGTCGGTTCATCCAGGAACAACAGGTCGGGATCGCCGGCGAGCGCGCAGGCGATCGACAGCCGCTGCTTTTGTCCACCGGAGAGCTTCACCACCCAGCTGCCGCGCTTACTTTCGAGCTCGACCAGCGCGAGCAGTTCGTCGATCGTCTTGCCGCGATGGTAGAACGATCGAAACAGCCGGATCGTTTCCTCGACCGTCAGCTTGTCCGTGAACTGCGTTTCCAGGAGCTGGACACCAAGACGCTGCCGCAGCTCCTGCTCGTCAGTCTTCCATCGCCGCCCGAGCACCTCGACGTCTCCGCCGTCAGGTGACAGCAGGCCCTCCAGGATCTCAATCGTGGTCGTTTTGCCGGCGCCATTCGGCCCCAGCAACCCGTAGCACTCGGCGCGTCGCACCTCGAACGACAAGCCGTCCACGGCCACCACATCGCCGTAGCGTTTCTGCAGATTTTCGCATCGCACTGCAAGTTCCACGTTGCTCATTCTCCCTGCAAACCGGAAATCGCGTTAGACTGGCATTCTTCCTGGCGTGTAACGGAGGAGATGCCTCGGACGTGCCCGATACCGTAATTGTCGCTGCTCCTGAATATCTGCCGGCGCTCCAGGAGCAGGGCGAGTTTGGTGACGCGCTGGCCTTTTCGGATGCCGACGCGCTGAAAGCGCTTGAGGCGATCACCCGCGACCGTCCGAAGGTCATCGCGCTCGAACGTCAGTTTGCCGCGACCTCGCGCGGTGCCGCACTCATCAAACGCATCAAGGCCGACCCCAAGCTGCGCAAGTGCGAGATCCGCATCGTCGCTCACGAAGGTGACAGCGAAGAGGTCCAGCAACCCGAGCCGGCACCGGCCGGCCCTGAGACCGCCTCCGTCAAACTCGATCAACGCGGAACACGGCGTGCCCCGCGCGTGAAGATCGTTGAAGGCGTGGAAGTGATGATCGATGGCAGCCCGGCGACCCTGATCGACCTGTCGGTCGTCGGGGCCCAGGTGATCTCGCTCACGATTCTCCGGCCGAATCAGCGCGTGCGCATGATCCTGCCGGATGAGGAACGTCCGATCCGCTGCGTAGCGGGCGTCGCATGGGCGGCGTTCGAGATGCCGAAGAGCGGACCTCGCTACCGCGCTGGAATCGAGTTCTTCGATGCCGAGTCGGGAAACCTCGATCGATTCATCGAGCAGAACAGGATCCCGTAGTCCCGTAGTTCACACTTCTGTGTTCTCGCTTCTCAGTTCGTGTTCAGGTTCGCTGTAGTTCTGCGCTCCAAACGTGAACGTGAACAAGAACCGAGCACTGAGAACACAGAAGTGTGAACGTCCTCGATCACCTTGCCGCCAGCCAGCGCTCGACGACGGAGCCAGTCTCGAGGATCGTCTCCGTGCGATCGGACCCGGTCGAGATGATCGCGCAGTCCACGCCGGTGACCTCCTCGAGGCGACGGACGTATCGTCGCGCCTCCTCCGGCAGATCCGCGAAGCGGGTGACACCGCGCGTCGGCGATGACCAGCCCGGCATCCGTTCGTAGACCGGTTCGGCGCCGGCCAGGCAGCGCAGATCCGCGGGGAACTCACTGAGCGTTCCGCCACTCGTGCGATACCCAGTACAGATCAACACCTCCGATAGTCCATCCAATACATCCAGCTTCGTGAGCGCCAGCGCGTCGAGTCCGTTGATGCGCGCCGAGTAGCGGACGACGACCGCATCGAACCATCCACAGCGGCGAGGCCGCCCCGTCGAGGCACCGTATTCCTGGCCGCTCTCGCGCAGCCGGTCGGCCAGCTCACCCGACAACTCCGTCGGCAGCGGTCCTTCACCAACACGGGTCGTGTAGGCCTTGGCCACTCCGAGCACACCGCCGATCGCGCGGGGTGACACGCCGAGACCGGTGCAGACACCGCCTGCCGATGCATTCGACGAGGTGACAAACGGATACGTTCCGTGATCGATGTCGAGCAAGGTTGCCTGCGCGCCCTCGAACATCACGTTCTTGCCGTCGGCCATCATGCGATGCAGCGCCAGCGACACGTCCGTCACCCATGGCCGCATCCGCTCGCCCGCCGCCACGATCTGGTCGAAGACCGGTTTCCAGTCGAGCGTGGAATCCTTGATCATGCGGTTCCGCGCACTGACGTTCTCCCGCACTTCCTGGGCCAGCGCCTCACGATCGCCAAGCAGGTCGCAGACGCGGATGCCTCGCCGCCCGATCTTGTCCTCGTAGGCCGGTCCGATACCTCGCGATGTCGTGCCGATCTTGCGCTCGCCGCGCCGCGCTTCCGACAGGACGTCGAGCTCGCGGTGATACGGCAGGATGATGTGCGCCTTCTCGCTGACGAGGAGCCGGCCATCCACGCCAATGCCGGCACGTGCCAGCTCGTCGATCTCGGCAAAGAGCGCCTGCGGATCGATCACCACGCCGTTGCCAATCACACAGGCCACGCCCGGATGCAGGATGCCCGAGGGGATCAGGTGCAGGACGAACTTCGCCCCTTTGACGTAAACCGTGTGGCCTGCGTTATGACCGCCCTGGTAGCGCGCAACCGCGGAAAAGTGCGGCGTGAGCATGTCGACGATCTTGCCCTTGCCTTCGTCGCCCCACTGCGCCCCGAGAACTGCGATGTTCGTCTTCGACATTCAGGTACTATTCAATCACGAAGCAGCGAAGATTCACGAACGTGATTCTCATCGACGGCAACTCGCTGACGCTCGACCACCTGTGCACGATCGCCTGCGACCGGGCGGCGGTCGCGCTGACCGACGACGCGCGTGCCCGCGTGAACGCGGCGCGCGCCGTGGTTGACAGCTTCGCGCACGGCGACCAGCCGGTCTACGGGATCAACACCGGGTTCGGCAATTTCGCCGAGGTTCGTATCCCGGCCGAGTCGCTCGCTGAACTGCAGGTCAACCTGTTGCGCAGCCACGCCGCCGGCGTGGGTGAGCCGCTGTCGATACCCGTCGTGCGTGCCGCGATGGCGCTGCGCGCCAACGTGCTGGCGAAAGGGTACTCAGGCATTCGCCTTGAGACGCTCGATCGATTGCTCGCGCTTCTCAACCACGCTGTTCATCCCGTCGTGCCCTCTCGTGGCTCGGTCGGCGCCAGCGGCGATCTGGCGCCGCTCGCGCACCTGGCGCTCGTCCTGATCGGTGAGGGCGAAGTGTGGGACGGCGATCGACGCCTGCCCGGTGCGGAAGGAATCGCACGTGCCGGCCTCAGCCCCGTCGTACTCGCAGCGAAAGAGGGCCTCGCCCTGATCAACGGCACACAACCGTCAACGGCACTCCTCGGCCTCACGCTGCACGCCTCCTGGCGTCTCGTGCGCGCGGCGGACATCGCCGCGGCGTTGAGCATCGACGGCCTGCAAGGCTCGACACGCCCCTTCGATGCCCGTATCCACCATGCCCGCGGCATGAACAATCAGGCGTTGTCGGCCGAAAACCTCAGGAACCTGATGGAAGGGAGCGGCATCAACGCCGCTCACGCCAATTGCGGGCGCGTGCAGGACGCCTACTCGATGCGCTGTGCGCCACAAGTGCACGGTGCAGCACGGGACGCCGTGTCCTTCGCGGAGCGAATATTCGTTGCCGAGGCCAATGCGGCAACCGACAACCCGATGGTCTTTGCCGAGACCGGCGAGATCATCTCGGGCGGGAATTTTCATGGCGCGCCGGTCGCCCTGGCGGCAGATGTGCTGGCGATCGGCCTGACTCATCTGGCCACGATCAGCGAACGCCGGTCGGATCGCCTGGTCAATCCTGCGAGCAGCGGTCTTCCGGCGTTCCTGACCCGCCACGGCGGCCTGCAGTCGGGGCTGATGATGGCCCAGGTCACCGCCGCGGCACTGACGTCCGAGCTCAAGACGCTCGCGCATCCGGCGAGCGTGGACACGATCCCCACGTCTGGCAACAAGGAAGACCACGTCAGCATGAGCATGGCGGCAGCGCTCAAGGCCGAACACGCGGTGGCACTCGCGCGCGATGTCGTCGCGATCGAAATTCTGTGCGCGTGCCAGGCGATCGATCTGCTGGACGGGCTCACGACGTCAGTTCCGCTTGCGCGCGTGCACGCACTCGTGCGTGCGCACGTACCGACACTCGCATCCGATCGTCCGCCGTCGCGGGATATCCACGAGATCTCGCGACTCATCGAGAGCGGCGGCATTGATCGCGCATGCGCAATCAATGTCAACTGATTTATTTTTTTCAAATCGATTGACAAGCGAGCGCGCGATTCTTACCTTCTGATCTTCGCGGAGGCGTTCCTCACCACCGCGACCCACGTCATGTTGATGCCTGCACGCGCCAACCGTACTCCTCGCGCTACGACAACTGAAACGACAGGTGCAGTGCAACAATCGACCTCACGCACACAGCGGGCATCGAGCAATCGGGCAACAGCAACAATTGGCGATCGTGCAATCGCAACATTGAACACTCGAATCACCGGTGTTGACGCGCACCGGATCCGCTCGTCACGCGGACCTGCGCGCGTGTCGTGTCGCCATTTCGACATCGCGATCGCGGCCAACGATCGAGGAATCAGCTACGATGTCGGATTAGAGACGCATCGACGAGACGAGGGCGTTGACATTCCGGCCGCCGTGCCGGAATATGTGCGGCCGGCTTTCTTGAGCACGGCCACGAGGCAGAAGCCGGCGACCAGATCGGTCGCCTTCGCGAATGACGGAGTGGTGGAATGACGGGTGCACCAACTGGCTTCGACCGGCGCGTTCAGAGCGCGCTCGACACCTCGCCCTCACGGATTCCAGTCATCTTGGGGGGGTGTGGAACCGGTCGAACGTCTTTGCTCCTGCGCCTGCGCGATCGAATCGGCCGCGGCGCAGCGCAATACATCGACGTGGAGCGGTGTGCCACCACACCCGAGCGTTTTCTGACCGCTGTCACGTCGACCTCGCCGTTCCGCTGGCACGGCGTTGACTCGGTTCCCGGCAGCGCACGCGAGGCCTTCGATTCCCTGCTGGCCTTTTTCGACACGGCACGTGCACCTGGCGGGGAGCCGTGCACCTTCCTGCTCGACGAAACGCTCGAACTCCGCACGTTCGAAAGCTTTCCCGGACTGCGCCACGTGATTCGCGAGCTCGTCGACGCCCTTGCCGAGAGCCCGAACCGCTTTGTCCTGACCACGCGCTACGTGGCCCGCGCGCATCGGCTGCTTCGCGACGCCACGGCTCGCTTCGAGGTGATGCATCTGACGGCGCTGCAGCCGTCCGAGGTCACCGAGGTGCTTGCGCCGGTCTTCGGCGGTTACGAGCGCATGGCCTCTGACGATCGTGACTACCTTGGCCGCGCCGTCCAGGCGCTCACCGATGGTCGCGTGGCCTACGTGAACGCGGTCGGCGACGAGATGGCGAAACATGCCGGCACGTCGGATCCGATCAGTGCCCTCAGTGCACTGCTCGCGCCAGACGGCGTGCTGACCAACTGGTGCCGGTTCTGCTACGAGCTCCGCCTGCATCGTGCTCGCGGCTACGGCGCGCTCAAAGCCATCCTCGACATCCTCGCGGAAGAGGAAGGGCTGACCCTCACCGAGATCTCGCATCGGCTGCGCCGCACTCCAGGGTCGACGAAGGACTATCTCTCGTGGCTCGAGGATGTGGACCTGGTCGTCTCGCGTCAGAAGCGATACAGCTTCACCGACCCGCTGCTCCGCGTCTGGGTCCGCCTGCATTGCCGGCCGGTTGAACCCACCGAGGAGGATGTCGCTCGCGAAGTGCACCAGTACGCGATCGCGCGAGTGCCGCCGCGCGACGCAGTGCCTGCGCTCGCCTACGCCGGCGAAGCGACCCCGGAGGAACGAAAGAGCTGGGGGATTATCGAGATCGATTGATCATGAACGTCGCTGTCGCGTGAAAGAATTCGCGCAGCAGCGACGTCGCCTCCTCCGGCAACCGCGTCTCGTCAAGCGCCCGGTCCATCAGCTCGACCCAACGATTCCTCGCCGCCACGTCGATCGCAAATGGCGCATGACGCATGCGCAGGCGCGGGTGACCGCGTTGTACGATGTAACGAGGCGGTCCGCCGAAGCGCCCCACCAGGAAGTCACGCAACCGGTCCTCGGCCCCGGCCATGTCGTGCGGCGGATACATCGGGCCGAGCACGTCATCGCCTCGCACCTGCGCGTAGAATGCCCGCACCAGCCGCGCAAAACCGTCGTCGCCGATCGCGGCGTAGACCTGTTCTTCCGTCATTCGAGCCGAGCGAGCGCCAGACGCGCTGCTTCCTGTTCCGCTTCCTTCTTGGCGCGTCCGGTCGCCGTCCCGAGCACTTCCCCGTTCACCACGACCTCCACGCTGAAGGTCTTGCGATGATCGGGTCCCGCTTCCCCAGACACCCGATATTCCGGCAGCGGCCGGCCAAGCGCCTGCAGTCGTTCCTGCAGCGCTGACTTGTGATCGCGAACGAAGGTCTGCGCACTGCCCTCGTCGATCGCGTCCTTGAGCTCCTTCCGCAGGAAGGTCTCCGCCGCGTCGAGCCCGCCATCGAGATAGAGCGCCGCGATGAGCGCCTCATATCCATCGGCGAGCAGCGCCTGCTTGAAGCGGCCGCCGGTCTTCTCCTCGCCCCGTCCCAGGATCAGATGCTCGCCGAGCCGGAGACGCTCGGCATGCCGGGCCAGCGACTGCGTCGACACGACGGCGGCCTTGACCTTTGATTTTTGCCCTTCGTCGTAGTTCGGGTACTGATGAAACAGCGTATCCGCCACGACCAGGCCGAGCACCGCGTCGCCAAGGAACTCGAGAGACTCGTTGTCGGCCACTCCGCCGGACGCGTCTTCAGCCGCGCGCGACTTGTGCGTCAGCGCGTGCTCCAGCAGGCCGCGATCGCGAAAACGATAACCGATGCGGGCCTGGAGCTCGTCGAACTCATCGCGGAGGCGGACGACCTTGGCACCGACGTCTTGCCGGTGGCTGTCGATGATACGCCGCGCGTCGTCGGCGAGATCCTCTGCGACCGCGATCTTGATCTCTCCCAGTGCACTGACCGCCATCGGCCATATCGAGTGCGTGTTGCCCGATACGCGAAAGCTTGGAATGCCCTGACTGTCGAGCAGCGCCATGACGACGCTGGCTTCGATGTCGGATGACGTGATGAAGACCACGGTAGGCATTAGTTGATTTTGAGAAGCACCATCGTCATGTCGTCGTGCTGCGCGGCGTCGCCGGCAAAGGTGTGCACCTCGCTGAGGATGCGCGCCTGCAGGTCGTCGGATGTCAGATCGGCGTGCCGCTGCGCGAGCTCGACGAGACGCTGATCGCCGAAGCAATCGCCCTCCGGGTTCATCGCCTCGCTGATGCCGTCCGTGTACAGCATGAACAGATCGCCGCGGCCGAGCGGCAGGGTGACTTCTTCGAGCAAGCGATCGAAGGTGTCGCCAAGATCGAACTGCAGCCCGAGGACCATTCCCTCGGGTGTCAGCACCTGCGGCGTTCGCGAGCCAGCGTCGGGCCCGGGGACGTAGACGAGCGGGCAATGCCCGGCGCGCGCGCACGTCATGGTTCTCGAGCGCAGATCGACGACCGCGTAGGTCATTGTGATGAAGCTCCGCGAGTCGAGGTGCTTGGAGATGATCCGGTTGGCCTCGATGAGCATCCGGCGCGGTGACACGTGCTGCAGGCTCAGCGAGAGCACCAGGCCCTTCAACTCCGCCATGTACAACGCCGCGGACGTTCCCTTCCCCGAGACGTCAGCGATCAGGATGCCGAGGCGATCGTCATCGAGCGGGAGGAAGTCGTAGTAGTCGCCACCCACTTCGCGCGCAGGTTCGCAATGCCCTGACAGCGACATACCTGGTATCTGGAGCTGGCCCTGCGGCAGCAGCGACATCTGGATGTTCCGTGCGATTAACAGTTCCTGCTCCAGCCGCTCCTTCTCCGCCTTCTCACGCAGCAGCCCTTCGATGCTTGCCGTCATCGAATTGAACGACCCGGCAAGATCGCCGAGCTGATCGCGCGATCGGATGGCAATCTTGTGACTGAAGTCGCCACGCTGCACGCGCTCGGTGCCGGCAAACAGTTCGTGCACCGACCCGGTGATCGAACGCGCGAGCGTCAGACCCATCACCAGCGCCACCCCCTGGATGATCAGGAACAGGCCGCCAACGATTCCAAGCAGCAGCAGGAGGATTTGACCGAGGTTGAAGTTGTCGAGGCGTTCGAAGGACGGGCCGGACAGATACCGGTAGACTGCCGCGAGGCCCATCCTGAACCCGACCGTCAATCCACTCACCTCGCCGGTCTTCCAATCGGTGTAGTCGAGGAAGGCGACCCATCCGAGCGGTTCCTGCTCGTCGCCGAACCTGATGTTCACCGGCCCCGGAAGCATCCGGCCCTGGCTTCGTGGACGAGACGTGCTGTCACTGCCTGTGTCAACGATCTCGACGGCGGTGTAGCCCTCGATGGTGATGCCCATCTCGTCGTGAAATTCACGAACGAGTGCGTCGCCGAACGGGATGTCGACGACCAGCGCCGAACGCAGGCCAGGTGGCCAGGCCACGGCGCGCGCGGCGATGCGCGTGCCGCCTTCGGCCTGATACGCGATGAGACTGGCGAACCCCGTGCACGGCACCCAGCTCGGAATCGTGCGCGGCACCTCCATGTGGCTCCACGGCCCGGCGACAGCCATCGGCGCTGCGTCACCTGCGTCACCACTGCACGACCTGTCCGTTGGCACCAGGGCGTACGAGATGAGCGGGTACCTCACTGACGCAGCGGCCTGGCGTGTCGTCAGCGCTGGCGTCAGCTGCCCGGCAGTCTCGAGCGCAGGCGCCGCCGCTTGCGCGAGGAACTGCGCGCCATCAACGACCGATGTCACGTGATTGCGTAGCATGAACGCGCTCACGTTGAAGAAGAACAGCAGCCCGCCGAGCGCGAAGAAGATCGCGACGAGGGTGACCGGCACCACGCCGATGAAGATGTAGGAGAGAATCAGCTTGCGGCGGACGCGCCAGAGCAGCCGATGGCGGGCAATGGCGTAGACGCGATAGCCGATGACGATCGCGCTGACAAGGATCGCAAGGCCCCCGAGCGTATCGAGTGCGTCGAATGCACTTGCCTGCCATCCGGTGTAGGTGCCCACCCAGGCGACGAGCTTGAGCGCGACGCCTGCCACGAGCAGACGTCCGGCGAGCGTCCGTGTCAACCAGGCGCGCGCAGCGTCGAGACGTGAGTGGGACTCCATCTGGTCGGTGGATGATAGAGTACCCTCGATCATCGTGAAGCTGCGCGACAACGCCCGATTCAGTACCGTCTGCATCCACGCAGGCCAGGAACCAGACCCATCGACCGGCGCGATCATCACGCCGATCTATCAAACGTCCACCTACGTGCAGGAGGCTCTCGGGAAGCACAAGGGTTACGAATACGGACGCACGCAGAATCCCACCCGGAGCGCACTCGAGGCCAATATCGCGGCAATCGAGAACGGCCGAGCAGCGTTCGCGTTCGCGTCCGGCATGGCCGCAACCGGGGCCGTGATGACGCTGCTCGAGGCCGGCGACCACGTTGTCGTGACCGACAACACCTATGGCGGGACGTATCGCCTCTTCGAGCGAGTGCTGCGGAAGTACCAGCTGGACTTCACCTACGTGGACACATCGGACCTCCAGGCAATAGAGGCCGCCATCCGTCCCGAAACGAAGATGCTTTTCCTGGAGACGCCGACGAACCCTGTTCTCCGGCTCACCGATCTGACCGCCGCGTGTGAAATCGCCCATGCCCGCGACGTCATCGTCGTCGTGGACAACACGTTTGCCAGTCCGGCCGTGCAGCGGCCGATCGACTTCGGCGCGGACATCGTCTTCCACAGCACGACGAAGTTCCTGAACGGTCACAGCGACAGCGTAGGCGGGGTTGTCGTTGCCGTCCGGGACGCGCACATCGAGTGGTTGAAGTTCATTCAGAACGCCGAAGGTGCGATTCTCGGCCCGATGGATGCGTGGCTGGTCCTGCGTGGTACCAAGACGCTGCCTCTTCGGATGGAACGGCACAACGCCAACACCCAGGTGCTTGCGGAATACCTGGCAGGACACTCGAAGGTGTCACGTGTCCACTACCCTGGGCTGACCACGCATCCGCAGCACGCGCTCGCCTGCCGGCAGATGCGCGGGTTCGGCGGCCTGATCGCCTTCGAGCTCGGGACGCTCGAGCGCGCGCGAACCCTCCTCAACAGCGTGCGGCTGATGGCCCTGGCCGAGAGCCTGGGCGGAGTCGAGACGCTGATCTCTCATCCTGCGTCGATGACGCACGCGTCGGTGCCACCCGAACGACGCCTGCAGATCGGCCTGACCGACGACATGGTTCGGATCTCGGTCGGCATCGAAGACATCGACGACCTGAAGGAAGACCTCGAGCAGGCGCTCGCCCGCGTCTGACATTCACCGGGACTCTGCGTGGCCGAACTCCTTGACCTGCTCCTCCATGTCGACCGCTATCTCGTCGACCTCATCGCCAACTACGGCATGTGGATTTACGCGATCCTGTTCCTGATCGTTTTTGCCGAGACCGGGCTGGTGGTGACGCCGTTCCTGCCCGGGGATTCGCTGCTCTTTGCCACCGGTGCGTTGGCGGCGACCGGCGCTCTCGACCTCTGGCTTGCAACGACACTGCTGTTGACAGCCGCCGTTGCCGGTGATGCGGTCAACTACTCGATTGGCCGGTCGGCCGGATTGCGAGTGATCGAGCTGTCGCGCAGCGATCCGCGCTGGAGACGATGGATCAACCCTGAGTACATCGCTCGCGCACACGACTTCTTCGAGCGGCGAGGCGGCAAGGCGATCGTGCTGGGGCGGTTCATGCCGATCGTCCGCACGTTCGTGCCTTTCGTCGCGGGCGTTGCGGAGATGTCCTATCCGGCATTCGCGCTCTACAACGTGACCGGCGCTGTGGCCTGGGTGGGTATCTGCGTCGGTGCGGGATATCTCTTCGGCAATGTGCCGATCGTCAAGAACAACTTCTCGCTCGTCGCTATTGGCATCGTCATCGTGTCAGTGCTGCCAATGGTCGTGGAGTACGTGAAGTACCGAAGCGCAGGCAAGGCCGGATCGTCGTCGTAGGGCGGGGTCAGCTTCATGACCCGCTGCGCTATAACCCGATCCCGATCCCCGCGTTGATGCGCGCGTGCAACTCCCATCCCAACCGAAAGTCGGCCAGCGCGTAGACGCGCTCGGTAATCCAGCCTCGCACTCCTCCACCGGCGGTGAACGCTCCCTCGTATGAGGTGAAGCTGAAGCTCCCGGCCCGGTCGCTGTGCTGGAAGAACCCTCCGCCCCCGACGATGAACGGAGTGACCCGACGCGGACGTCCCTGCCGCGGCGGCAGGAGGTCGAACGTGACGTTGCCCGTCAGGAACAGATCGCGATCCGAATCAGGGCCAATCATGTAGACGACCTCTGGCCCGACGGCCAGCCGCGGCGTCAGGTATACCCTGCCGGCCGCGCCGTAGATCGAGTGGTCGATGGTCGCATCGTCCACGAAACCCGCCCAGCCCACGAAGAACTCGACAGCTGGATCCGGACGAGAGTCGGTGGCCTGCGCGAACGCGCTTCCCGTCGCCAGCACAAAGGTCAAGGTCAGGAGTGCAGGTTGCCGGATCGGCATGCCGCTCAGCCTCCACCCGATAAGGTGCAGGGGGAGTCCGAATCGGCTCACGTATTTGGCGTTCTTCGTTCTTCGTTCTTAGTTCTTCGTCCCGCCAGGAAGAGTCTGCTCCTGCAGCCAGGCGACATAGGCGGCCCCTCCGCCGGCAAGGTCGAGCACCAGGAACTCGGGAAGCTCGTACGGATGAAGCTGGCGAAGCCGGGCCTCGAGCGCAGGTAGGCGATCGACTGCAGTTTTGATCACGACCTGATGCTCCTTGTCCTGCTCAACCGATCCCTTCCATCGGTAGATCGACACCATCGCCGGCAGGACGTTCACGCACGCAGCTAATCGCTCATCGACGAGCGCTCTTGCCAGCATCAAAGCATCAGTCTCGGATCCGATCGTGGTCAGGACGATCCTGACGTCGGCGGTTGAGGTCATGTTTTTCTTGTACTTTCCGACGGAACGTGCTACTTAGCAGGTGTACTTTCGTGAAAAACGCGCTATTCTCGCATGATCAGCCGTGAAGAAGACCTCTTCCATCGCTCGATCGAGCAGCACAGCATCACGCCGTCGGGGCCGACGTGCGATCGAATACGGGCTGCTGCTGATCGGTTGCATCGTGTTCGTCGATGCGCTGGTTGGTGAGAAGGGACTTCTCGAGACGATGAAAAAGCGTCAGGAGTTCCGGACGCTCGAGCAGTCGATCCAGCGCTCACGCGAAGAAAACGCGCAACTACGTGAGGAAGCCAAGCGCCTTCGAGCCGATCCGATGGCCATCGAGGATCTCGCCCGGCGGGAACTCGGGCTGATCCGGCAGGGCGAGCACCTCTTCATCCTCAAGGATCGACCGTCGACGCAAGGGCGATAGTACACAGGTCCTTGGTCCTTCGGTCTTGGTTCTTCGTCCGTCCTGCGTCTCCGTTAGCGCTGCAGCAACGAGCTGCGTTAGTGGCGTGCGATCTGATCGACAGGCGCCGGCCACACCCCACTGACCGTGTAGGACGGCATGGCGGCCGGGAACCCCGCCTCGCCAAACGACTCCCTGATCATGCGATTGGTATCGAAGTACACCTGCCAGTAATGCTGGTTCTGGCAATACGGGCGGACGCAGAGTTGCGGGCCCGCTGGTGTGAACTGGAGGACGTCGACGTCCGGCGCCGGGTTCGACAGCACGTTCGGGATCCGCGAGAGCCGTTCCTTCAGCAGGCGGATCGCCTGATGGTGATCCACGGAGCCGGCGATGGTCGCCGTCAGATCGACGCGGCGATACGGGTTGGCGGAAAAGTTCTGGATCGTCCCCGAGAAGACCGCGCTGTTGCCGACGATGGTCTGGACGTTGTCGGGGGTGTTGATGGTGGTGCCGAACAGGCCGATCGCATCGACGGTTCCGGTGACGCCGCCTACCGTCACGAAGTCGCCCACCTTGAACGGACGCAGGAAGACGAGGAACGCTCCAGCGGCGAAGTTGGAGAGCAGGCCTCCCCACGCGACGCCGATGGCCACGCCGCCGGCGGCGATCAGTGCGGCAAAGGTCGTCGTCTCCACGCCGAAGAATCCGAGGATGGCGACGACCAGCGCCACGTTGAGGATGACCGAGAGCCCGGTCTGCATGTAGCGCGTGAGCGTGACGTCGAAGTTCTGTCGCATCAGCGTCTTGCCCAGCGTCCGGGTCGAGAATCCAATCAACCAGCGGCCGATGATCCACAGCACGAACGCGCCGGCCACCTTCATGGCCGCCGGCACCAGGGTGGCTACTGCAGTTTGCATCAGGGTGTTCACATCCATGGCGGTTCTCCTCAGAGGCGTCGACCGCGCTCCGATCTCCGGTCAGGGTTTGCACCCGCGTGCGGCCGTGGGCCGACAACGCGCGCGCCACAGGATCGCGCCTGAAGTTGCGGTGTGCGAGCCGTGCGCGTCACTGACGAGCAAGCGTCATACCGCGTGTGGCGGCGGGTGGGCGCTCTTTACCCCTCGTTGGGCCGCGTGCTACAGTAATCAGGTTCTGGTTCCTGGGACACAGCGCTCAGGGTTGACCTGAACGATCCGAAAGTTTTCGCGAGCGTTCCGTCACAATCGACGTTCGGATTTTCGGCGTTACGTCCTGACGCGGGGTGGAGCAGTCCGGTAGCTCGTTGGGCTCATAACCCAAAGGTCGGGGGTTCAAATCCCCCCCCCGCAACCATCACAACTTGCAGCGTGAGGTCGCCCGTTTCTGGCGACCTCTTCGCATTTTGGGCGGCACCCAGCATCGCCGCCAGATTCCCTTTCAGCTCGATTTGAAGTTCGCCCTGGTTCGGCGTCAGGACGATGGCGTCGATGAGGCCGCGGGGCTGCTTGAGGAGCGCAAGCTCTCACTGGCTGGGGCCGCGACGGTGCTGGGCGTGAGCCAGCCAAAGGTTTCCGCGCTTCGGCACTACAAGCTTGCCGGCTTCTCCGTCGAGCGCCTGATGAACCTGCTGACCGCGCTCGACCAGGACGTGGAGATCGTCATTCGGAAGAAACCACCCTCCCGGAAGGTCGCGCGCATCAGCGTCGTCGCGGCATGAGACTTCACTCACAATGGGTTGCGTCCGCCTTCTAAAAGCAAGGGCGGGTGCGGCGTCGCCTCCTCCACTCAGAAGGTTCCTGTCCTCCTGGGTTGTCGTAGGCAGCCTCCGCTCGCCAAGGACGCAGCATACAATTGGCGCTCCAGGTAATGGACCGCGCAGGTCTGAGCCTCTCATGATCGGCCATACGCTGAAACACTACCGGATCATCGGTGCCCTCGGCGCGGGCGGCATGGGCGAGGTGTATCTGGCCGAAGATACGACGCTCGATCGGAAAGTGGCGTTGAAGATTCTGCCTGCCGATGTCGCCTCGAATCGTGATCGCATGGAACGTTTCGTCCGAGAGGC
>JALDXQ010000116.1:0-23171 GCA_032156805.1 Acidobacteriota bacterium
TCTCTAAGTCGGGAACACGGGCTCGCTCGTGCGCTACAAGTACACGAACGGCGATCGGCAGGCACAGGGCGCACCAGAGAAGCTGCTCGATCTGCCAACCGGTGGTCACTCGACGCGGAACATCGTGTTCAATCGCGCCGGCACCAAGATGTATCTCGCCGTCGGCTCGCAGTCGAACAACGATGCCGGTGAGGACTGCCGCCGTGCCGCGATCCTCGAATTCAATCCGGATGGCACCGGGTACCGCGTCTACGCCTCGGGCATTCGCAATCCTGTCGGTCTCGCACTGCAGCCGGGCACCGATATCGTCTGGACCGCAATCAACGAGCGCGACAACCTCGGCGATGATCTCGTCCCGGACTACGCGACGTCAGTGAAGGACGGCGGCTTCTACGGGTGGCCGTACTCCTACATCGGGCAGAACTACGATCCGCGCTACGTCGGGTCGTTCCCGGATCTGGTCAAGCGGACGATCGTCCCCGACGTGCTGCTGCCCTCGCATGCCGCCGCGCTCGGCATCACGTTCTACACCGGTTCGCAGTTCCCTGAGCGGTTTCGCAATGGCGGCTTCGTGGCACTGCACGGATCATGGAATCGATCCGTGGCGTCGGGCTACAAGGTGGTGTTCTTCCCGATGGTCAACGGCAAGCCAGGCCCGATCGAGGACTTCCTGACCGGCTTCCTGGCGAGCGATGGCTCGAGCGGGTCGGCAATCGAGCAATGGGGCCGGCCCGTTGGCGTCGCCGTCGCGCGCGATGGATCGTTGCTGGTCTCTGACGACAGCGGCAACCGCATCTGGAAGATCAGCGCGGCCAGGTAGGCGCGTCGAATCGGTGTGTGTGGCTAAGGCGCGGCAGCGAGCCGAATATCGAGTGTCTGTCGCTGCCGCTCACCGAGGCGGAGAACTCGCTCCTGCGAGGCATAGCCTTCCATGCTGACTCGAATGCGCTTCTCCCCGGGCGGCAGGTGCGGAATCGTGACCGGAGAGATTCCACGCCCGATTCCGTTGACGGTGACGCGTGCCCCGGCTGGTTGCGTCGTCACGACGAGCTCAGTGACGGAACCCACCGGCAGGATAGTTTCAGGCGCGGCAGTCGTGCTCTGAACGGCGGCGTCGATAGCAGGCGCCGATGGCGCAGCCGGCGCGGGCCGATCGGTGCTGGAAACCGCGGTATCCGGTGGTGCATCACCGCCTCCCACGGCTGGCGTCACGGCTGGCGTCACGGCCGGCACCGGGTCGCTCGTCACCGCGGATGCGGGTGCAGGTTGCGAGATCGTGCGTCCAAGCGCCGCCGCTCCCACGGCAACGGCGACGAGCGCGAGCGCGATCATTCCCAACGTCCGCGGACGAGTGGAGGTCCTGGACTTCGGGATCTCAGGCGACGTGTTAGGCTCTTCGGCCGGCTTCAGAGCGGACTGGAGTTTCGCAATGGCGACTTCGGTATCGACGCCAACCGCTCGGGCATACGCTCGCAGCTCGGCGCGCTGGTAGAACCCGGCCGGCGATGCGCTCAGGTCGCCGTGTTCGAGCGCTTCGAGATGCCGCTGAGGAATCTTCGTTTCGCGGGCGATCCACTCGAGCGTCAGACCGCGTGCTTCGCGGGCGCCCCTCAACAGCTCGCCAAGGCTGACGCTACCGTTGATCTGTCCGTCTGTGAGTGAGTTCCGTAAGTGCCCGGAACCCGCCGAGGTAACTGTGGCCATCGCCTTAATGCCTTCAACGCGCCTGGTGATTCAGTCCGAACACCGCAATTGCCATTCCAGCCCGAGCGTGTGACGAGGTGGGCGATCTCAGCTGAATCGCGACGACTGAACCGAACGACCTTACAGCTGGTCCATGAGATCGTTCAGAGAAATGGGCAATAAGTCTGCGGCCCGCCGAACAACCTGCAGGCTCGTGTCTGAATAAACGACGGCGCGGCGGCCCCTGATTACCGCCGCGGTTCCCCTCTGCACTACTCGCGATAGAGCTTTGCACCGACGAGCGATGCGATCAGGAACTCGACCAGGCCCCAGGCAAGACCGAAGAGCGTCAGGCTCAAGGGCATGATGCCCATGGCCACCTGTGCGCCCCCGCTCCACACCAGCGTCATGAACCACGCCAGGGCGGCCACGATTGCGGCGGTCTTCGGGCCCGGCCCCAGGCGAGGCCGAACGGCGGCGTAGGTCCACATCATCAGGATGCCGAGGATGAAGCACATGACGACGAAGTAGGCGATCGCACCACCGCCGACTGGTGGCAGGTTCCTGGCCTGTAAGGCCTGCGCCAACTCTTCACCGGCGAGCGGCACGTTCAGAATCGTCTCGCCGATGTTGATGATGAGACCCGCGACCAGACCTGCAGCCACAACGCGACCCGTTCGGATTCCTGCCACACATCCTCCTGGAGTCCCGGACTTCCAACTCCAACCTATCGCTTGTCAGCCAGCGTCTGAGCGATCGCCAGGCTCGCCCAACTGGTGCCCGCCGTGGAAATCCACTGATGCCTGCCGTAGGGAAATCCGCTTTCGAAATAGCGCTGAACCGGGAACGAGTGCGTCCTGACTAACCACGTGCCATCGGGATACTGCGTCGAGAGGAGAAACGCCACCCCCTTTCGATAGGCATCGTCGGTTGCCGGCACGCCAGCGACATGCAGCGCGTAAAGCGACAAGCCGGTCGCGTAAGCGTCCGGCGCCGTGCGGCCGAATTGCGACCAGCCACCGTTGGTCTCCTGCTTCTCACGAACCGCGCGCACGGCCTCGTCTATGCGGGCGCGCGGCGCATCGGTCCATACCAGTCCCATGAGACGCATACCGCGCTCCTCCGCCGATTTCGCATCGGCGGCAAGCAACCAGTTCCGCGCTCGCCGGACGCTGTCCTCGACCTCACGTTTACGCCCCGGAAGCGGATACGACTTCAGCCCACCGGCGGCGAGCGCGGTGTGGCTGATCAGGCTGTACTCGGAGGGTGGCCGATTGAGGCCGTTCCCAAGCCATCTGCCATCCGGCATCTGCCGCGCCATCAGCCAGTGCGTCATGACGGCTGTCGTCGTGTCGAGCGGTTGCCCGTCCGCGCGGAGCGCAATCTGAGAGTAACCGGTCGTGATCGCTTCACCACCGACGGCGGGATCGCCAAGCATCATGCGCGGGACGGCCGCCGCAAAGAACGTCCGGATGTCCTCGACGTTCTTCCGAGCCCTGACCTCATCGACCTCGATCCCCTTGCGCCTGACTTCAGCCGCGGCGATCGCCGGCATCGCATTGTGATGACAGGAAATGCACGTGGCCTGATCGCGGAACTTTGGCGCAACGTCCATCAACCGAGTCAGGCTCTTGCCGAGCGCGGCTCGAGCGTCAACGGCACCTCCCGCAGCTGGCGCCGCGATCTCGTCGCGCCGCGGTCCACGCCCTCTGGTCGCGCCAAACTGCTCGAGCACGCGAATCTTAGCGGTATCGCCTTTGTAGAGCGCCCAGTCGAGCGGCCGCTCTCCTTCTGTCATCTCGGCGTTCGGGTTGGCGCCCTTGTCGAGGAGCAGTTTCAGCGCGTCCGCGCCTTCCGCTTCAGACGAGACCGCATTCATCAGCGCGGTGCGCGCGTATTGCACAGGCACGCTCGCGTTCACGTCGCCACCTGCATCGATCCACCGCGCGATCAGGCTCACCGGCTGCCAGGTCGCCGCGGTGTTCAACAACTCCGGTTCCTTGCCTGGGACCCTGGACAGAAGGAAATCGGCGGTTGGCAGATCGTTACGGGCAATGCCGCTGCGGCGCGCGCCTGGTGTCAGGGCACCTGGATCCATCCCTCGGTCGACCAGAAAGCGCACGACGTCGATGTCGGACGCTCGGACAGCAAGCGCCAGCGCAGTGGCACCCCCTCTATCCTGCGCCCGCAAATCGGCGCCACTCTCGAGGAGCAACTTGAGCACATCAACGGTGCGAGGATAGTTCGCCGCAATTAGCAACGCCGTCCGGCCGGTGTCGGATTGCGCGTTCACATTGGCTCTGCGCGCGACGAGCAGCCGAACCTTCTCCAGGTTGGGCACGGCCCACATGAGCGCCGTTGTGCCACCAACGCCCGGCCGATTCGGGTCCGCACCCCGGTCGAGAAGGAGCTTGACCAGGTCGGCGCCTCCAAACAAGGTCGCCGCCATGAGGGCCGGTGTGCCATCGGCATCGACGACGTCGGGGCTCGCCCCCGAGTCGAGCAGGCGCGTGACTTCAGCAACAGCACCGCTGCGAATCGCAGCAAAGAACGCGTCGCGCGATGGCGCCGTCTGCGCCGACACAGCGACGATACCGATCAGCGCGACGAGGGAGATTGGCAACACCTTCTTCATATGCCGACCTCATCGTTTGTCGACGACGATGGTTCCCTCTTTGACGACGACTTTCACGTTCAGCAGGTTGTAGATCAGATCGAGCGGATCGCCGCTGACGAGCACGATGTCGGCAAGCTTGCCGGCTTCGAGGGTTCCGAGGTCCTTGCTCTTCTCGATGAAGGCCGCCGTGTTGGGCCCCATCAGCTTGATGATGTCTGTCGTCGAGAACATCAGGCTGAGGGCGCGCAGTTCGTGTTTCAGCCCTTCCCTCGGATGGTAGTTGGTATCCGTGCCGAAGCCGTAGGTCACACCGGCATCCCAGAGCGTCCGCCCGTTCACCGCCTTCTCGCCCGCCTCTCGCCCGCGTCCCTTGCCATCGAGAATGCCATCGGGCCACGGACTGCCGTCGCGAAAAGTCGGCACGTTGTCCTTGTTGAACACGCCGAACACGGGGACGCCAAAGCCGATTGTCGACAGCGTCTCGACGCCGGCAGCCGCCACCTTGCGCGCGTCCTCGATGCTCAGCCAGCTGCCGTGCGGAGTGTGAACGAGCTTCGGCGCACCGGCCTCGAGCGCCACCAGCATGGCGGGCACGCTGACCGCGTGCACCATG
This sequence comes from Acidobacteriota bacterium, assembly GCA_032156805.1. GTDB lineage: Bacteria > Acidobacteriota > Vicinamibacteria > Vicinamibacterales > UBA2999 > Gp6-AA40. The sequence goes on from JALDXQ010000116.1 coordinate 4,914, forward strand.
ACGTCCAGTTTGTTCTTCCGCCCTTCGTCGATGACGATCGCGAGGATCGATTTCTGTAAGGCGGTTGGCTCGGGATCGATTCGCGCTTTGATGATCTCGATGCCAGCTTGCGCGTACTTCCGCACCTGCGCGCGCGCGGCGTCTTCGGTCTTGAAATTGTCGGGATCGACTCGCCCGGATGTGATGATCCGCGGGCCCTTGAGCGCGCCGCTGTCGACGCGCCGCTTCAATTCCAGGATGCCGGGGAAGGGACCGCCGCCAGACATCAGCGTCGTGTAGCCCGACTCCAGGAACTCCCGCATCCGGTCCGCAGACTGTTCCTTGAACCAGCGCTCCTCGTTGCCGTTGATGATGTGGCGATGAGCATCGATGAAGCCGGGCAGCGCGGTCATGCCGCGCGCATCGATGACCTGTGCTCCTTGCGCGGCGGCACTTCCGGCTGCAACCGACACGATGCGTCCATCCCGGACGACGATCGAACCCTGCTCGATCACGGCGCCCGTTCCGGTGAGGATGCGGGCGTTGGCGATCACGACGTTTTGAGCGCGCAGCTCTCCTACGCAGAGGAGGCTGCAGACAGCGGTGATGACGGCTATCAGTCGGCTCATAGGCTAAGGCGTGCCTATGATGCTGGACGAGCTTGAGGAATTCAACTCCCAGGAGCGTGGCCGGGCCCTGCTCCAAGGACCCGGCGATCTCCGCTTCCCGTCAGCGCACCAGGCCGTCACCGGTGCGCAGGATGTCGCGCATGAACCACTCGTGCTTCTCGTGAATCTGGACGCTCCTCGAGAACAGATCGACGGTGCCCGGGTCGTCGTGCTCCTCGGCAATCCTGGCGGCCTTTCGCATCTCGGAGATCACGAGAACCAGGTTGCGCTGCGCCTCCTCGACCATGTCGCGCATGCTCGCATGCGGGCCGGCAGAAACGACGGTCGCCTTCTTCTCGGACTGGAGCAGATGCGCTGGCGGGTCCTGCCCAATCATGCGTATCCGCTCGGCCAGCTCGTCGACCGTCGAGAGCACTTCCGTAGCGAGCTCGTCGAACAGCTTGTGCAGGTCGCGGAACAGCGGGCCGAACGTCTGCCAGTGGTAGTGTTTGTAGTTCGCGTACAGCACGAACGCGTTGGCCGTCTGCAACTGCAACGCCTGGACGACCGGGCTGTGAGGAGTGTTTTCACGCGATACCTCACGCTCGATTGTTTCGAAGTCGCGGGGCTTCGTGGGTGTTGCCATGTCCGTCCTCCTGAGATTTCTACGAAACGCTGGTAGAGGCGGGTGTTGTGACACCTGCGAGTCTTGATCGAGTGACTCGGATGCAAGGCATGAGCCGAGATCCTCTTCCGTGTTGAGCTGCGAAGGAAGACGCGAGATCGATCGGGGCGAGCCTGGAGACTCGCCTCGATCGCCTGAGTAAGGACTCTACCGGTTGGCTGGAAAGATCGCGATGCGGTCGCCGCGGAACGATCCGACCCAGATCTGGTTCCCAACTTCAACGGCAACCGTGCCGGCGCCAAACGCCGGCGTCGTGGGCTCCCGGACCACGTCGCGCACCGCGAGCGTCTCCGGGTTGATCTTCACGATGATTGACATCTGCGCCCCAGGCTTGCCACCCTGCCCCGCCGCGAGGAGCGATCCATCCGCCGCCCACCTGATGTTGTCGACACGGAACCCCAGAGGGATCTCGTCCCGCTTGGCCGGCGTCTGTCCGCGCGAGAGCCGGAAGAACGACTGACTGCCCCACGCCGCCACGTAGAACCATCGTCCGTCAGTCGAGATCTCGATGCCGTTGGCACCGGCCGCTTCGCTGCCCGGAATCTTCGTCCAGCCCGTCGCGGTGCGCCATTCCCACAGGGCGCCGTTCTTCTCGCCGGCCATCATCTTCTCCCGTGATGCCGCATCGATCCCGCGTGCGAGGAAGTCCGTGGCCACGAAGCCGCCATCGGCTAACCACCTGACGGAGTTGAGTCCCACCGGATCGGGTGCGATCGCACATCCGATCCAGGTGAGCGTTGGTGTTGCCGACTTCACGTCGACGTCGAACACTTCAACCGACTCGCGTGCGCCATGCACCACCACGAGCAGTTTGTGGACGGAGTTGGCGCCGGGCTGTATCGACAGGCCATGCGTCTGGAACTTCGCCTTGAACGCCGCGTCGGGCGGTCCCGGGCACATCGGATACGTCTTCTTGTCCAACTGCTCACGCGCCGCAGCACTCGGGTACGCCAGAGTGGTCGTGCGGTCGCTCGCGCGCACCAGATAGATGCCGCCGCTGCCACCGAATGCCGAGGCGATGACCCATTGCCCGCCCGGCACCACCACCAGATCCTCGGGACCCTGCTGCCCGCACGCGAACTGCACGTCACCTACCGGCTCGCAGTCCGCGGGTGCCTGCGCCCGCTGTGCAGGCACCACGAACGGCGAGGCGATGATGAATGCGAGAGCTGCGCACACCTGAAGTTTCATCGTCCACTCCGCATCACTGCAATGGTCCGGCTAAAGCCGGACACTACGCTACTTTGCCTGGGCCGTCTCGTTGCGATAGCGGCCCACGTAGGCTGACTTCGCGGTGATCTTGCCTGCCATCGCCTTGAGCAAATCGTCACGGCTCGCCGTCGGTGGGAGGTCGAGGTTTGTGTTCAGCGCGTACAGCTCGAAGACGTAGTGGTGATAACGCGGACCATTGGGGGCGCCCGGACCGAAGTACACGTTCTGTCCAGTGATGTTCGCGCCCTGCACTGCACCCTCGGGAAGCTTGCCTTCAGGAATCCCGCCAGCGGCGACAGGGATGTTCCAGGCCATCCAGTGGAGCACGTCACCGGTATTTCCCTGAAGGGCCACATCGATGTCGTGGAAGATGATCGCGTAGCTGACCGTTCCTTCGGGAGCGCCAGAGAACTTGAACCCGGGCTGCACGCCACCACGGCCGGCATACTTCTGCGGGACGATCCCTCCATCCGGGAACGCGTCGGTCTGCATCAGCAGTGGTGGGAGGTTGAATCCGCGTCCACCTCGTCCGCCGCCACCGCCGCCGCGCTCTCCCTGCTGCTGAGCGGACGTGCCCACACCCACCATGGTCGCGACCGCCACGACCAGGAACGACATCAACCATCGGCTTCGCATGTGTCTGTCACTCCTCCGGAGAACTGACCCGTGATCCTGACTGTTGAATCTTATGCCGAAGAGCGTGCTCTTCGTGTGCTTCGTGGTTCAATCAGCTCGCTACACAGCGTCTGACAGCGACGTGAAATTGAAATCGCGTATCCGGAGGGCGGGCATCAATCGGCCGGCAGCGGTCGGCTCGGAGCGCCCAATGTCCTCCAGGCGATTCAACATGAGCAGCGGGCTTTCGTTCCAGCGGAAATTCTTCAACGGTTTCGTGATTCGCCCGTCTTCGATCAGGAACGCCCCATCCCGCGTCAAACCGGTCTGCAGAACCGTGCGCGGATCGAGCGATCGGATGTAGAAGAAGTGCGTGACCAGAATGCCGCGCGCGCATCCGGCAATCAGTTCCTCGGTGCTCTTGCTTCCGCCGACCAGCGCAAGTCCTCCCGCCAGTGCAAAGCCGGTCGGCTCCTTTCCCTGCTTCTGCGCCCAGAAGCGACTGTACGCCAGGTTTCTGAGGATGCCCTTCTCGATCCACACCGTGCGGCGAATCGGCAGGCCCTCGCCATCGAACGGCTGGCCACGCAGGTTGCTGTCGGCGGGATCCGAGTAGAGCGTGATCCGTTCGTCGGCAACTTTCTCACCGACACGTGTACCACCGCCAGGCTTCGAGAACGCACCGCGGCCTTCGTCCGCGTTGCGCGCGTTGAGTGCGCCGCCAAGTAATGGGATCAGATCGGTGACCGCCTGCGGCTCGAGCACCGCGGTATAGAGACCAGGCGGGATCTCCTGCGGACTTCGGCTGGCCACCGCCTTCTGTGCCGCGATACGACCAATTGCCACTGGATCGACGGCGCTCCAATCGCGAGCGCCACCGTGCGCCCACCCGCTGCCCGATCCATCAGGCGTCCGCGCGGTCACCGAGAAGTCCGTATCCGTGGCTCGATGGTAGGCAAACAGCCCGTTGCTCGTGGCTACGGCAATCGCCCGTACGTTGGCCTCGAGATAGCCGGCAGCGAAGATCGACCCAGCCGCCTTTCCAGCGGTTGACGCAGCAGCGACGGCACGTCCGATCGCATCAGCTCGCGCCTCGGCATCCAAATCGGCTGTGGCTTCCACGAACGCATCGACGGCCTGATACGTCTGCGATCCAAGCTCCGGCATCAGCTCTGGATCTTCGGGCGCGAGCCGCGCCAGGCGCGAAGCCAGATCCACGGTCCGTTTCAGCGAGGCATCGTCGAGCACGTTGGTCGATGACGACGCGCGCCGCCGGCCGAAGGTGACAGTGACCGTTGCGGAAGTGTCCGTCGTGCCGCCGGAGGTCGTAATACTGCCGTCTGCAAATCGCGTATTGCCGCTTCGTTCACTGACAACCGTGACACGTGTTTGATCGGCGGTGCTGAAGGACAGCACACGGCGGGCCAGTGCCTGCGCCTCTTCCCGGGTCAGCACCAGCGATCCGCCTGACAACGTTGTCGACTGCATCACGCTGTCCGCGCGGTGTTGAGGATGGTCACGTTCCGGAAGCGGGCTGGCACGCAGCCATGGCTGACCGAGTTGATCTGTGACGGCTCGCCCTTGCCGTCGTTGAAGGCGCCGCCCACCCAGTAAGAGCTCTTGCCTCCAATCATGTCCATCGAATTCCAGAACGTCAGCGTGTTGGCCTGATACGCCACGTCTTTGAGCATTCCTACGATCTTCCCGTTCTGCACCTCGTAGAAGCCCTGTCCCGAGAACTGGAAGTTGTAGCGCTGATGGTCGATCGACCATGAACCGCTGTGGCGAATGAGTATCCCGCGCTTGGTGTCCGCCACGATGTCGTCCACGCTGAGATCGCGCTCGCCCGGCAGCAGCGATACGTTCGGCATGCGCTGGAACTGCACGGCATTCCACGACTCGGCAAACGAGCAGCCATGCGATCGGTTCACACCGGTGAGCTTCTGGATTCGCCCGACCTGTTCGCGGGTCGTCTGGTAGTCCTTGAAGACTCCACGCTCGACCAGCAGCCACTGATCCGCCGGCACGCCCTCGTCGTCCCAGGCCACACGTGAGAGCGAACCCTCCTGCGTCCGGTCAGCCTGGACGTTCATGAAGTCGGGACCGTAGCGAAGCTGCCCAAGCATTTTCTCCGGTGGCGCAACGAAGCTCGTCCCCGCGTAGTTCGCTTCCTCTCCGATCGCGCGATCGAGCTCCGTCGCATGGCCGATCGACTCGTGAATGGTGAGCCAAAGGTTGGTCGGCTCGAGAATGAGGTCGTAGCTGCCCGCCTCGACTGACTTGGCCTTCAGCTTCTCCGCGGCATTCGAGGCCCATCGTTCGGCGTTGCCGGGCAGGTTCAAGGACTCGACGTACTCCCATCCCATGCCGCGCGGAGCCAACTCCTCCTCGTAGGCCTGGAAGTCACCATCTGAGATTGCCGTGCACGAGAACTCAGGGCCCACCCGGATCATCGTCTGCGTCACGTTCGTGCCTTCCGAGGTCAGGAGTGTCTTCACCTCCCTCAGCAGCGACAGTCCCGAGTTGACGAATCGGACGCCCTTGACCTTGAGAGCCGCTTCGTTCGCCGCCAGGAGCAACGCAATCTTGTCCTCGATGGCGACGTCGAGCGGGTCCTGTTTCACCGGTGTGATCCAGGTCCCAACGACCGGCTTGATCGGCGCCAACTCGACGCGGCGCTTCTGTACCGCCCGGGCCGCTTTCGAGAGCGCGACCGCTTCCAGCGCTGCCTGCCGCGTACCGGCCCGGCTCATCACGCTCGTGGCGGCAAACCCCCAGCAGCCGTTGACCAGCGTGCGAACGCCAATGCCGTACGACTCGTTGTCGCTGACAGCACTGACCTGACGCTCCCTCGTCGCGATGGTCTGACGACGGTAGCGCCCCACCCTCACGTCGGCGTACGAGGCGCCAGCCGACCGTGCGGCATCAAGCGCTTCCGCGGCGAGTTCGAGCGAGAGAGGATCCGCCGCCGGTGCGACGACCGTCTGGGCCGACCCAATCGCGGCACCCGGCCCGACCGCAATTGCCGCAGCGGTCGCGGCCGTTGTCTTGATGAAATCGCGTCGTGAAGGGCTCATTGGCGAGACTCCAGTTCGCTGAGCTGGCGCAGGCGATCATACTCCGGCGCGGAACAGGCCTTCAGGCCCGAAGCCGAGAGCCCAGAGCCCAGAAACGCGCTATGATTTTCGCGTTTTCGAGGAGGCTCTCATGAAGAGATTCGTCGTGCTGGGAATCCTGTTCACCGCGGGCACGCTGTCCATCTCCGCAGCCGCCCTGCAGCAGGCGCCAGCTGCCCCACGGGTGGTCGAGGTTGAAAAGCTTCGCGACAACCTCTACATGATGCGCGGTGGCGGTGGGAACAGCGCGGTGTTCATCACCGCGAAGGGCGTCGTCGTCGTCGACACCAAGAATCCGGGCTGGGGCGCGCCGCTGCTCGAGAAGATCAAGAGCGTCACCGATCGGCCGGTGACGATGATCATCAATACGCACACGCATGGTGATCACGTGAGCGGCAACGTCGAGTTCCCGGCGACCGTCGAGGTCGTGACGCAGGAGAACACTGCCAAGAACATGGAATCGATGCGCACGCCGACCGGGATCACGCCGGCTCCCGGCGCACCCGCCAACATCTTCAAGGAGAACGGCGGACGCGGCATGCCGAAGCGCACGTTCAAGGACACCATGACGCTCGGCAGCGGCAACGACCAGATCGACCTGTACTATTTTGGCCGCGGTCACACGAACGGGGATGCCTTCATCGTGTTCCCCGCACTGCGCGTGATGCATGCCGGTGACATCTTCTCGGGCAAGAACGTTCCGTTGCTGGACGCCGTGAACGGCGGCAGCGGGATCGAAATCGGAAGGACTCTCGCGAAGGCGGCCGAGGTCAAGGGCGTGGATTCGATCATCACCGGGCACAGCACGGTGATGACCGTCGCCGACCTCAAGGAGTACGCGCAGTTCAACAACGACTTCGCCGCGGCAGTGCAGGCGGCGAAGAAGGCGGGACGGACACCCGACGACACCGCCGCCTCCTGGAAAATCCCGGCCCAGTACAAAGGGTACGCCGATCCGGCGGCGGCGCGCCTTCGCGCCAACGTGCAGGTCGTCTGGGACGAAACGAAGTAGCGCCCGCAGATCCGCCACCATGCGCGGCCTTCCTGCTCTTGTCGTGATGGTGATCCTGGGTGGCACGGCCGCCCAGGGTCATCACTCGATCGCAGCCGCGTACGACCGCGCCAAACCCGTAAAGCTCGATGCCGTCGTCGTAGAATTCGCGATGGTGCAGCCGCATCCGTTCGTGATCGTCGAGGTCAAGAACGGCAGCAACGCGGGGCGCTGGCGAGGTGAACTCGATAACCGGCACGAGCTGGTCGCGATCGGCGTGACGGCGGAGACGCTGAAACCGGGCGATCGCGTCATCGTCAGCGGCAACGCCGGTCGGACGCAGCCGCAGTCGCTCTACGTGTATCGCCTGGACCGACCGTCAGATGGCTTTTGGTACGAGCAGGTCGGTATGAGCCCAAAGATTGGCACCCGGTAACCGTTTCCGGGGCACTCTCTCAATTCACCAACGTATCGACCGTGCCCTGGGCCATCGGGTGGTAACCGGGACGCGCTTTCGCGTAGATCTGCTTCGCCAGTAACTTCCCCTGTGGCGTTGCGGCAAGGTCGCGATAGAGCGGCACGATCAGCTTGCGCCGGCCGATGCCGATCATGTAGCGCTCCATCGCCGGGAACGCGGTGGTGTAGCGATTGGCGATCGCCAACCGGAACCAGACGTGGGCGATTTCGGCATTCGGCGACTCCGTCAGCTTGAGTCGGCCATCCAGAGCCGCCAGGTGTTTCGCGTCAAGCTTGCGCGGCAGCGAGTCGATGAAGTGAACCCACTCTTGTGTCGACCACGCGGAAGCGGTTACCACCAACGTGTCTACCGACCCGCCCTTCAGCCATGTATCACGCGCCTGCTCCACCTTCTCGAGAGCATCCGATTTCGGCATGACGGCGAAGGACGGGATCCCTTCGGTGTGGAGCCACTCCTGGATCTGCGCGTCCGTGACCGCGCCAGGCTTGGTTGAAAGAAGGTGCATGGACAGAAATTTCAGGAACTCTTCCGTCGTCACGCTCTGGAAGGCATGCTCATCGAACCAGCGACGCAGGAACGCGTCGAAGGTGTCGCGCCCAAATTGGGATTCGAGAAACGACAGGAACAACGCACCCTGCTCGTACGGCACCACGGAATAGGCGTCGTCCGGATCGCGGCCGGCCAGATCGGGCAGCAGGGTTCGATCGCCAGCCACCGTCAGATCGGCACGCGCCTGCGCGAGATCCCGCAGACCAATGATGCGCTCCATGTTGGACAGTCTCGTCCCGTACACCGCTTCGACAATGCGACGCTCGAGATACGTCGTGAAGCCTTCGTTCAACCAGAAGTCACTCCATGTCGCATTGGTCACCAGGTTGCCGGACCAGGAGTGTGCGAGCTCATGGGCAACGAGAGCCACAAGAGACTTGTCACCCACGATCACGGTCGGCGTGGCAAACGTCACCCGCGGGTTCTCCATCCCGCCAAACGGGAACGACGGCGGCAGTACGAGCAGGTCGTAGCGGCCCCAGCGGTACGGACCGTACAGCGCCTCGGTCGTCTTGATCATCTGCTCGGTGTCTTCGAACTCCTTTGCCGCTGCGGCAACCACCGCCGGCTCGGCCCACACACCGGTTCGCTCACTCATCGGCTTGAATGTCAGGTCGCCGATGGCAATCGCGATGAGATACGACGGAATGGGCTGCGGCATGTGAAAGCGGAAGATGCCGCTCCCGTTCTCGCCGGGTTTGGCTTCAGCGGCCATCACCGCCACCAGGTCCCTGGGCACCCGTATCGTTGCGTCGTAGGTCATGCGCACGGCGGGTGTGTCCTGCAGCGGAATAAACGACCGAGCGTGAATCGCCTGCGCCTGGCTGAACAGGAAGGGATGTTTCTTCCCCGAGGTCTGCTCCGGCAGCAGCCACTGCAGTCCTCGCGCCGAGGGTGAGGACGCATACGTCAGGCGAACGCGATCGGCGCCGGGCGGCACCACAACGCGGAGCGCGCTGCCAAAGGCAGCGGTCGCTGGATCGAGACGGTATGTCGTGCCGGTCCACGAGCCGCCCTCTGGCGATGCCTCAGCTTTCTGAATCTGAAGCTCGCGCGTATCGAGCACAATCTCTCGTGCGCCCGGGTCGCGTCGTTCGAAGCGCAGTTCGGCAGTACCAGCCAGCGTCTTCTTGTCGAAGTCCGCCGAGAGGTCGAGCGAGAGATGCTTGGTGACGAATGCGTCCGTGTTGGCGTAACTGGCCATATCACGCAGTTGATGAGAGGCTGACGTGAGAGGTGCTGCGGCTGGAGGACTACATGCAATGGTCACGAAGAGCGCTGCCCACACTCCAGCGACTCGCAGCAATCGTCCTTTCGCTACAGCATCCTCCGAAAAACTACGCATGCTCATGTGCGAGAGAAAGTCCTGACGCGATTATAGGTGCGCACAGCTTGACACCGCGACCGGCGAGGCGTATTCGTATTGATGGCCCGTCACTTCCGACGCGGAGGTTTTGGAATGGAGCAACCACCGGGCTGTTAACGCGCATCAAGAACGCATGCCCATCCAGATGGGCTGCTGGATCCTGATGCGCCCCAGGAACAATCACAACGTAGTCACAAGTAGTAACAATCTGTGATCCTGGCTCTCGCCAGGAGGCGTGGCGGCAGTCACGCGCGAAACGCCCGGCGTTGGGGTGACTCCCCAGGTCGGGCGTTCCTGTTTCAGTTCGCCGGCGCGAGGAAGCTCTTTCCCGTCTTCTCGTTGCATCCTCCGGCCGGAAACGCAGTGCCGCAGTTGATGAGCGCTCCACCGATAGCGCCAAACGGGCGTCCATCGCGCAGCGGATGCAGGCTCACTCTCACGATGGTGCCTTGAGGAAAGCTGTCCACGGTCACACCCTGGCGCGCCATCGCAGCGGCCGATCCGGCCTCCACTCCCCACACGAGCGGCTTCCCGTTCTGCATGACCGGTTTTCCATCGTCGCCGATCACTTCGAAGATGAGTTGCGCGTGATTACTACCCGGAATGAATCGCGTCAGCTTGCCGGTCATGGTCTTCGTCTCGGCCATGTCGTACATTGCAAACGAGTGATGCGCGTACGACGGCCATGACAACAGCAGAAGAAGCGCCACTCCGGCGAGTATCCAGCGGATCTGTCCGTATCTAATCATTACTGCGTGCTCCTCAATTCTCAGGCTTCTTCCAGCCCTGCTCGAAGTGCTTTTCCCAGTTCTCCGCCCATGGCCTGCCGAAGTAGTCGATGTAGCCATCGTCCACCGGCGTCAACTGCGTCGGGCGGCCGTCGGAACCGTTCACGATCGTGCTTTGCACACGGCACTCGACGAAGGTGAACCGCTGCTCCGGATCGTCTAGTTGCCTCACTCGCTCCCATGGCGTGACGGTGCGCAGCGGACGAGTGAAGGCCTCGGGATCGTAGAAGGTCGTCTCGACGTTGATCATCTTGCCGTCAGCGCTCGGCCGGAACACCTCGATGGTCTCCATCTCGTTGCTGAACTCGAACATCGAGTGCGAGAGCGTCCACCCCTGAACGTTGGCCGTCCACGCGACCAGGGTGCTGCCGTTCCAGAAGCCGACGGTCTCGCCGTACCACTGAGGGACCTGCTGGACATGCTTGCGGCCGACGAGCACTTTGCGCAGCAGGTTGTCGGCAATCCCGGTCAGGAACTGCACCTGGTGCGGCGTGGTCAGGACCTCGATCGGGCCGCCAAGCGCGGCCTGCGACCACCAGCGCAGGAACCCTTCCGGATAACAGAACGACGCCATCCACTGCGGCGAGTTGGATACGCCCTCGTGGTAGTTCATCTGCGTCATTCGCTTCTGGTACTCGGGCGTGAGCAGCGACAGCATCGTGGCTGTCTGCAGATTGGCTCCCCAGATCCACTGATCCTCCGGCGCGCGGCGCTGATAGAAGCCGTCCCAGTCAGGCAGCGTCTGACGGGTGTGGTTGGTCGGACCACCTGCCTTCTTCGCTTCAGCCATCAGCGCCTCGTAGTGCTCGGCGGCCGTCTTGTAGGGATACGGGCTGACGATCTTCTCAACCGGGTAGTCCAGGTTGCAGTCGCCCCAGTGCGCCACGCGATTGGCGCGCGTCCACATGTCGGTCAACTGGCGTGGCGTGTTGCAACGGACGTAGCGCTTGTCAGTCCAGTACTTTTGATCCAGATAGAAGTTCTTGGTCGTGAACAGATCCACGGGCAAAGGGGTTACGCCGGCTGGAGGCGTTGTCGATGTCGGCGGTCCCCCGCCTCGTCCGCCGCGCCCGCCGCGGCCTTGCGCGCGAGCTTCTTCGACTGGTGAGATCCAGGTGGCAACCAGGGCCGCGAGAGCAAGGGCGATAACAGTGCTGCTGCGTGCCATTCCCATCTATGAGTGCTCCTCGTGAGGCGGGGCTCCGTCGTGCCCCGCACAACAGAGGAATACGCTACCACGCCTGACCAAGAGCGAGATGTCAGATGGAGGAATTCAGAAGTTCCCTACTGGTACCGCAGAGCCGCAGCAGGATCAACACGCGTGGCGCGCATCGCCGGGATACATGCAGCAATGATGGCAACCATGGAGAGGACAGCAATCCCCACGGCCAGCGTCGCCGGATCGCTCGGCGATACGTTGAACAAGACCGCCGAAAGCGCCCGGCCCGCCCCGAGAGCCGCGAGCACACCCACGGCGAGTCCGACCGTGACTGTGACCATCACCGCGCGCACGACAGTCCAGACAACGCCAAGCCTGCCGGCACCCAGCGCGATTCGAATCCCGATTTCTTTCGTGCGCTCGCCCACCGCGAACGCCACGACGGCGTAGAGCCCCAGCGCCGCGAGCAGCAGCGCCGTGAAGCTGAAGCCACTGAGCACACCGGCAGCGACACGAGGCAGCAGCAGTTGACGGTCGACGTAGTCGTCCATCGTCACGAGTTGCGTCATGGGCAATCGCGAATCGAAACCACGCACGGCGGCGCCAATCGCACCGACGACCTCCAGGGGATTGCGCGCGGTCCGCACGATGAATGAGGCAACCGGCCAACCCGTCTGATCCCAGGGCCGATACACCTGCGGCTGGCTATCTTCGGTCAGGCTCGTCACCTTCACGTTTGCCGACACGCCCACGATCTCGACCCACGAGTCCGGCTGACCGTCGTGGCGGTATCTCCGGCCGACGACATCCAGCGTGCCCCAGAACCGCCGGGCCATTGCTTCGCTCACCACCGCGACCGGCGGCGCCGACTGATCGTCCTGCGGCCGGAGCGCGCGACCGCGCACGATCGAAATCCCGAGACGCTCGAAGTAACCAGGCGCCACCACGGCACCTGGGATCTCGACGGTGTTCGTGCCAGTCGGCGATACGTATCCCTCGATGATCAGCGTATTGGTCGGTCCGGGGGCAAGAGGCGGCCGGCTGGTGCGCACGACAGACTCGACTCCAGGGATCGCGGCGAGGCGCCTCTCGATTTCCGTGAACACACGGCGCGAATCGTCAGGCGAATAGCCCGCCTGAACTGCGTTGGTCGCCACCATCACGAGACGACTTGTGTCGAAGCCGATGTCCACGCGTGACATCTGCTGCGTGCTGCGAATGATGAGACCGGTGCCGGTGAGGAGCACGATCGACAGCGCGATCTGGAAAGCCACCATCCCGTACCGCATTACGACCGGCTGACGGATGGCACTGGCCCCACCGAGGACGGCCGACGCGTCCGTCTTGACCGCGCGCAGGGCCGGCAGCAGGCCGAACGCGATGCCGGTCGCAATCGAGAGAACGGTCGCGAACGCGAGGACGCCGGCATCGACAGACAGTCTGGCCAGCCCGCTTCCGAACGGCAAGTCGGTTGCGGAAATGAGATTCAGCAGCGAGATCGCCGCGAGGCATCCGACCAGGCCGCCGGCAGAAGACAGCACGAGACTCTCGGTCAGCAAGTGCCGTACGATCCGGCTGCGTCCCGCGCCCATTGCCATCCGAATCGAGATCTCGCGCTGCTTGCTCGCACCGCGCAGCAGCAGCAGGATCGCGAGGTTGCTGCACACCAGCGCGAGGACAAGTCCCACCACACCCATCAGCAGCGTCGCTGCCGGGACGAGGGCACGATCCAATGTCGGATGAATGCGGACCGACCGCGCCGGCATCACCTCGATGCGGCGCAGTTGATCGAGGCCAGCGAATCGAGTGCCGAGCTCGGTGGACAGACCATCCATTGCGGCACGTGCCTGCGCGATGGTCACGTCGTCGCGCAGGCGGGCGCGAATCTGAAACAGGTGATCCTGAGGACGCTCGAACGTCGCGACGAAGAAGGGCCCCTGCACCGGACCCAGGGCCGACAGCGGCAGCCAGAAGTCGACGGCAAGACCCGTGGCCGATCCGTTGTACGCGATCGGGCCAACGCCGACGATGGTCACCAGCGATCCGCCGAGCCGAAGCGTTTGACCGACGAGACCGGGATCCGAGCCGAAACGGGTACGCCACGCATGATCGCTGACAACAGCCACCGGTGCCGAACCGGACACTTCCTCTTCAGGAGCGAACCAGCGACCACTCGACGGCCGGAGACCGAGTACGGGGAAATACGACGTGCTGACGAACTCGACGCGCGACTGCCTGACACCGGAATCAGTCTCCGCGTTGACGCTCGTCAAAAACAAAGCGGCGGCGCCCGCGAAGACATCCGTTCGTGAGGCGATCGCCCGGTACGCCGGAAACGAACTGGACTGAGGCTGTCCCTCGTCCGAGTGCTGATAGATGTGAACAACACGCCCCGGATCGCTGAACGGCAGCGGCCGCAGGAGGAAGGCGTTGACCGCGCTGAAGACCGCCGTGTTCGCGGCAATACCCAGGCCGATGATGAGGACGGCCATCACCGAGAAAAGCGGCGATGCCGTCAACCGCCGCAGACCGTAACGCACGTCCTGAATGAAGAGATCCATCGGCTCCCCCAGCGCCGACGAATCAATTCGCGTGCCCGAGAAATGCCTGTGAAATGGGCAGCTCGGCTTTCCGCGACGTCCGGCTGTGGGACGGGGTGTCCGCGCGCGGGCGGGCCCACAGACCTGGCGACCCGCCCTATTTCGCGCGGGGCGCGGCCTCGTTGAGCAGGCCGTAGAACTGCATGAAGACGTTGTCGCGGGCGGCGTGCTTCACGTGGCAGTCGTAGCAGCTCGCCTTCGCCTGCGGCGCGACAGCGGGGCGGTACCCACCCGCCATCGGTCCCCCGAACGCATAGTAGGCCCACCCTTCAGGGACACGCCCACTGTCTTTCACCGCCATTTCGACCATGTGCACGTCGGTCGCAAACTGCCCCTGGCGTGCCGGCAGCGCATTCGTGCCGATGCCCTGGAGGATCAGCGCGAGCATCGTGCCTTCACGGAACTGACCCGTCTCGACGAAATGACGGTAGGCCGTCGGCTCCATCAGCGTCGTGTTGAACATCTGATGACCGGTCTGGCCGCCTTCCGCGTAGCTCAGACCCAGCGAGGAGCCCACGAGTATCCATTGCCGATAGTCTGCCGGCAGCTTCAGATCCCGGCTCGCGTCGTATTGCGGCATCACGGCGGCGGGACGAGGATCGGGACCTTGTTGCGCGACCAGCGCCGGGCGGGATGCGACAACGGCTACCCATGCCACGACGGCGCAGCTCAGCACCACGCGAACGATCACGCGCGAAATCGATTGCCTCACGACTACCTCCTGAGTCCGGCCAAAGCCGGACGAAACGACTCGGTCCGGCTGAAGCCGGACACTACGTACGATGGTGAGGCACTCACCTCGCCGACCAAAGCCTCTTGCAGCCACTGACCCGGCGCCCCGCTCGCAGCCGGCCAGGCGCCGTTCACCGCAGACGGGGAGACAACAGAGCCTCGATCTGCGATCGGCGGGAGCGGCTCACGCCCACGCGCGAACCATCCGAGAGCACGAGGCGAAGCCCATCGCGATCCTCGCTCTCGCGAACGTGCTGGAGGTTGACGATCGCCATGCGATGCGTGCGCACGAACGTCTCCGGAGCGAGCCGGCCCTCGAGCGACGTCAGCGAGGCGCGAACCAGGTGGTTGCCACGGGTCGAATGAATCGTCACGCAATAGTCCTGGGCTTCAATCCACACGATCTCGTCGCTGCGCAGGACCACGGCACGATCGCCCTGCTTGATTGACAGCCGCTGAAGGTATTGTGGGCCACTCGCCTCAGTCGTACCGGGCTGTAGCTCCGCGGCCATGCCGGCCATCTGGTTGGCCAGTTCTCCGAGGCGGCGTTCGCGCACTCGCCGCTTCGCACGACCGAGCGCCTCGAGGAATCGCTCGTCCGAGAAGGGCTTGAGCACGTAGTCGGTTGCGGCGAGATCGAATGCATCGACGGCGTACTGACTGAACGCGGTGATGAACACAACAACAGGCCCGCTCCGCTGGAGTTGCTCGGCAAGCTGAAGACCGCTCAGCCCCGGCATTTCCATGTCGAGAAACACGATGTCGGGCCGCGCCTCTTCGATCATCTGCCGGGCATGCAGCCCATCGCCGCATTCCGAGGTACTCGCCACCTCGGGATCGCGGCGCAGCAGCGACACTGCCACTTCACGTGCGAGTGGCTCGTCGTCCACCACGAGCACGTTGAATGTCGTCATCGTTCCAGCCGCTGCCCGCTCGTCGTCTGGAGCGGTAACCTGATGTGCGCGATAGTTCCCCCGTCGTCTGTCCGTTCGAGCTGCAGTTGTGCCGCTCCGTCATAGAGACGCTGCAGTCGACGCCGCGCGTTGCCCAACCCGGTCCCGGCATGCGCGGCCAGGTCGAAGTCCGGCGGCAACCCTGCCCCGTCATCCCGCACCGAGACATGCAGCTGACCACTGTCGACAGATGCCGCCAGCTCGAGGCGGCACGAACCCGATCGGCGTGCGAACCCGTGCCTGAAGGCGTTTTCGACCACAGGCTGCAGCAGAAACGAGGGCACGTTGCACTGCTCGGACTCGGGTGAGATGTCGTAGCGGACGGCCAGTCGATCGCTGAAGCGCGTTCGCTGCAGCTCGATGTAGCGCCTCACAAACGCCGTCTCTTCCGCCAGCGTGGTGGTGTGCTGCCGCCTGCCGTCGACCGCCGCGCGCAGCAGGCCGCTCAGCTCGAGGAGCATCGACAACGCACGATCGCTCGCTCGCGAGCGAATGAGTGACGCAATCGAATTGAGAGAATTGAACAGGAAGTGCGGCTCGATCTCGAGACGCAATGCATCGAGCTGGGCACGGGAGAGGTCGGCCTCGAGCCGCGACTCGCGTAGCTCGAGATTGCGTGCCTTCTGGTACGCGGCCAGCGCGGCGCCACTCAGGAGAAGCAGCCCGTACACCAGCACGTCGACTGGCAGTGAAAGCGTCTGAACGATCAACGCGCTGCCGAATCGAAATGTCTGCACGGGGACGTAGGGTTGGAGCCAGACTGTCGCGACACCCGCCACGAAGGCATGCGCGGTAAAGATTCCAAGAGCCGTGATAACGATGGGTAGCGCTGCACGTGCGAGCGACGTCGGGCGATCGGTGAGCCGCGCTCCCAGGCGGACCACGATCGGTGTCGCCGCCGCCCAGACGCTCCACGAACAGATTTGCCATACCGCGATACGGGCAAAGGAATGCCCGTGGTCCAGCATCGAGAGATAGATCTGGCCTGCGACCGTCAGCCCAATCCCCGTCGCGCCGAGGGCGCCGAAGATGAGCGACCACTTGAGGGATATGGGCCTCGCGTCGCCAATGGCGTGACTGTTGGCCGAATGCATGAGACCGTTCGCAGCATAACCGTCCGAGCCGCGGCCGGCAATGTTTCTGCTGCCAACGGTGGATTACGTGCCGCGAACGGTAAGCGAGCCGCGGCCGAGCGCGCTACTTCTGCTTCGAGTAGTCGACCAGCGTCTGATCCTTGCAGTTGTCCTTCGTGAACGGCTGGTCGGCGATGCCGACCGTGTCCGACCCGGTGTATTGCCCCTTCAGGTATTCAGGGTCCTCGGCGACATAGCTGCGCGTCATCTTCATCGTCTTGGGGTCGAATGTGAAGCGTTCGACAACGTGCAATTTGTTGCCGTGACGAACCGGCGCGCTCAAGACGCCAGGGGCGAATCCAACCGTGTCAACGACGAGAACGTCACCCTCCCAGCGCCCGATGGAGTGTCCGCCGCGACTCGGCTTGGTGTTCGCCGGATGCGTCTTCATGTTCATGTGAACCGTGCGACGCAGGTCCATCTGCCCGTACTCGATGACGATGGTGTCCTTGTTCTGCGTGACGCGGTTGACCGGGCCATCGAAGGTCCAGTCGAAGAGGATGCTGGTCGTCTCGCAGCGGAAACGCGGGTTGTCGTCACGCGTGAACTTCGCGGCGGCCTGTTCGCCGAGCGGCGTCAGTTCGGTGCCGCCATACAGGCGCGGACCGGCCGGCGGCCCCCCGCCTCGTCGTGCGCCGCCGCGTCGCTCACCCGGCTTGACCTTCTCGAGCTCGCTCAGGGGAACGAGACCGCCACCCGTGCCGCGCGGATCGGCCATCACCACTTGTTCAGGCGCCCAGTCGCCGGAGATGTTGGGTTCACCAGTTGGCCGGCGTGGCTCCCGCGTCTTGGCGGCAAACGGCAGCGCCCCGCGCACCTCCTTCACGCCTCCCTCCGCCTTCACGTATTGGCCGTAGCGATCCATGTGGCTGCCGTTTTCGAACCGGATGGTGTTCAGGTAGCAGGAATTTGGATCGGCTCGATCCGGTGCCGCCTCGATCGTGACGCGAGCGTTGACCGGGAACAATTCCCTGGTCCATCCCGATCGACGCAGCGTGTGCGCGGACCGCATCTCGCACCGATGCTTCGACACCCGCCCGTTGGCGTCGGTGACCTCGAAGTACAGCCACGAATGCGGATTGACGAAGTCGACGCGAGTGAGCGTGCCCGTGTAGGTAACAGACTTCCCAAGTTCAAACGTACCGGGACCGTGGTGGGCTGATACCGGCACAGCGTACACGGCGCACACGACAAGGATCGCTACCACTCGGAGCATGCCTATCTCCCCTCGACCCATGCAGATGAGTTCGCCTGTCGACGGACGCGACGAGGTCAATTGTAGGCTGAAGCGGGG
>JALDXQ010000117.1:0-22578 GCA_032156805.1 Acidobacteriota bacterium
GCGGCGTCGTCTGCACGGCTGGCTGTGGCGCTTCCCGGTTACACCCCATCGCTGCGAACCCGACACCGATGACGGTAACCAGAAGGATTGTGTATTTCACCTAGTGAACTCCGGAACTGGTCTGCAGGTTCGCCGGGTCAGCCCCCAGACGGCGAATGGCTTCTTCCCACATCTGCTCAGGCGGCACGCCGAAAATGAGACCAGGGTCGACCGTGGCCATGAGCCACGATGATGACGCGATCTCGTTCTCGAGCTGGCCGGGCCGCCAGCCGGCATAGCCGACCACGACCTTCGTTCGACTCGAGGGCGGCTCCTGCAGCAATTGCAGCGTCAGCGCCCGCGACACGGACAGCAGCAACCCGGGAACGATCTCGCGCTGCTCCTCGTCGGGCCCCTGCGCCTCGGCCATCAGCACCCATGTGCTCTGCGGATCGACTGGTCCCCCGATCCAGAGCCGCAGGTCGGGGTCAACGCGAACAGGCGGATCCGTTCGCACGATTTCGCACGCCGGTTCATTCATCTGACGATTGACGACGAGCCCGAACGCGCCGTCTTCTGCCGTGTAGTCACAAATCAACACGACGGTTCGCGCAAAGTTCGGGTCCGCCATCTGGGGCATTGACAGGAGGAGGACAGGGGCCGTGCCGGACATACTCCCATTTTACCCCCTGGGCTGCTCCGGGCCCGTTGATTCGCTTAACGCTGCTCGGGGTCGACGCGTATTTTCTGAAATCCCTGGTCGTCGGCGTATTCCCGATTGTCCTCGCAGATGTACTCGAGGAGCGTGTAGTCCTTCATGCGCTGGTACGCAAACGTGAACGTCCAGGGCTTCTCGAGCACCGTGGGATCCTCGATGGTGATCTCGTTCCACAACGTGTCGGGCGCCACCAGATGCATGCGCTCACGAATGCGCATCTCTTTCGAGTGCGGCACGTTCTGGTACCGCACGCTCTCCTTGACGCCGATCGTGTCGACGATGAGCGTCGCGGCCTCCCAGCGCCCAACAGAATGGCCGTAGAACCCCGGCTCGATGTCGTCGAGCGCCTTCTGCGGCCGATCCATCAGGATGCGACGCACCTGCGTGTAGGCCTCCTCGATGATCGTGATCTGCCCGCGACTCTGCAGGATTTCCATCGGAAACACGGCGGTCATCATTCCCGGCATGCCGTCCGGCAGACAGGCGACCGCATTGTTGGCCAGCGGCTGGCCCTTCGCATCTGCCTCGCGGATGGCTTTGAGCCGCGACTGCCATTCGGTCCGGTAAGGTTCCTTGACGCTTGGTTGCGCGGGGGGCGGCGGCGCCTTGGAGGGGCCCGTTTGACTGGAAGGTGTCACCCCCACTGTAAATCCCTGACGCAGCCATGAGCCGGTGATGTCCGGAACCGACGGCACCTGCGCGGAGATGCCCTGAGATCCGACGACCAGGAGCACCGATGCTGCAGGCAGCAACAGTCTGAGCGCGCACATGGCCTACTCCTGTGTGGTCCGCTTGAAGCTCCCGATGTTCGGCACGGGAAGCGCCATGGTCTTGCCGTCGGCGAGCACCACTTCGAGACCAAGGCCAACAGGTTCACCGCTCAACAGCGGCGCCATGACGACCTGCACCTTGTCACCGGCCTTGATCATGTTCGAGCGCCAGCCGACGCGCTGCATCATGTTGATGCTGGTCAACTCGATGCTGAAGTGCTTGACCGTGCCATCGCTCTGCGTGACGTCCATCTCGATGAACCCGTGAGGATTGGTCCACTGAAAGCGAGTCACCGTGCCGTTCAGGGTGAGCGTTTTCGTGTGGTCGTAGACGGCAAATGAATGATGCGCGGCGGCGGGCGCGAGCGTTGCGATCACCAGGGCGAGGGACAACATTCCTGTTCGTCCGGTCATGTGTTCCTCCAACGTGTCGTGGGGATGATAACGCCTCTACTCCTTCTGCGCGCGCGCAACTGCCCAGGTGATGTGATCCTGCACCAGCGGGTCGCTGATGGACGGGCGATCGGCGATGGGCTCCTGCAGGACGGCGAGCGATTCGGGATCGCCGCCATTGCCAATCGCGACGGCGAGATTCCGTCTCAGGCCGACAAGCTTCGTGCGCGTCATGGCACTTCCCTTCAGCAACGCACGGAGATCGGCATCAGGCCGCCGCCAGAGATCGACGAGCCGAGGCAAGTCGAGTCCGGCTCGCGGCTGCCACGGCGCGTCACGCGAAGATGGCGCCGGCCGATTGTAGGGACAGACTTCCTGGCAGATGTCGCAGCCATACACGTGCCCGCCCATCGATGCGCGAAGCTCCTCGGGGATCGATGACCGCAGCTCGATAGTCAGATACGACAGGCAGCGATTCGAGTCGAGCACGGCCGGCTCGACCAGCGCACCGGTGGGGCACGCCTCGAGACAGCGCGTGCAGCTGCCGCACTGCTCTAGCCCCTGTTCGTCTGCCGCGAGCGGCAGAGTGCAGATGATCTCGCCGAGAAACAGCCACGACCCGATCTCCCGGTTGATGAGGCACGTGTTCTTGCCGATCCACCCGAGACCGGCATACTGCGCATAGACCCGCTCCTGCACCGGGCCGGTATCGACATACGCGCGTCCCTCGAAAGGTGTGTCGCTCGCCGCATGCATCCATTCGAGCAAGGAATCGAGCCGCGACTTGAGGACGATGTGATAGTCGTCACCCCAGGCGTAGCGCGACAGGCGTGCGACCTCCGAGGGCTGCTCGTCCGCGTACGGTCGATCGGTGTTGTAGAGGGTCGCGGTCACGATGACGCTGCGGGCACCCGGCACCACGTTACGTACGTCGGCGCGCCGTTCCCGTGTGCGGCTCATCCACGCCATCTGCCCTTCATAACCTCGCTGGAGCCACTCCTCGAGAAACGCCAGCTCCGGAAACGCCTCTGCCGAAGCGATGCCACACAGGTCGAACCCGAGTTCAGTGGCTTTTGCCTTGATGGCGTCAGGAGATAGCGGGCGAACTTCAGCGGGCCTACACGATCCGCTCATGCCGGCATTCTGGCGTACTCGCCCGTTGTGGGGCTCGCTGTTCGGCTTGACGATTCTCCCCGTTGATCTTTTTGACAACACCCTGCCCGCGAACAGGATCCGGGGACTGATGTGATGAAGGACGCGTGGAGAAGCTTTCCCGTCATGAGCGTCGCACTCGCCGTGGCGGCGGTGTCTGCGCTGGGCCTGGCCTACTGGAGCAACGTCAAAGACCGCGAACACTACCTCCAGAGCCGCAACTTCCGGCTGCTCGCCGTGCTCGCACGGCAAACCGAGCAGGTCATCGAGAACCGCAGCCGGGTGTTCAAGGAACAAGTCGCCACCGCGCTTCATCGCGGCATCGAGCCCACGGGGAAATGGCGTGCCTGGCCGAGCCTGGTCTCACGAGACAGTGAACGGATCAACCCGGCACTGCACGAGCTGGCCGGAGGCGAGGTTCGCGTAACCGTACGAACCGACCCCAAGCACTTCTCTCGGTACACGAGCCGTACCGGGAGCGACGGGTCACATCTACAGTTCGACTGGTTTCCCGGCGAGCCGGCGAAAGACGAGAACGCACCGGTCGGCGTCAGGGTCCCCGCGGGCGAAACGCTCCATGGCATCTTCGACGCGAAGCTCAATCAAGGTGCCTTCGACACGGTGCTGCTGACCGACGAGGGGGGTCAGCTCGTCTACGCCGCCGGACGGCGAACGACGGAAGTGCGGGCGACATCGGTGAGGGCGTTGCTGCCAGGAGGATCGCAATCCGGTCAGCCAGGGACCGCGATCGTGGACAGCATCTCCGAGACGCGAGTCCGGATCGCGGGAGTGGACTACCGCATGTTCGTCCAGCCGTGCTGTCAGACAGCCGGTGGCTCACCTGCCTTTCTGGTGGTCGGGCTCGTGGAAGACCGCGCCATGTTCGAAGCGTCGCTGGCAATCTCACCAGTGCTGGTGCTGGCCGGCAGCGTGCTGGTGATCGGCCTGTTGGTGGGCTGGTCGTTTCTGAAGGTCGCTTTGATCGGATCCCAGCAGCGCGTGACACGTGTCGACGTCCTGCAGCTTGGTGCCTCCGGCATCTTTGGTCTGGCTCTCGCCACGATTCTCCTGCTGACGACGTCCGCATATGCACGCTTGAGCGCGGATGTCGACGCACAGCTGGAGCAACTGGCCGATCGGCTCGACGAGCGCTTCACACTCGAGGTCGACAGCGCCGCCCGGCAATTGAGCGGGATGGCCGATGCCTTCTCGTCGTATGCATGCACGGGGACCGCCAGCGACTCGAAAAGTGTCCCGTCGCGCGGCGATCCCTGTATGCCCATGACCTCGCCATGGTCCGGGTGGGATGACCTGCCACCAGAGCTGCGACAGGGGTATTCAGCTTTCACGGCCTTCGCTCTGCTCGACGAATCGGGCTTTCAGCGCGTCAAGGTCGCGTTTCAGCGCTCGGTCAAGCGGCGCGTCGACGTCTCCGATCGCAGTTACTTTCATCAGGCGCGATCCGAAGAGGGACTCTGGAAGATTGCCTCATGCCCGAACGGCTGCTTTCTCGAATCGCATTGGTCATGGACCACGGGCAAGCCGCAAGTGGTCCTCTCGATGCCCACGGAGTCGGACACTCTCCCGGTCGCGGCCCTCTCGATCCCGATGCAGCCGCTGCTCGAGCCGGTGCTGCCGCCGGGATTCGAGTTCGCGCTCATCGACCAGAACGGCCAGGTGCACTTTCACTCCGACCCGCAACGCAACGTGCACGAGAACCTGCTGCTTGAAACGGATGGTAATCGTCGCCTGCACTCTCTGGTCACGACCCACGGGGCCGGCACGGTCAATACGTCGTACTGGGGGCGACCGTATCGAGCGTACGTGCGACCCACGCTGATCCCGGGCTGGTCGATCGTTGCGCTTCACGCGAAGCAACCGGCACGGGCGCTGGTCCTCGAATGGTCGGCCGTGGCGCTGTTGATGCAGAGCGGCTACATGCTGATCTGGATCGCACTGACCGTGCTGCTCATGACCTCGCGGGCATCATGGCTATGGCCCGATCCGCTGCGGCGTCCCTGGTATCTGGCTCTCGCCATCGTCTACGGCGTGGCGCTGGTCGTGTGGATCGCCTTCGCGACGCAGGCCGAGCCGATGACCGTGGTGTGGACGGGACTCTCTCTGCCACCGGCATTGTGGGGTCTGACCTGCATCGTGCTGATGAACCGGCCGAACGACGTCGGGCAACCGAAGGCATGGTCCCACCTCTGTCGTGACTACCGCCTGGCCGCCGCCTTGCTGCTGGCAATCACCGCGGCGGTGCCTGCCACGGCTATCTTCACGCTGTCCTCGAGCCTGCACCTCGATGCCTTTCTCAAGGAGCAGCAGATTACGCTGGCGCGCAGCGTCGAGCGCACGTTGCACTGCGGAGGCCAGCAGGGACCGTCAGCTGAAGACCTGCGGTACGACAGCGTTTTTTATCGTAGCCGCGTGCAATGTGATGACACGCCATTTGAGAGCATGACGACTCCGGACCGACGCAATGTGCACCCGAAGTACGAGGACTACGTGCCGTACTTCACGCCGGCGTCGGTTGCGCTGCGTGAGTTGATGCACGAGCGGTCCGACGACGATGCCTGGCGGACCCATTACTCCACTGGCGGGCTCGCAGTGACCGTGCGTGGTCAGGAACCCCACTCCCGCATCGAAGTCTGGTCCGAGCGGCTGCCCATCCTCGGCGTCTATTCACTCGGTGACGCGCCACAATTCGTGCGGACAGCGGCAGTCTCACTCCTCATGCTGGGAGGCGTGGCCTTCGGCGCGTACTGGATTGTCGGCTACCTGCTGCGTCGCGTGGTACTCGCCGACGTCGTACCGCCGGTCTGCACGAACGGCCACGTGGTGACCTCACCCGGCCAGCACGTGTTGGTCATCTGCGAACAGCCCGCGGCGCTGGCCCAGGAACTCAAAGACGATCTCATTCGTCCGCTCATGCCGATCGTCACCGCATCGAATGTCGCGAACGCCTGGCGGCAGGCCAGGCGTGCCCTCAGCGAGATCGGCCCGATGCAACGCATCGTCATCCCTGACCTCGACGAGCAGTCAGACGATCTCGCGCTGATGCGGCGGAAGCTGGAACTGCTCGACGACCTGATGGCGGAACTGGACGTCACCGTGCTGCTGCTCACAACGATGTCGAAGAGAGCTCTGGCAGCAACCGTGCGCGATTCGTGGAGATGGAGCCAGGAACCAGAGCGCTGGTCGAAAGTCCTGGCGCGACTGACCGTTGTCAACAAGCGCCCTGCCGGAGATCCCGGCGGCAATCGCGCCGGTAGCACCACTCGTGCGGCATGGTGGTGCGAGTTGCAGGCGCTGATCAGGGAGCGCATGGACAACCTGAAGCGACAATGGACCGGCGCACGCGAACACCGTGACTGGCGCAAGGATCTGCTCGACGCTGAAGCGGCGGCCTGCCAGGCAGTCGAGCCCTTCTGCCGTGACCTGGAAGGCACGCCGGCATTCAAGGCCGGCCTGCCGACCAGGGATCAGATCCTCGAAGAGCTCGAGGAACGCGCGTCGTCTATCTATCGCAATCTCTGGCAGTCCTGCGACGAAGACGAGCGCGTCATCCTGGAACATGTTGCCCGCCACGGGTTGGCCAGTGCGGCATCGCGGCGCGTGGTGCGCAGGCTGCTCGCGCGCGGCCTGCTCCGCAAGGATCCGGAACTGCGGTTGATGAATTGCAGCTTCCGGCGCTTCGTGCTGGAAGCCGAGTGCCGCTCTGAGGTGGTCGCGCTCGAGCGTCAGGCCGGACCCAGCCTCTGGGACCGACTGCGCTTTCCGCTCGGGATGGCCGCCGTGATCGCCGTCGTGTTCCTGGCGATTACACAGCGCGAAGCGTTCGACGCCACTCTGACCATGGCGGCTGGTGTGACGACGGCGGTGCCAACGCTCGCCAAGCTCATGACTGTGCTTGCGCAGTTCACGGCCAAGGGCAACGAGGGGAAAGTGAACGCGTAACTCACAGGGCCAATAGCCCTTTGGTCTTTGGGTTGTCTATGGTCCAATACCCAGAGTGAGATTCAGTCTCAAGACCGGCTCTGGGTCCTCGGGTCCAA
Organism: Acidobacteriota bacterium; assembly: GCA_032156805.1. Classification (GTDB taxonomy): domain Bacteria; phylum Acidobacteriota; class Vicinamibacteria; order Vicinamibacterales; family UBA2999; genus Gp6-AA40. The sequence goes on from JALDXQ010000117.1 coordinate 7,071, forward strand.
TGGTGTCGCTCCACCAGGTCAGCCTTCGTTTCGACGAAGTGGTGGCCGTCAATGACATCTCGCTGGACGTCGAGCGGGGCGAGATTGTGTCGCTGCTGGGGCCATCAGGGTCCGGCAAGTCCTCACTGCTGCGCCTCGTGGCGGGTGTCGAGCACCCCACGCAGGGACACATTCGAATCGAGGGGGTCGAGGTCGCAGGCCCCGATCGATTCGTCGAGCCGGACAAGCGGCGAGTCGGCCTGGTCTTTCAGGACTATGCGCTGTTCCCTCATCTCACTGTCGCGGCCAACGTCGCGTTCGGGCTCATTGGAAGTGACCGCACGGAGATCGCTCGGACCGTCGACGAACTACTCGGGCGTGTTGGCCTCACGCGCTATGCGGCCAGCTATCCGCACATGCTCTCGGGAGGCGAGCGTCAGCGCGTTGCCCTGGCGCGTGCGCTCGCGCCCAAGCCGCGCGTCCTCCTGATGGACGAGCCCTTCTCGAGCCTCGATCGGCACCTTCGCGAACGTCTTCGCCGGGACACGCTCGACCTGCTGCGCGACCTCGGTACCACGACGATCGTCGTCACGCACGATCCGGGTGAAGCCATCGCGATGGCCGACCGCATCGCCCTTCTGCGCGAGGGCCAGTTGCTCCAATACGGGTCTGCCGAGGAGCTCTACCAGCGGCCGACCAGTGCGTTCACCGCGCGGTTCTTCGGCGACGTCAACGAACTGACAGGGATGTGCCTCGACGGCGGTATCGAAACGCCGTTCGGCAGTTTCGCTGCGCCGCACCTGCCCGACCGAACCGCCGCGCGGGTGTGCATCCGGCCACACCATTTGCGCGTGGCCGGGAACACCACGAATGTGCGTGCCACCGTCCTGACCTCAGAGTTCCTGGGCGAAGCCGACCGTGTGGTCGTTGAAGTCGGCGAGCTCAAACAACCGGTGGCATTGCGTGTCGTCGGGGGCACGCGACTGGCGCCCGGCGACATCATTCACCTCGACGTTGATACTCCCAGCGTCGTCGTCGTACCTGACGACGAACGCTGGACGGCCTCTCAATCATCTTCCGGAGTGCTTCTATGACACGCTCATCGATGCGACGTATCAGCTTCACCATTCTGACGTTGGCGCTGACCATGACCGCAGCGCCCGCGGCAGCGCAGGAAGTCAATCTCTACACGACGAGGGAGCCCGGGCTGATTCAACCGCTCATTGACTCCTTCACCAAGTCCACCGGTATCAAGGTGAACAGCATCTTCGTGAAGGACGGCCTGCCGGAACGAGTTGCCGCCGAAGGGGCCCGCTCACCAGCGGACGTGCTGATGACGGTGGACATCGGCGCGCTCATCGACCTGGTCGAGAAAGGTCTGACGCAGCCAGTTCAGTCGGCCGTCCTCGAGAAGGCGGTTCCCTCCAATCTGCGCGGGGCCAAGGGCGAATGGTTCGCGTTATCGCTGCGAGCACGCGTGCTGTATGTCAACAAGGATCTCAACCTGTCGTCGTTCACCTACGAGCAGCTCGCCGACCCGCAGTGGAAGGGCAAGATCTGCACGCGCGCCGGGCAGCATCCCTACAACACGGCGCTCATCGCCGCATACATCGCGCATCACGGTGAAGCCAAAGCCGAGACGTGGCTGAACGGATTCAAGAGCGGCCTCGCGCGCAAGGCCACCGGCGGCGATCGCGACGGCGCGCGCGACATCATGGGCGGCATCTGCGAAATCGCGATCGCCAACTCGTACTACGTCGGCCTCATGCGCAGCGGTGCCGGCGGCGCAGAGCAGCAGAAGTGGGGCTCGGCCATCAAGGTGATCCTGCCGACGTTTGCCGGCGGCGGAACGCACGTGAACGTCTCGGGCGCGTCGATCGCGAAGAACTCGCCGAACAAGGCGGCGGCCGTTCGGTTCCTCGAGTATCTGGTCTCCGACGAAGCGCAGAAGATCTACGCTGAGGCCAACTACGAGTACCCGGTGAAAGCGGGCGCCGGCGTGACCCCGATCATTTCAGCGCTCGGCACGCTGAAGGTCGATTCGATCTCGCTGACGGACGTCGCGCGCCAGCGCACGGCGGCGAGTAAGCTCGTCGACAAAGTCGGATTCGACCGCTGACTTCCCTTTCGTCTGGCCGGACGGCGTCCTTTCCGGGCATCAATGCCTGGCTGGTCGCCTCCGGCGGCATTGCCCTCCTGGTCCTCGCCCCGATTGCTGCGCTCATCGTCGCGGCGTCGGGCGGTTCTGACGGCCTCTGGGAACAACTGATCGCTTACGTGCTGCCAGCAGCGGCGCGCGACACGCTGCTGCTGCTCACGGGCGTGGCCTTGTTGACGGTGATCGTCGGCGCCGGAACGGCTTGGCTGACGACGGCCTACGATTTTCCCGGGCGCACAGTCGTCGACTGGGCACTACTCCTGCCTCTTGCGGTCCCGACGTACATCATCGCCTACGCATACCTCGACATCCTGCATCCCGTCGGACCTGTGCAAACGGCGTTGCGCGCATGGCTCGGCATCGACAATCCGCGCGACTTCCGGCTGCCCGACATCCGTTCGATGTGGGGATGCATCGTGCTCCTCGGCTTTGCGCTCTATCCGTACGTCTATCTCACGACGCGCGCGATGTTCCTGATGCAGTCAGCCAACCTGATCGACGTCGCGCGGACGCTCGGCAGCGGCCGTGGCCGGGTGTTCCTGCGTGTGGCGATTCCGCTCGCGCGGCCGGCGATTGCTGTCGGGCTGACGCTGGCGCTGCTCGAGGCGCTGAACGACATCGGCGCAGCTGAGTTTCTCGGTGTGCGCACGCTCACGGTCTCGATCTACACCACGTGGATCACTCGCTCGGACCTCGCAGGGGCCGCACAAATCGCGGTTGCGATGCTGGTCGTGGTGCTGGCGCTGGTGATCGTCGAACGCTACGCCCGGCGTCAGCAGCGATACGCCAACGATGCTCAACATCCGCGCCCGCTCGTACCGCACAGGCTTGGCAGCTGGCACGGAATTCTGGCACTGGCCGCAACGGCTGGGCCCGTCACAATCGGCTTCGTGTTCCCCGCGGCCTATCTCGTGGATGCCACACTCGAACGGCTTCGATTCGCGGGTCTCTCTCCCGCGATCGTCACCGAGACGATCAACACCGTCATCGTCTCCGCCGTCGCTACTGTGATTACAATCATTGCGGGAGTGATCGTGGCGTACGCCGCACGCACGAGCCGCGGGGGTCCGGCACCGGCCTTCGTCCGCACGGTGTCGCTGGGTTACGCCGTGCCTGGGACCGTTCTCGCCATCGGGCTGCTGCCGATCGTGACGGGAATCGAAGCGGGCGTCGACGCGACAACGCGCAGCCTCTTCGGGTTCTCGTCGGGCCTCCTGCTGCTCGGTACTGGTGTCGCCGTGGTCTACGCCTACGTGGCGCGGTTCCTGGCAGTCGCAGCCGGTGGCATCGAAGCAGGATTCAGTCGCATCTCGCCGTCACTCGACGACGCCGCGCGCACATTGGGACACACAGCCGGCGGGCGCCTGTGGCGCATACATCTGCCGCTCGCCCGTCCCGCACTTGCGACCGCTGCACTGCTCGTCTTCGTCGATTGCATGAAAGAGCTGCCCGCCACACTGCTCTTGCGGCCGCTCGGCTTCGAAACGCTTGCCACTCATTTGTACGGTGAAGCGGCGCGCGGGACGTACGAGGATGCGGCGGTTGCGGCGCTGCTCATCGTCCTGGCCGGGCTGGTGCCGGTCATCGTTCTGGCGAGAATCAGAACGTAGGTCAAAGGGCAAAAGGCAAAGGTCAAAGGCGAGGTCAAAGGTGCTATGCCACAGGTACTAGGTACCGCGTATGAACGGCACCCAGTTGTAGGTCTTAGGAATCAGAATCAGAATCAGAATCAGAATCAGAATCAGAATCAGGAAGGACGACGTTCTTGCGTACTTGCGGCAGTTGCAGCGCCGATTATTTTCCGAGCTCGAGGGGTGTCGCCGACGACTGGCTGCGTTCTTTTCAGGGGATGCGAATCATGATCAACTCGGCACGATGGCTGCACTCAGCGTCTGCATGGATCGAAACGACCCGAAGGGGATCGATGAGCGGTCCTTCCGGTTCTTCATCGACGTATTGACGTTCGTCGACACCATTCAGAAGAGTCCCAAGACCGTTCGGATCATCGAGCAGTTGGTTGATGCGGCGGGATCGATTGGAGGGAACCGGGAAGAAGCGCTCGGCGGATCTTCGCGGAAAGAGTTTATTCGGTTCAACGAGATCGCACTCCGCAGTGCCAACGAAACGGTCAGATGGCTGCGGGTCTGTGCGGCCAAACAACTCGGCGCCCAATCCCAGTGCGTTGTGTTACTCGACGAGGCGCGCCAACTGGGGAGAATTCTTGGCAGGATCGTCGTCACGTCGAAACGACAAAACAGCTCTGGCCCGGATCAGGACTTACCACCTGACACCTGACACCTGACACCTGACACCTCGCATCTGACGCCTGACACTTAGCCCCTGGAACCTTTGCCTTCGCCTTTGACCTTTGCCCCTTGACCTTTGACCTACGGTTGCAGCGGCCAAAACACCTCCGTCCTCCACTCTGCTGGATCGGGATGGTCAGCCGGATCTGTGATGTACGCCTCCCACGGCGCGCCGCCAACCTTGAATCCATTCGATTCGATCCAGCGTTCAAGCGCGGCGTAGGTCTCCCTGAGCTGATCGTACGGTCCGCCGTGCACCGCCACTGCAACCGGGCCGCCGGGAAGCGAACCGACTTCCACATCACCCTCGCCCTGCGCAGCCGCCGCAACCGGCATTCCGATCTCAACGCTGTAGAGGCCGGGTCCCGCTGAGAGATAGCGCGTCGTTGGCCGGCCCGCGATCGCCAGCCCGGTTCGCATCGCGTAGGGAAACGCCTTGCCCAGGCCTTCGCCGATCGCCGTGGACAACTCGTGTTGTGCCACTCGCATGCGGACGAAGAGGAACTGCTGCGGCGCGATATCACGACGTTCGATCGACAACGTGGGCATCGGCAATCTCCGGGCTGAGGACATGGGAACGTGAAAAAGGCCGAGACACGGCCCCGACGTGTGAAGAAGCGCGACGTGACGTGTGCGTGTTTCCGGTGAGGCGTCGGCCAGCGCCCGCGCGCGGTATGCGGCCGGGGTCAGGCCGAACTGGCGACGGAACGCCCTGGTGAACACTTCATGACTGTTGAAGCCGACGGCGATGGCGATGTCGAGAATGGACTCGTCGCTCGACACCAGCCAGGCAGCGGCCTTCTGTAACTGCAGACGCAAGGCATACTGCTTGGGCGTCTCGCGAACCATGGCGCGGAACGCGCGATGCAAATGGAACGGTGACCAGCCTGCGCGCGTCGCCAGTTGATCGAGCGTCGCGCTCGCGGGGCGACGGCGACGAATCTCGCGAACAACCTGGAGAAGATCGCGGGTGGACGGCATGGCTACGCCATCATAGCCGGGCTGGATGCGCCCCTTCTTGATGTTTCTTGCGGTCCTCGCTACCTGAGACCTGAGGACTGAGACTCGAGATCTCGCCTTGCCCGTTGACCCGCGCTGTCTTCCACCAATCACGACTAGTATTAATGCCTTCGGCTCATGGTCCGTTATCGGTTCAACGAATTCATTCTGTCGCCCCGCCGACGCGTTCTCGTCCGCAACGGCCACGAGGTGCCGCTCATCCCGCGTTACTTCGATCTGCTGGTGTTCCTCATCGAACGCCGCAGCGAAGCCGTGCATCGGCGCGAGATCTTCGAGCGCATCTGGAGCGATGTCATCGTTTCAGACAGCGCACTGAGCCAGGCGATCCGCACCATCCGGCGGGTCCTTGGTGACGATTCCCGCGAGCCGCGGTTCGTTCGCACCGTCTCCCGCCACGGATATCGCTTCGTCTTCGCTGACGTCATCGAGGAGGACGATGACGGCGACTGGCAGGATCACCAGGTGGACGCCCCGGCACCAACGACGGGTATCGAGACCGTCTCCGATCCATTCGAACCCCTTCTGCAACTGATCACACGCGCGCACGCGACCCCGAATGGTGAAGAAGATCAGCGAGAGGCAGCCGAGTTGCTGCACGCCCTCGGAACAGCCGAGGCGATGAAGCGGCTCGGCACACGTCCTCGCCACACCTTCGCGCGCGCCCTGCTCAGGGACACCCGCTGGGAGGCGGCGGAGGCGGGCGCGGTCCCCATCCTTGGCGAACCCGCACCGCTTGCGACGGTCGCCGAGCTCGTACGACTCCGGATGCGCAGAGCGGCCACTTTCGCTGCAACTCGTTGGGCTGGCGCATCTGTTGGGGGTGGCCTCGCGGGCGTGCTCGCAGGCGCCATCGGCGGAGTCGTGCTTGCGTCGGCACCATCGAGCAACGCGTCTCTCGACCTGACACCGGTGCTTGCTCTCATCGGCGGATGCTGTGGTGCTGCGGGGGGTGCCGGCGTGGGCGCGGGATTGTCGGTTGCCGAATCAGTTGCGCGATCGCGTCGTCTCGTCGCGCTCGTGTGTGGTGCGGCGCTTGGTGGTGGGATTGCGGGCTTTGCCGCTCAATGGCTCGGCCGCTGGAGTCTCGCGACGCTTGTCGGAGTCAACGTCGATACCGGCGGCGGACTCGAGGGACTCGTCATCGGGGCCGCCGCCGGGCTTGGCTACAGTCTGAGCACGCGGCATACGGAGGGCGGCCTTGCTACTCCGCGTGGGCGTGAGCGTCTTCGCGCCGTCGCACTCACCGGGGTGTCGTGCGGAGTGGCGGCGCTACTGCTGACACTCGCCGGCAGGCCGCTCGTGGGCGGGACGATTCACGCCATTGCCCAGGCATCACGTGGGTCGCAGGCCGCCCTGACGCCAATCGCCCGTCTCGTTGGCGAGCCCGACTTCGGGCCGCTGACGGCAGCGGTAATCGGCACCGGCGAGGGAGCGCTGTTTGGAATCGGCCTGTCTATCGGCCTCACGCGGCGAGGCTGAAATCGCGAATGTCCAGTAATTGCGGGTGAATCACAAAGATCTCACTGTTTGCTCACTACCCGCTGAAGACTTCCTGCCTCACACCGTCGATGCTTCCAGTCAGGAGGACATCGATGCAAACGCTCGCGCCCGCCTTCGTGTATCGACACACGCGGGTTCGGATCGCCACTGAACGCTCCACGGAATTCATCGACCTGACGGACAGCCTGGAGGCGCTCCTCGCTGACTCGCACATCGTTACCGGGTTCCTGAACGTCCAGAGCCTGCACACGACCGCTGGCATCGTCGTCAACGAAGGTGAGCCACTGCTCCTGCAGGACTTCGAGGCGCTGCTGCACAAGGTCGCGCCACACAACGTGCCCTATCGCCATGACGACCAGGCCGCGCGAACCGTCAATGTGAACCCGGGTGAACGCCCGAACGGCTGGTCGCACTGCAAGGCCTTGCTGCTCGGCCCGTCGGCCTGTCTCAACGTGCTCAATGGCCGTCTCATGCTCGGCCGTTGGCAGCGGGTGTTCCTGGTCGAACTCGATGGTCCGCGCCCACGCGAGATTTCCGTCATGCTGGTCGGGGAGGCCGTGCAGTGAAGGTCAAGATGATCCTTCCTGCGCTGACGGAAGCAACGAGCCCGTTCTGGCGTCCCATCAAGTACTCGCTCTTCCCACCGCTTGGTCTTGCCACCCTGGCCGGCTATCTCGACGATGACGAGGTCGAGATCCAGGACGAGCACGTCGAGACGCTGGATCTCGATGACTCACCCGACCTGGTCGTCATTCAGGTCTACATCACGTCGGCGTACCGTGCGTACCGCCTGGCCGATCACTACCGGGCGCGCGGCGCCTACGTGGCGCTCGGCGGACTCCACGTCACATCGCTGCCCGACGAGGCGGCCGCGCATGCGGACACGATCTTCATTGGTCCAGGAGAAGACACCTGGCCGAGATTCCTTGCTGATTTCCGGCGTTGCCAGCCCGAGCGTGTTTATCGATCGGAGGTTCGAACACTCGAGGGACTCCCGCGCATTCGCCGGGACCTGATCAAGCGCCGTCTCTATCTGGTTCCCAACTCAATCGTCGTCTCTCGCGGGTGCCCGCACGTATGCGACTTCTGCTACAAGGAGGCTTTCTTCGAAGGCGGCCGATCGTTCTATACGCAGGGCGTCGACGCGGCGCTCGCTGAAATCGAGCGCCTGCCAGGCCGGCACCTGTACTTCCTCGACGATCATCTGTTTGGCGATCGCCGATTCGCGTCGGCGCTCTTCGACGGCATGCGCGGGATGGGCCGTCTCTGGCAGGCCGCCGGCACGGTGAACGCAGTGCTCGCACCAGCTCTCCTCGAGAAGGCCGTCGAGGCTGGGCTCAGGAGTCTCTTCGTCGGCTTCGAGACGCTGAATCCGGCCAACCTCACCGAGCAGCGGAAGTATCAGAACCTGCGGCGCGACTACGCCGCTGCGATCCGCCGGCTTCACGACCTGGGCGTGATGATCAACGGCAGCTTCGTCTTCGGAATGGACGGCGACGATGGATCGGTGTTCGAGCGTACGGTGGACTGGGCGATCGAACACGGGATCGAGACGGCCACCTTTCATATCCTCACGCCCTACCCTGGAACCGCTCTCTACCGTCGCCTTTCGGAGCAGGGCCGCCTCACGGTTCATGACTGGGATCTCTACGACACGCGGCACACGGTGTTTCGACCTGCGCATCTCTCCGCCGATCAACTGGAGGACGGCTATCACTGGGCCTATCGCGAGTTCTATCGCTGGCGGTCGATCGCACGCGGAGCGGCCGCGCACGACGAGTGGATCGCGGGACTTCGCCATTTCGCGTACGCCGCTGGCTGGAAAAAGTTTGAACCGCTGTGGGACTTCGTCATTCGTGCGAAGCGCGCAGGCATGATGCTGCCGGTACTCGAGACGATCTTGAGCGAGTTCGGCCGCCGCTCGGCGACTGACGAGGCGCCTCCGCTCACACGACCGGAGCCGCGAAAGACACCCGCGGAATCGCCAGGCGAGGTGCTCCTGCAAATTCAACGTTGAGCTTTCGCGGGCGGCCAGCGGGCACCCGGCGGCTTGCAACGTTTTCAAAAGCCGATGTCACACGGGCCCCTCATAGTTCAGGTGGCGGCGTCCTCGAAACATCCACGGCCAGATCCCTTACTGCTCACTGATCCGCTGAGTGTGGGCACGGAGTGTGCTCCGAACGCGCGCAGAGCCGAGGTGTGTTCGAGATGCCCGATTGGTACGCCATCTTCGCGCCGACCGGCAACATCCTCGAGCTGGTGATTCGCGGATCGCTGATGTACCTCTTCATCCTGGCGGGATTCCGTCTCTTTCGCCGGGAGGCAGGCTCACTTTCCGTATCCGATCTCCTCGTCGTCGTGCTGATCGCGGACGCAGCGCAGAACGGCATGGCGGGCGAATACAAATCGCTGACCGAAGGAGCCGTCATCGTCGCGACCATCATCGCCTGGAACTACGCGCTCGACTATCTCGCCTACCGGTCTCGATTCGTCTACTGGCTTCTTCACCCACCTGCCCTGCTGCTCATCCGGGACGGCCAGATTCAACGCCGGAATCTTCGATCCGAGATGATCACCACCGAGGATCTGCTGCAGCAGTTGCGAGAGCAAGGCGTCGACGATGTGAAGGACGTGAAGGGATGTTTCCTGGAGAGTGACGGAAGGATAAGCGTCATCAAGCGGACATCAGATCGGTCCTCACCCCGACAGAACGATCGGCCGCTGCGTTAGCGGACGGGGCATCCATGAACGGCCTGGCGCACTCGACTTCGTCCGCCTTGTTTCCGGCAAGCGTGGAAGCTGCCCGCCTGGCCTCCCTGTTCTGGTGGATGGCTGGCGGCGCGGTCGTCATCTGGCTGGCCGTCATCGTCCTGGCCATCTACTGCGGGCGTGCCGGCGGCAGCACTGACGACGCGTCCGCCGAGCGGCGTAACCAATTGCTCATCGTCGGCGGCGGCGTGATCTTCCCGACACTGGTGCTCGCGGTCCTGCTCGGCTACGGCCTGGCGATGTTGCCACCGCTCGTGGCCCGCGCACCTGATGCGCGCCTCCAGATCGCCGTCACCGGCGAGCAGTGGTGGTGGCGGGTGCGATATCAGCTCGCCGATGGAGATCCGATCGAGCTGGCCAACGAGATTCGATTGCCGGTCGACGAGCGCGTGCAGTTCCATCTGACGAGCGACAACGTCATTCACTCCTTCTGGATCCCCTCACTCGCCGGCAAAGTCGACATGATTCCGGGCCGCGTCACATTTCTCTCGATGCAACCGACCGAGACCGGGGTGTTCCAGGGTGTCTGCGCCGAGTACTGCGGCACATCCCACGCGCTCATGCACTTTCGCGTCCAGGTGATGGAACGTGACGCCTTCGAGCGCTGGATCGATCATCAGGCGACGCCGGCGATCGAAGGCCGCGATCCGCTCACAGCGCGTGGCGAGTCGCTGTTTCTCGCGAACGGTTGCAGCGCGTGCCACACGTTGAAGGGCACACCGGCACGCGGCACCATCGGACCGGATCTGACCCACGTCGGCAGCCGACTGAGCCTTGCCGCCGGCGTACTTCCCAACGACGGGAACGCCTTGATGCAGTGGATCAGCCGCGCCGGGTCGATCAAGCCCGACGCGCACATGCCGTCGTTCGGCATGTTGCCGGCCGACGACGTCCGGTCGATGGCCGCCTACCTCGAGGCACTGCAATGAGCCACCTGCCGGTCGCGCCGCCCGACGTTCACCCGCTCGATGAGCCGGCTCCTCCGGACGTGAGGCGGGCGCAAGAGGAGCGGCTGTTGTGGACGTGGCGATCCCCGAGCGGATGGCGCTACTGGTCAGACGTCAACAACACCAGTGTGGGTGTCTGGTACACCGCCGCCACGTTCGGCTTTCTTCTCTTCGGCGGCGTGCTTGCGCTGCTGATGCGGATTCAACTCGCCGTTCCCGGCAACGACTTTCTCTCGGCCAACCGCTACAACCAGGTCTTCACCGTGCACGGCTCGGTGATGATGTTTCTCTTCGCCATCCCTGTCTTCGAGGCGATCGCCGTGCTGCTGCTTCCCCAGATGATGGGGGCACGCGATCTTCCCTTTCCCCGGCTCTCGGCATTCGGCTTCTGGGCGTTCCTGATCGGCGGGTTGTTTCTCAGCGGATCGATCTTCTTCGACGCCGCGCCGGCCGGCGGCTGGTTCATGTATCCACCGCTGACGTCGAACTACCAGCCAGGCATCGGGCCAGACATCTGGTTGCTCGGCTTCTCTTTCATCGAAGTGGCCGCTATAGCCGCGGCCGTCGAGATGATCGTCGGGACGCTGAAGTGCCGTCCACCTGGCATGCGCATCAACCTGGTGCCGCTCTACGCCTGGTACGTGCTCGTCGCAGCGGTGATGATCCTGTTTGCGTTTCCGCCGCTCATCGCCGGGAGCTTGCTGCTGGAGCTCGAGCGAGCATTCGCGTGGCCGTTCTTCGATCCCACGCGCGGCGGCGACCCGCTGCTGTGGCAACACCTGTTCTGGCTGTTCGGACACCCCGAGGTGTACATCATCTTCCTCCCCTCGGTGGCGCTCATCGCGATGATCGTGCCGACCTTCGTGAAAAAGCCGATCGTCGGATACAGCTGGGTCGTGTTGTCGGCGATCGGTACGGGCTTTCTGAGCTTTGGACTGTGGGTCCACCACATGTTCACGACCGGCCTCCCGGCGATTTCGCTGGGCCTCTTCTCTGCGGCGTCGGAGGCGGTCGCCATTCCCACCGGCGTCCAGATCTTCTGCTTTCTCGCCACGCTCGCTGCTGGCCGGGTCACCCACTCGGTCCCGATGCTCTTTGCGTTCGGCAGCCTCGCCATCTTCGTGCTCGGCGGACTGACGGGTGTGATGGTCGCCATCGCGCCGTTTGATTTCCAGGCGCACGATACGTTCTTCGTGGTGGGGCACTTCCACTACGTGCTAATCGGAGGAGCGCTCTTCCCGATCTTTGCCGGCTGCTACTACTTCTTCCCGTTATTCGAAGGGAAGCAGTTGTCCGAACGTCTCGGACGAATCGGCTTCTGGCTCGCCTTCGTCGGTTTCAACGTCGCCTTCCTCCCGATGCATCTCACCGGTCTGCGCGGTATGCCTCGGCGGGTCTTCACCTACCCCCAGGGCAGCGGTTTCGATCTGCTGAATCTGATCTCTACCGTCGGTGCATTCGTGCTGGCCGCCGGCATCGCGGTCATCTTCTGGGACATCCTGAGGCCGAAGCATCGACAGCGGCTTTCGCCGCGCAATCCGTGGGGGGCGGGAACGCTCGAGTGGCTGCAGGACATGCCAGGAAAGCCGTGGGGCGTCCGGTCGATCCCCGAAATCGACAGCCGTTATCCGCTGTGGCAGCAGCCACATCTGATGCGTGACGTCGATGAAGGGCGTTTCTATCTTCCGGATGCGGAAGAGGGTAAGCGAGAAACGATCGTGACATCGCCGGTCGATGCAACTGCCCAGTACTGTCTCAGGCTGCCCGGACCGTCATTCATCCCGATGCTCGCCGCCGTGACGACCGGCGGCTTCTTCGTTCTCGGTACATTTCACCTGTGGACCGCATCGCTGGTGTGCCTCGGGCTCGCGCTGGGCGTGATCGTCCACTGGCTATGGACCGGCACGGCCATCATCCCCGAGAAAGAAACGAAGAACGTTGGGCTCGGGCTGTCGCTGCCGCTGTACACGTCAGGCCAGACTTCAGTGAGTTGGTGGGCGATGTTCATCACGATGCTCGCCGATCAGACCGCCTTCGTCAGTCTGCTGTTCGGTTACTTCTTCTTCTGGACCCGGCACGACGACTTTCCCCCCGGCCCCGATGCCGGTCCGGGTCTGCTGTGGCCGCTGGTTGGCGCCACTCTCGTCCTCGTCTCATGGTTACTGACGATTACCGCGCGACACTGGAACAAGCGCGACGTCGGCTTGTCGATGCAGGCTGCGTTGGCAATCGCAACGATAGCGGCCGCAGGCGGAATGGCCGCTTTGATTGCCGGCCCGTCGCTCACACGACTCGACCCGTCCGGTGACGTCTACGCTGCAACAGTGTGGGTGTTGATCGCCTGGGCCGTCGTGCACGTCGCACTCGGCATCGTCATGCAGGCGTACTGCATGGCCAGACGATGGGCGGGCCGCATGACGGCGAGGCACGATGTCGACCTCGCGAACGTGACGCTCTACTGGCACTTCTGCGCGCTGACCGTCGCGTTGACGGTTGCTGTCGCAGCCGGGTTTCCACTGGCGGCTCGAGGGTGATCATGAAGGACGTCGCCGAACACCGAGAGATGCTGTGGCTGCTGCCGGCCGCTCCCAGCGTGTGGGGACTTCACTTCATGGCGTCCTACATCACTGCCGCAATCTGGTGTGGCAAGGTCGCCGGCCCGGCCGCGTCGCTGACGAGCGCCCGCGCGGCGATCGTCGTCTACACACTCGTGGCGCTCGCCGGGATCGGCATCATCGGCTACGCTGGCTATCGCCGCCAGCATTCGGAGTCGTTCACACCTGAACACGATGACGACACACCGCACGATCGTCATTGGTTCATCGGTTTCTCGACCCTGTTGCTCGCGGGAATCAGCGCCATTGCCGTCTGCTATGCGGCAATGACCGTGTTCTTCATCGAGGGGTGCCAATAATGCGGCCGGCTCTGCTCGCGCTGGGGCTGATCGCAGTCGCCGGCATGTGGCTCGGGCCGCTGCCGTCTCTGGCCAGACAGTACTTCGCCGCGCACATGGTGATGCATATGGGCGTGGTCGCAATTGCCGCCCCCCTGGTCGCTCTCGGTCTCGCCGGCGGCGCCATCGATCCAACTGTGAGGTGGCCGCGTCTCTTCAGCGCAATTCCAGCCGCGATGCTGGAACTCGTCATCGTCTGGGCCTGGCATACCCCTGCCCTGCACCACGCGGCGCGGACAACGACACTCGGTTTGGTGTGCGAGCAGGGTCTCTTCTTCCTGGCCGGTGCCTTCCTGTGGATATCGGCTCTCGGCAGTGGACGAGATCGCGCACAGCGACTGACGACCGGAGTGACCGCGCTGCTGTTGACCACCGCACACATGACCCTTCTCGGAGCATTGCTGGCGCTATCATCTCGCGCGCTGTACGACCATTCGGCCAGTCACATGTCGATGGCAGCCCGGCTCGACGATCAGCACCTCGGTGGCGCGATCATGCTCGTGGTCGGCGGGGTGTCGTATCTCGCCGGCGGACTCTGGCTTGCCGCGCAGGTGCTCCACGGGCGTATCCGAGAGCGTCCCACGCCAGCGCGATGGAGCCGGACATGACGGCCGTACCGTCGTGGCTGTCGCGGGCGCTGGAACATCCGTGGAGAACACTGGCATTAACGTCTGGGGTGCTGCTCGCGGCCGGATTTGCCGTCGCCGCTTCCGGCATCGTTCCGCTCACAGCAAGCGCAGGGCATTGGAGGATCACGAACTGGGTGCTCCACTTCACGATGGAACGCTCGGTCTCGACCCATGCGATTCCCATCGATGTGCCGCAACTGGATCATCCCGCGCTGATCAAGAGAGGCGCCACCCATTACGACCTCGGGTGCAGCCCGTGTCACGGCCACGTCGACGGCAAGACGCCGCGCATTCCACAGGCCATGTTGCCGCCACCGCCGCCGCTGCCCGATCGAATATCGCATTGGCAACCGGCAGAGCTCTTCTACATCGTCAAGCATGGTGTGAAGTTCACCGGCATGCCGGCCTGGCCGGCCCAGCAACGCGATGATGAGGTGTGGGCGGTGGTGGCATTTCTGCTACGGCTTCCGGCGCTGCGAGCCGAAGAGTACCGCCATCTCGCGGGCGGTCAGACCATCGCACTTTCACAACTCACGGACGGCAGCGAGAAGCCGGAACCTCGCATCGTGCGTGACAACTGTGCTCGCTGTCATGGAGTCGATGGATCGGAAACTGGCGACGGCGCCTTTCCCACGCTTGCCGGACAGCGGGCCGAGTACATGGATCAGGCGTTGCGCGCCTATGCCGACGGCCGCAGGTACAGCGGAATCATGGGACCAATTGCGGCGAGCCTGAATTCCGAAAGCCAGAGTGAAGCGGTGCGTCACTACGCAACGATCGCCTCCGCCGCTGCGCCCGACAGCGCCATCACAGCGTCTTCGTCGCGAGGAGAACAGATTGCCACGAAGGGCATCGACGCCACCATGGTCCCTGCGTGTATCGAGTGCCATGGACCGGCGGCATCACCAAAGAACCCTGCTTACCCCAGGTTGGCCGGTCAGCACGCTGATTACCTGCGTGCGCAGCTTCGCCTCATGCAGCGGCGGCAGCGCGGGGGATCGCAGTACGTCGAGTTGATGCACGAGTTCGTCGATCGTCTCACCAACGAGCAGATCGACGATGTGACGGCCTATTTCGCGTCGCGGTCTGAATCGATTACGAGAACCCGATGAGAGGTATCCAGCTGGCAACTCTCATCAAATCGATCACCCGAGGCAGGGAGATTGCGGAGGCCACGGATCGCCGCGGAGGCGCGAAGACGCGGAGGGCACGTGTCTCCGTCAACCTCCAGTGCTTCTGCTCGGCGT
>JALDXQ010000118.1:0-22145 GCA_032156805.1 Acidobacteriota bacterium
TGAAAGCCGGCGGCGATCCCCGCCGGAAACCAGACGGCGGTCAGCGGCACCGTCGTCTCCGCCCGCGTCACGCGGCGGCTCCTCGACGTCGGTCGCGGCTGTCCCATTGATCGCTGCTCGACCCTCGAAGATGCGGCGCCGCATCTCCTCGAAGGCGGTTTCGTGGAGCACGCTGATTTTCGCCTCCGGGGTCTGGCCGCCACCGGTCTCGACGCGCACCTCCGTGACACCCAGAAGACGATGCACCACGTTCCTCACCGCATCGAGGTTCTGGATCCGCGCGTACGGCACATGGCGTTCGTTGCGGAAGAAGATGCCAGAACGGATGACGAGCTCCGTCCCTTCGTAGCGCACACGGAACGAGAGATATCGCGTGATCGCGAGGATGGTGGCCGGGACGAGGAAGAGAAGCAGCCAGAACTGCCAGTTGGCGATCTCGAAGTCGCCGGGCATCCAGCGGTTCATCCAGCGTGCGGGTCCCCATCCGGGGCCGGGTGGCCCGGCCTGAGGTTCCGGTGACGATCGCCCACTCGTCAGCACGAGCAGGAGCGCGGGCAGCGCGAACGCCTTGAGGCTGCCCGCCAGGGCAAAAAGGATGGACGAGGGATGCAGCCGATGTTCAGACGGCATCGCTCTGGTCATCCGGCAGGAGATGCGCACGAATCCGGCGCGCGACGTCGAAGTCGAGCCCTGACAGGCTGACTTTCGAGTGAGCGGTACCGGCGGTGTAGACCACGAGCGTGCCAAGGCCGAACCGGCGTTCGATCGGACCCTGCGAGACGTCAGTATGCTGCACGCGCGATCGCGGTACGTTGGTGACCGTCCGCCAGTACACGCCCTGCCGGATCTGGATCCCGGCTTCATCGACCCGGTACGAGGAGAACCGGTAAGCGACGCCCGGCCACCGTTGCAGCTGCCAGGTCAATGCCGCAATCAGGACGACCCACACCGGCAGCAGCAGGAGCCCGAGCAGCAAGATCCCGCTGCCGGCCCAGAACATCAACATGAACACGAACGATGCCCCCGCGACGATGAACGTCGGGATCAAGGCGACGAGACGCTGGCACGGGATCCACCGGGGATCGAGCTGGCGCTCGACCCCGTCTGCGATTGTCTCAATTGTGGTCTGATCCATCGTGCGAATGCGTATTCGAATGACGTTCGACGCCGACCCGCTGTTCCACGTCACTGGGAACATAGCATTGGTTCATGCTGTTTCTAACGATCCGGGCCGCGCTGGCCCTCCTGTGTGATTGGAAGGCCGGCAGGGGACCACTCGCGACCGGGTCGGCGTGCGATGACGCGGGTGATTCGCTTAGCGGACGATGGCAAGGATTGCGGCCCCGATGCTGATGATCGTGGCGGCAATGGCAAGGGTGAGCGCGATCCGTCCTCGCCGTGCGGCCTCCTGCTGCGCCAGTGTCAACGCCTGCATCTGCTGGGCGATGTCGTGAAGCAGCCTCGCCGACTCCGCGGAGGCCTTCTGCAGTTCGTCCAGCCGGCCGTCGAGTGCCTGGTGCCGCTCGCGAACGTCTGGGCCACCCGTTGTTGCCAACAGGCGCTTGGCCGACGCGACAATGGCGGGGCCGTGCGTCAGGATCGCGGACCACGGAATGGGCATGCCCGGATTGTGTCAGCCCGTTGTGCGCTGCACAACTCGGCCCTGGGAACCTGAGCGGCGCGAATCCGAGCTGAACGGCACTCGCAGGGTTCCCGGCGCGCAACCAGCGCAGTGACGGCTATCGACTTCCAATCGTGAAGCTGCCCGATGTTTGTGTCAGCTCCGGCCGGCTGACGCTGGTGACACGGACCCGCGCCCGCACCGTCAGTTCACCGTCGCCGGTCCAATCGTAGAAGCCGACGTTGTCAGCATGCTCGATCAGTCTTGCCCACGTGCGGCCATCGTCGCGTGACAGATCGACGGCGACGCCCCCTGTCACCCCGCGCAACGTCCATTGAATCGTGTTGTTGCGCGCGAGCCAGAATGTCGTGCCTGCAGCGGGCCGGCGCAGCGTGAGAGACGGCGGATGGCTGACAACGCGCGTCGTCGTCAGTGCTGACGCTTCGCGTGTCGAGCCGTCGTCGGTCCTCGCGCTCGCAACGGCGGTGCTGACGAGGTCACGTCCAGCGGCCCCCGTCGCTCGAATAGTGACGATCACGTGGGCGCGCGATCCTGGTGCAAGGCTTCCCAGGTCACACGTAACGATGGCGCCAGTGGAGCATTGCCCCTGAGACGGCCGGGCCGACACAAGCTGCACGTCCGACGGTGGTGTCTCGATCACGCGCGCCTGTGAAAGACGGCCGGGACCATGGTTTGCGACGGTCACGACGAACGTCCAGTCTGATTCAGTGCCCGCACTACCGGACCCGGCGATGGAGACGTCGAGGCCGGTGGGTTGACCTCGAGGTGTCACTCGCGGGCTGAGGACGAACAATCCCTGCTCGATGCCGTTCACCGCCACGGATCCGCTCGCGAAAAACGGGTAGGACGTCCACGCCCCGTTGTAGGACGGCAGGTCGTCAGCGGGGTAGATGTCAAAGAAGCCGACTTCACGCAGGGCGCCCGCGGCCACATCGCTGGCATCGAGCACGCGCAGGCCGCTGCGGTAATTCGATTCGTACACGAGATTCCCGCGAATGTACAGGTTGTGATCGACCGAAGACGTCGCGCCGTCGTAGCGGCTCACGAGCGCCGGTGCATCGAGATCCGAGACATCCCAAATCCACGTCCGGGTTGGATGCCTGAAGGCGACCTCATCACCCTCGTCGTTGACGAGGAAGAAGCGCTGATCCTCTGTGAGCCATCCCTGATGCGTGTAGGCGCTGCCTCCGTACCCTGTTCGCGAAAGCTGGATCGCGTTGAGCTTGTCGGTGGCGTCCACGATCGTCAGCGTGTCCTCGTTGGAGTTGAAGCAGACTTCACGCTCGCGATAGGTCGTGTCGGGTCCGTTGTAGACCACGCACTGTGTTTCGTGCGTGTAGCCGTCGAGGCTGAAGCATCCAGCCGTGCGCGGCAACGCCGGCGTGCGCACGTCGACCACGTGCAGGCCGCCTTCGCAAGTACGAGTGCCGACCGCGTAGGCAAATCCTGTCCGTTCGTTCAGGGCGAGCGTATGCGTCGAACCAAAGCCTGCATAGTGCGCGGTCTCCGCAAATGTCACCGGGGGTGCCGTGACGCCGCGCAGCTGCGTAAGGTCGAAGACCTGCATCCCGTGATTGGCCGCTTCGCTGACGATGAACGCGTGATCGGCAAACACCTTGATGCCACGCCAGCCCGAAGGTGTGGTGCGAGTGGGCAGGTTGCCGAGGTATACCGGCGCCTGCGCATTGGAGATATCGACGAAGGCTGTTCCGGTTGACCGGCCGACCAGGGCGTACTCGCTCCCGGAAACCGGATCGGTCCAGCCCCAGATGTCGTTACCCGATCCACCGCCAATCTCACCGTGCGGCAGAAACGACATCAGGTCGATGTCGCGACACGGGAACGATCCGGCTCTGCCGTCGCTGCACGTGACACGGGCTGCTGAGGCGAGTTGCTGCACGGTTTGAGCGTCGGCTCTCTTCGCGCACCCGCAGGAACAGCGGCGCCCGTTCGAGTCGAGAGGACAGATGCCGCGGTCGCAGGAGCAGTGGGACCCGAGAGGCGGGTCGGATGCGGCCGGCGATTGCGCGACCAGCAGCGCGACGGTCAGTGCGGAGGTGGCGGCAATCGCGGCGATGGCGATCGCCTTGGCCGGTGGGCGGGAAGCCATGGCATCGAACGCGCGGATCGTATCAAAGTTCAGCTACCGGGTCCGGCTAAAGCCGGACACTACGAAAAAGTTGTTGCACGCTCCAGCGAGGCGCGTAGACTGTCCCCGAGCGGAACTCTCCCGGGGAGTTCAGCTCGGGTCGTCACAGGACACCTCGGCCCGGGGTTGCCGGGACCGCATCGTGCGGTCACGCTCTTTGTTCGGTCGTCGCGGTCATCCCAGGAAAGAAGGAGGGAGAGACGTGGACGCCAGCGGCAGCTTCAAGAACACGCCCGCGCCATGCGGGCGAATCGTCGACGGCGAAAACTATCGCGATGAGGACTCCGACGTGGTCGTCACGCTGGAGACCGAGTTCGCTTGCGGCTGTCGCAGCATCCAACACGAGTACCACGATGGAACGGTGAGCCGGACGGTGATCCGCCATGACGGTCGCGTGCTGATCGACGAGCTGCTCGCCGCAGAGTAGGGTCCGGCAGCGAGTCCGGCTGAAGCCGGACACTACGGAAGGACCCTGCGAGGCAGGCGGAGGTGATGGTGGAGTGACGCCCTCTCACGACGTCGTGCTCGTCGGAGGCGGAGGTGCGGGTCTGCGCGCGGCCATCGCGATCGCAGAAACGAATCCGCGCCTGAACGTCGCTGTCGTGTCGAAGGTGTATCCGATGCGGAGCCACACCGTCTCCGCGGAAGGAGGCGCCGCCGGCACGATTGCCGCCGACGACAGCCTCGACGAACACGCCTACGACACGATCTCAGGCGGCGATTGGCTGTGTGACCAGGACGCCGTCGAAGCCTTCGTCAAAGAAGCCCCGCAGGAGCTGCTTCGGCTCGAGCACTGGGGCTGTCCCTGGAGCCGTCAGCCGGACGGGCACATTGCCGTACGGCCGTTTGGCGGCATGAAGAAGATGCGCACGTGGTTTGCCGCGGACAAGACCGGCTTCCACATGCTGCACACGCTGTTTCAGACCTCACTCAAGTACACGTCGGTCGTTCGCTACGACGAGTGGTTCGCCACGAAACTCCTGGTCGACGATGGCCGGGTGCAGGGCGTGGTGGCGATGGAGTTGATGTCCGGGCGCATCGAGGCGATCACGGCGAGCGCCGTGATCCTGTGCACCGGCGGCTGCGGCCGCGTGTTCCCGTTCACGACGAACGCGAGCATCAAGACCGGTGATGGAATGGCGCTCGCCTATCGCGCCGGCGCTCCGCTCAAGGACATGGAGTTCGTTCAGTACCATCCGACCGGGCTCCCGTTCACCGGCATCCTCATCACCGAGGCGGCGCGCGCCGAAGGCGGCTACCTGCTGAACAAGGACGGCTACCGATACCTGCAGGACTACAAGCTCGGCACGCCGCAGCCGAAGCCAGTGCTGCGGACCATGGAACTCGGGCCGCGCGATCGCCTGTCGCAGGCGTTCATGAAAGAGCTCGAGAAGGGGAGGACGATCGAGACGCCCTACGGGCCAGTCGTCCACCTCGATCTGCGTCACCTCGGCCGGAAGGTCATCGACGCGAAGATCCCGTTCGTACGTGAGCTGTGTCAGAAGTACCAGAATCTCGATCCGGTGTCGGACCTGATTCCGGTGCGCCCGGTCGTCCACTACATGATGGGTGGCGTGCACACAGACATCAACGGCGCCACGCCATTGCCCGGGCTGTACGCGGCCGGCGAAGTCGCCTGCGTCAGCATCAACGGCGCGAACCGCCTCGGGTCGAACTCACTGCCAGAGCTCCTCGTGTTCGGCGCGCGAGCGGGTCGTGCCGCCGCGGAGTACGCGTCGCGTGGAGCTCCCATCGGTGCGCACATCGATGCCCAGGTTCACGACGAGCGGCAACGCCTCGAGCGAGACGTCCTCGGCAAGACCGGCGGCCGGGAACGGATCGCCGACATTCGCGATCAGATGCAGAAGACGCTCGAGGAAAGCGCTGGCATCTATCGCGACGCATCGAAGCTGGCGTGGGCAGTGGACCGCCTCGCTGAGTTGCAGAAGCGCGTGGCCAACGTCGCGATCGAGGATCATAGCCGGACGTTCAACACCGAGCGTGTGGCGGCACTGGAGCTGTCCTGCATGCTCGATGTCGCCGAGGCGATCGTGCACTCGGCGCTCCGGCGCGAGGAGTCCCGCGGCGCCCATCAGCGAACCGATTTTCCCGCGCGCGACGACCGGCGGTTCCTGGCCCATTCGGTGATCTCACGCACAACGGACGGCTCGGTCCAGATCGAGTACCTGCCGGTGCGCATCACTCGATGGCCGCCGGCGGAGCGCGTTTACGGGGAGGTGACCTCCCATGCAGAAACAGATCAAACTGCAGGTCGCACGGTATCGGCCGGAGCAAGAGTCTGAACCGGTCTTCGACGAGTACGAGGTGCCCTGTCCGAGCGACTGGGTCGTGCTCGATGGCCTGAACCACGTCAAGGACCAGATGGACGGCACGCTGTCGTACCGCTGGTCGTGCCGGATGGGAATCTGCGGCAGCTGCGGCATGACCGTGAACGGGGAGCCGAAGCTGACGTGTGCCACATTCTTGAGCGACTACGCGCCCGGTCCCGTGCGGGTCGAGCCGCTGCGCAACTTCCCCGTGATCAGGGATCTCATCGTCGATCTCGGCGACTTCATGCAGAAACTGGTGCGGGTGAAGCCCTGGATCGTCAGAGCGGCGGAGAAGCCGCTGTCGAGCGGCGAGTATCTGCAATCCCCCGAGGAGATGGACGAGTACAAGCAGTTCAGCATGTGCATCAACTGCATGCTGTGCTACTCCGCCTGTCCCATCTACGGTCTCGATCCCAAGTTCATCGGGCCGGCGGCGATTGCGCTCGCACAGCGCTACAACCTCGATTCACGGGACGAGGGAGCCGCCGAGCGGCTCGACGTGCTCTCCGAGCATGAAGGCATCTGGGGCTGCACGTTCGTGGGCGAGTGCACGAAGGTGTGCCCGAAGAACGTCAATCCAGCCGGCGCCATTCAGCGCTACAAGCTGAACGCGGCTCTCGAGTCGGTGAAGTCATTCTTTCTGCCGAGGGGGGCGTGATGGCTCACATCGTCGAGCACTACACGGAGTACCACCCGCGTTGGCTCAGACCGCACGTGTCAACGTACTGGTGGCTGCGCAAGTGGTCGTACTTCGCATTCATCCTCCGCGAGATCAGCAGCCTGTTCGTCGCCTGGGCGGTGGTCTATCTGCTCTTGATCGTGTACGCGACGGGGCAGGGGGCTGCCGCATACAGCGAGTTGCTTGCGTGGAGCCGGCAGCCGTGGGTGATGGCGGTCAACGTGGGCAGCCTGCTGCTCGTCGTCTTTCATGCGGTCACCTGGTTCAACCTGGCGCCACAGGCGCTCGTGGTCCATGTCGGCCATAAACATGTGCCCGGCTCACTGATTGCCGCATCCAACTACGTGGCGTGGATTGCGGTGTCGGCGATCGTCGCGTGGCTGCTCATCGGAGGCTGAGATGATCAGGCGATCGGCGGAACCGCTCCTCTGGATGATGTTCAGCGCCGGTGGCGTTGTCGCCGCGCTCGTCCTGCCGATGTTGCTCTTCCTCTTCGGCGTTGCCTTCCCCCTTGGCTGGCTGACGCCACCGCCGGTTACCCACCTGGCCGCTGTCATCGGTCATCCGCTGACGCGTCTGGCGCTCGTCGTCGTCTGCACTGTGTCGCTCTTCCACGCGGCGCATCGCTTCCGCTACACGCTCTACGATGGTCTGCAGATCAAGCACCTCAATGAGTTGATCGCGATGCTGTGCTACGGCGGCGCCATCGTCGGGTCGCTGGCGTCGGTGTATCTGCTCGCGACATTCCAAGGCTGATTGCGCCTTGCTTCACGGGGACAATCAACGGTCCGATGGGGCGACGGTGCGAGGGTGCGACGGTCCGGTCCGGGGACCGGAAGTCCGTGGGGCCGGTCCGATGGTTCGGTCCGATGGTTCGAAGGTCCGAGAGCGCTCCCACTGCTTGGCGGTGAAGTGCAGCAGGGTCCCAGCCCCAAGCGTGGAACCAACCTCCGCGATGTTCACGATCACGGAACCTTGCCTGCGCTGCGGTCTTTCGAGTCTTGCCCATGTGAACCTCCACCGATCAAGAGGTTGGCGTCTTGCGCCCGGAAACAGTTCTGCAGAACGACGCCGATCGTGTAGACCGAACAGTGCTCAATTGAATGATTTCTGGAATGCCGGACCGTCGCACCAACGCACCCTCGCCCCCTCGGACCGTGTGCGTCAGCCTCTGCGCTCGATAACCATCGGCATGCCGTACCGCGGCCGCAGCGTGATGAGCGGCCACGGTTCGACCTTGTGCCGCGGCACGAGGTGCAGCCGATAGCGCTGCGCGAGTGTGGCCACGACCAGGTGCGCCTCCATGAGCGCGAACTGGTTCCCGATGCACTGCCGCGGGCCGGCACCGAACGGCAGGTAGACGAACTTGGGACGTGCCGCGCTCTGCTCGGGTGAGAAGCGCTCGGGATCAAAGGTTTCAGGATCCCGCCAGTAAGCGGGCATCCGATGCAACACGAATGGGACGACGAGCGCCAGCCATCCGCGTGGCAAGGGGAAACCACCCAGTCGGTCGTCGGCAAGAGCCTGCCGTGAGAAAGCCCACGCCGGAGGGTAGAGCCGCATGGATTCGTCGATGACCATGCGCGTGAACGGCAGATTCACCAGATCGCAATGCCCCGGAGGCCTTCCGTTCAGCGCCGAATCAATCTCCTCCTCGAGACGGCGCTGGGCATCGACGTGCTGGGACAACAGATACCAGGTCCACGTGAGAGTCAGCGACGTCGTCTCCTGACCAGCCAGCAGGAACGTCGTGACCTCGACCCGGAGTTGCTCGTCGGTCATCGCCTCGCCGGTTTCCTCGTCGCGCGCTGCCATCAGCATCGACAGCAGATCAGATCGCCCCGATGGGTCGCGCCGGCGCTGACTGATGACGTGCTCGACCGCGCCCTGCAGCACCGCGCGGGCGGCCTGAAATCGCCGGTACTTCGAGGGCGGGAACCAGTCGGTGAAGCCGAGGGACCAGAAGCTCTCGCCGATGTACTCGTTGATGATGGTCCACGCCTCGTCGATCTTGTCGGTGAACGGTCCGAGATCGGCGCCGAGCAGGGTGCGAAGGACGACGGTGCGTGTGAGACGCATCATTTCTTCGTCGACGTCCACGGGCTGTCCACCAGCGGCGATCGTCTGCCAGCGGTCGGCAGCGTCCCGCGCCGTGTCGGCCATCATCCCGGCGAGCGCCTCGATCCGCTGACGATGAAAAGCTGGCTGCGCAATGCGCCGCTGACGCAGCCAGAATTCGTCTTCGCTGGTGAGCAGCCCGTTGCCAATCGACGTTCGCAGCTTCTCGTACAGCGGGCTCTTGTGATAGTTGCGGGCGTTGTCCTGCAGCACATGACGGATGTCGGCAGGATTGGTGATCAGATACGCGCGTCTCGAGGCAATCTTGAAGTAGGCGACGTCACCGAAGCGGTGCGCCGCTTTCAGGAAGACACCAGTCGGATCCCTGCGGATGGCCGGCAGCATGCCGAGCAACGGCAGGCCGCGTGGTCCCGGCGGTAGCACGAACTGACTATAGCTCCGATGTGCAGCTCGGTCGCTCTTCAGTAGCGGCTATCCCTCTTAAAAGATCCGACGTAGTCTCCGTGCCGTCGCTGCAAGTGCGGAGTGAGGCTCTCGGGCAGCGAGGCCCCGGCGGTCACAGTGAATTCGAGATTACTGCCAGCAGAACGTATTGGTGTCCGTGTCGGTGAAGACGGCCCTGACGTCGAGCCTGAAGGTGTCGGGGGTGAAGAGGACACTGGCCTCGGTGTGTGACGCCCACAGTGTCAACGCAAGAGTGACGGTCGAGGCTGGGCTCGGGCCGGAGTCGGCGGTGGGTTCCGCACATCGCGGCCAACTGTGAACCGCCGGCCGACGTCAAACGTATTGATTTCCATTAGGCGTGGGTTAGGGAGGGCGCGTGATGTCATTTCTGAAACGACTGCTGGGTCGGGCCGAACCACCAAAGCAGCGTGTGCGAGTCTGTGTCGAATGTGGCATGCCGGTGGCCGAACACAAAGAATGGTGCTCGATTCTGCGCGGTCAGAACGAGATGAAGCGACGGTCGGGAGAGGCCTCCCAGGTTAACTGACCCCCCTCGAGCAGGCGCCATCGGGCGCCTGTTTCGCCTGCCATCGCCGTCGGCATACCCTCGCTCGACGGCTCAGCCCCCCTGTTGGCATTGGGCGTCCGCCCAGCCAATGTAAAATCCCTTTTCCTGATGCGAAAGATCGACGTCTTTACTCACATATCCCCACCGGGCTATTCGGAAGGGGTCGAGCGAATCGCCGGCGGCCTGAAGGACATCGGCAAGCGGACCCGCGGCGTGCCGATGCTGCACGACCTCGACGTTCGCTTCCACGTGATGGAGAAGTTCTCCGAGTATCAGCAGGTGCTGTCGCTACCGACGCCGCCGATCGAGCTGTTCGCTACGCCGGATCAGGCGATCGAGTTGGCGCGCATCGCCAACGACAGCATGGCCGAGCTGGTCGAGAAGTATCCTGAGCATTTCGTCGCCTTTGCGGCGGCGCTTCCGATGAACGCGCCCGAGGCCGCCTTGACGGAAGCGCAACGGGCCGTCACGGAACTCGGTGCGAAGGGCATCCAGGTCTACTCGAATGTTCTTGGCAAGCCGCTCATCTCGCCTGAGTTTCTTCCGCTCTTCGAGGCCATGGTCGAATACGATCTACCGATCTGGCTGCATCCGTACCGCGGAGCTGACTTCCCGGACTATTTGCAGGAGCAGGCGTCCGAGTTCGAGATCTGGTGGACGTTCGGGTGGCCCTACGACACGAGCGCGGCCATGGCGCGCATCGTCTTTGCCGGTCTGTACGATCGGTGGCCGTCGCTCAAGATCATCGCGCACCACATGGGCGCCATGGTGCCGTACTTCGCCGGGCGCGTCGGTCCAGGATGGGATCAACTGGGTGCCCGGACGTCGGATCGGGATCTGTCGCAGGTCCTGAAGCAACTCAAGAAGCGGCCGCTCGATTACTTCAAGATGTTCTACGCCGACACGGCTTTGTTTGGAGCGTACGAGGCCACGGTCTGCGGCCTGGATTTCTACGGCGCGTCCAACGTGCTGTTTGCATCGGACGCCCCGTTCGATCCCGAGAAGGGGCCGATGTACATCCGCGAAACGATTGCCATCATCGACCGGCTGCCGATCTCGGCCGATGACCGGGAGCGGATCTACTGGCGGAACGCGGCAGCGCTGTTGAAACTGGACGACTAGGAGGAATAGTGGTCATCGATTCACACGGACACGTCACCGCACCAGACAGCCTCTATGTCTATAAGGCGCAGATTCTCGCGCACCGCGGCGCACACGGTCGCGGCGGCAATCTGGCGGTTGAAGAGGACGTCAAAGAAGCGCTCAACTCGCCGGTCTTTGGCGGCAGCTCGCATCTCGACCAACTGAAAGAGGTCGGCACCGATCTGCAGCTGATCTCGCCGCGCCCGTATCAGATGATGACGAGCGAAAACCCGAGGCTGGTGCAGTGGTTCGTCGAGGAGACCAATAACATCATCGCCAAGCAGGTGGAGTTGTATCCCAATACATTCCGCGGAGTCTGCGGTCTGCCGCTGACCCCGGGTGTCAGTCCCAAGGCCGTGCTGCCGTACCTCGAGAAGTGCGTCAAAGAGCGCGGCTTCGTCGGCTTCCTGCTGAACCCTGATCCAGGCGAATGCAGCGGCGTCGAGACGCCGCCGCTTGGCGATCGATTCTGGTATCCGCTCTACGAGAAGATGGTGGAGCTCGACATCCCCGGGCACATTCATTCAACCGGCTGCCGATCGGAGCGCTTGCCGTACTCGCTGCACTTCATCAACGAGGAGAGCGTCGCCGTCGTATCGCTATTGAACTCGGACGTGTTCAAGGACTTTCCCACGCTGAAGATCCTGGTATCGCATGGCGGCGGCGCCATCCCGTACCAGTTCGCCCGTTTCGAGGCCGGCTCGTTGCGGCGGAAGGGCGGGCCGCGTTTCTCGGATCAGATGCGACACCTCTACTACGACACGGTGCTCTACTCGAAAGATGCTCTCGAGCTGCTTTTCAAGACCGTTGGCGTCGAGCGATGCCTGTTCGGAACCGAGCGGCCGGGCGTCGGCACCGTGATGGACCCGCGCACGGGACGGTGGCTGGACGAGACCCGGTTTACGATCGAGGCGATTGACTGGCTGAGCGCCGCCGACAAGAAGATGATCTTCGAGGACAACGCGAAGAAGCTGTTCAACCTGAAGGTGCCCGAGAAGGCGACCGTTCCGGCGTAGACGCGCGAAGGAATCGACATGAAAAAGAGCACTGCAGCTGTTCTCGTCGTTGCCGTGGCTGCGGCGGTCGTCAGCCTGGCGGGAAGTCCCGAGGCGCAGGGCCCGCAGAAGGTCACCATCAACTACCCGACGCGCAGCGGCGCCTCGTGGCACCTCTACATCGCCCGGGAAGGCGGCTACTACAAGAAGTACGGGCTCGACGTCGACCTGCAGTTCGGCGTGCACCCAACCGGCGTGGCGATGCTCACCAGCGGTCAGGCGGTGATGGTCAATCACTCGCTGGAGCAGGGCATGATCGCCGGCACCCGCGACGCGAACGCGTTCACGTTGATGGGGAGTTCCTCTAACAAAGGTCTCTTCGCACTGGTCGCGCAGAAGGGGTTGACGACAAAGGATCTCAAGGGCAAACGCTTCGCGGTCGGTCAGATCGGCGACGCGCCCTACAACTACTCGATTGCCCTGCTCGGGACATTCGGGCTCGGCGCACGCGATGTCCAGTGGATCCCGGTCGGCACTGACGTCAGTGGACGTGCGGCGGCGCTGCAGACCAACCGCGCGGATGCGACGCTGCTGACGGCGCCGAACTACTTCCGCCTCGAAGAGGCCGGCTTCCCGGTGCTCGCCAACCTTGCCGATCATCCGTCGGTGTTCCTGTCGACGGTCTACCTCTTCGCGCGCAAGGCGACGACCGACAATCCCAGGCTCGCCGAATCAATCATCAAGGCGCACGCCGAGGCCATCAAGCGCTTCTACGATGACAAGGCGTTCGCCGTGAAGGCCTACATCGCGTTCGACAAGCAGCCCGAGGCCGATGTTTCTCGTATCTACGATCTGTACCGGAAGGGCGACATCTTCGAGCGCGTGCCCTATGTGATGGCTGGTGCCGTCAAGGCGACCCTCTCGCAGCAGGTGGACCCACGGATCGCCGCCGACCTCAAGGGCTTCGATTTCCACAAGGTCGTGGACAACAGCATCATCGACAGGCTCGTCAAGGAAGGATTCTTCCAGCAGGTCTTCGGTCCCGGCGTGAAGGCCGAGGAGCAGAGCAAGGCCAAGCTCGCCTTCAGATAACGCGCCGGATGAACAAGCTGGAGATCAAAGGCCTCACCAAGCACTACGACGTCGAGCGGGAACGCCGGCAGGTGCTGGCCCTGTCCGACATCTCGCTGGCCGTGGCCGATGGCGAGTTCATGGCGATCGTCGGCCCGAGCGGCTGCGGCAAGACATCGCTTCTCAACATCGTTGCCGGCCTGCTTCGCTACGATGCCGGCAGCGTCATCATCGATGGCAAGAAGGTCGCGGGGCCCGGGGTCGAGCGGGCGGTCGTCTTTCAGCAGGCGAGCCTGCTGCCGTGGCGCACGGTGGCCGGCAACGTCCGCTACGGGATGGAGATGCAGCGGCGCTTCGATCGCGAGGTCATGCGCAGCCGGACCGAGCACTTCGTCCAACTCGTCGGGTTGAACGGCTTCGAGCGTCACTATCCGTCGGAGCTCTCGGGTGGCATGCAGCAGCGCGTCAACCTGGCGCGAGCACTGGCCGCCGATCCGGTCGTGATGCTGATGGACGAGCCGTTCGCCGCGCTCGATGCCCAGACCCGTGAGTTCATGCAGGCTGAACTGCTCAAGATCTGGAGCGAAGCCAGGAAGACGGTGCTCTTCATCACGCACCAGATCAACGAGGCCGTTTATCTGGCCGACCGCGTCACGGTCATGAGCGCCCGTCCGGGCCGCATCAAGGGCATCGTCGAGATCCCCTTCGAGCGTCCTCGCGGGCTCGCGCTGAAGCGGGATGCGCGCTTCCTCGAGATCGAGGAGAAGATCTGGCAGATGGTCGAGGAGTCGCCGGACCGGATCGGCATGACCAAGGTGGCAGGGTAGTGGACCGCAGTTTCTACCAGAAGAACGAGCGGCTGATCCTGGGCGGCATGTCTGTCGTCGTGGCGCTGATCGCGTGGCAGGCGCTGTGGTCGACGGGGAAGATCTCGCCGCTGTTCTTCACCGGGCCCTCGTCAGTCGTAACGCGATTCGTCGATGAGTGGATGAACGGGCGCCTGAAACAGGACATCGCCTACAGCGGCCTCAACTTCGCGATCGGCGTCGGCATGGCGATCACGGTCGGCGTCGTTTTCGGCGTGCTGATCGGTTGGTACAAGCGGCTGGCGATGATCGTCGATCCGTTCGTGACGACGCTCTATTCGACGCCGCGCGTGGCGCTCGTCCCGCTGGTGTTGATCTGGTTCGGGATCGGCATGTGGTCGAAGGTGTTCATCGTCTTCATCAACGCCGTCTTCCCGGTGTTGATCAACACGATCGGCGGCGTCCGAGCGATTGACGTCGACCTGCTGCGCGCTGCCCGCGCCTACTGCGCGTCCGACTGGCAGATATTCACGACCGTCGTCGTGCCCGGCGCCGTGCCGTTCATTCTCACGGGCGTGCGCCAGGCCGTGTCACTCGGGCTGATTGGCGTGGTCGTGGGCGAGATGTTCGGTGGCAGCGAAGGCATCGGCTTCATGGTCAACTACGGCGGTCAGACGTTTCAGACCGACACCGTGTTCCTTGGCGTGGCAATCATTGCGATAGCAGGCATCACGCTGACGTGGCTGGCCGAACAGTTGGAGAAACGGTTCTCGCGATGGAGACCGGAGAGGTGAACTAATGGCAGAAATCGTTTTGGGGATCGGATCGTCGCATGGGCCGCTGCTCTCGACGCCACCGGAGCAGTGGGACCTGCGCGCGAAAGCCGACCGCGAGAACAAGAACCACTGGTTCCGCGGCAAGACCTACGACTACGAAGCGTTGCTGCAATCGCGAGCGCCCGGGTTCGCGCACGAGATCACCGTCGAGAAGCGGCGCGAGCGCTTTCTGCAGTGCCGCGCTGCGCTCGAGTCGCTTGGGAAGAAGTTCAACGAAGTCGCTCCCGACGCGGTGGTGATTCTGGGCAACGATCAGCGTGAGTTCTTCAACGCTGGCCTGACGCCGGCGATCACCATCTACCGCGGAGCCCAGATCAGCAACGTTCAGCACCTGAATGAGGACGCGCCCGGATTGAACATCGCCGAGCCCGCGAACTCGCCGGCCGAAGGCGCGACGTATCCAGGCGCGAGCGCGCTCGCCGATCACATCCTGCGCTCGCTCGGCGACGAGAACTTCGACCTGGCGCAGTCCGACGCTACGCCGAGCGGTGCGCCGCGCGGGGGAATCCCGCACGCCTACGGCTTCTTCTACCACACGATCCTGCAGGACCAGACGCCGCCGAGCGTGCCGATCATCCTGAACGTGCACTTCCCGCACAACACCCCGAAAGTGCATCGATGTCTCGAGCTTGGGCGCGCACTCGCCCGGGCGATCAAGACGTTCGACGGATTCAAGCGCGTCGCCCTGATGGCATCCGGCGGCCTGACGCACTTCGTGATCGACGAAGACTTCGATCAGAAGGTCATTGCGGCAATGAAGGCCGGCGACGAAGCCGCGTTGGCGGCGCTGCCGGAGAACTTCTTCAAAGTTGGAACGGCGGAGATCAAGAACTGGATCCCGGTCATCGCGGCAATGAACGCTGCCGGCCTGAAGTATCACCAGATCGACTACGTGCCCTGCTACCGTTCCGAAGCGGGAACCGGCAACGCGATGTGCTTCGCGTACTGGCAATAGCTTAGAGCTTCTCTGATGATTGAACTGACGACCCGGCTCGCTCAACTCGATTCCTGTGCAGTGTCCGACGCACTGGACAAGCTCGGGCTGAAAGGCGTTGCCTCCGGCCTCGAACGTCTCGCCACGGATCGCCGAATCTCGGGCCGCGTCGTCACGGTGAAGCTCGAGGCAGACGATGGCCGCCCCGTCGCGTCGCGCCACCTGGGAACGACGGCGGTCGAGACCGCCCAGCCGGGTGACGTCATCGTGATCGAGCAGCGCACGGGAATCGACGCCGCCAGCTGGGGTGGCAACCTGTCGTGTGCCGCGCAGTTGCGTGGAGTCGCCGGCGTGATCGTCGATGGCCCGGCGCGTGATATCGACGAGGCCCAGGGTTACGGTTTCCCCCTGTTCGCGCGGAGCCGCACTCCGCACACCGCGCGCGGACGAATCGTGGAGACCGGCACGAACGTGCCGATCATCGTCTCCGGCGTTGCCGTGTCGCCGGGCGACTACGTTGTCGCCGATGGTACGGGCATCGTCTTTGTCGCGGCGCGCGAGATTGAAGCGGTGCTGGAAGCTGCGGAAGCCGTCGCCGCGCGCGAGCGCGCAATGGTCGCGTCGCTGCGCGATGGCGTCCCGGTCACCGAGGTGATGGGGAAGAGTTACGAGACGATGTTGAAGAAGTGACGTGCGAGCCGCGGGAGCATAGACGCGTGAACGACTCCAATCTCGACCGTGCCTCGAAGCTCGATACGACCTCGATCAGCGATGCGCTCGATCGTCTCGGCATCGCCGGGCAGTGCCTGAACATCAAGCCGCTCGATCCCCGCTTCCGTTTGACCGGACGTGCGTACACGATTCTGTATGGCCCCGCGGGCAATCCCCCCGGAACGGTGGGGGACTACATCGACGATGTGCTGCCGGGCAGCGTCGTGGTGCTGGACAACGGCGGCCGCGAAAATGCGACGGTGTGGGGCGACATTCTCACATGGGTCGCACACCAGCGCGGCGTGGCGGGGACGGTGATCGACGGCGCCTGTCGCGATACCCACCTGGCCCGGGAGCTCGGGTATCCCGTGTTCAGCCGCAGTTACTCCATGCGCACCGGCAAGGACCGCGTCCAGGTCGAGGCCGTGAATGCGGTCGTCAACATCGGCGATGCGCGTGTGGTGCCGGGTGACCTGCTGCGTGGTGATGCCGATGGCGTTGTCGTGCTGCCACGCGCTCATGAAGACGCCATCCTCGCGGCCGCGGAAGAGATCGACGCGGTCGAACAGAAGATTCGTGCCGCAGTCGCAGAGGGCAGGACTCTGGCCGAGGCGCGCCAACAGCTCGGATATCATCGGCTGCAGGCGCGGAAGCCGTAGGTCGGACCTGGTTCGCAGCATCACGCGATGGTCGAGACCACGAGGCACAGGGTAGAGACGACGGGCCAGGGTGATGTGCGCGACGTGACCGCGCTGGTCTCGCGCGTACTCGAGGCATCTTCGCTCCAATCGGGTCTTGTGACCGTTGCCGTTGTCGGCTCGACGGCCGGCATCACGACCATCGAGTTCGAGCCGGGCGCCGTGGCGGACCTCAACCGGGTCTGGGAACAGCTCGCGCCGCGGAACGGTCACTACGAGCATCACCTGCAGTGGGGCGACGACAATGGTTCGAGCCACGTGCGAGCGGCCATGCTGGGCCCTTCAATCTCGATTCCTTTCGATGACGGCCGGCTGTGCGTGGGGACGTGGCAGCAAGTCGTGCTCATCGAGTTCGACACGCGCGGCCGCGACCGGGAAATCATCGTTCAACTAATCGGCTGATCCTCGCGTAAGATTCGGAAAAAGCGAGGCCCGTGATGATTGAGTCCTTCATGCACGACCTGCGGCTGGCGTGGCGAGGGCTGCGCCGGGCCAGGGGATTCACCGTGGCTGCCGTCCTGACGCTCGCCGTAGGCATGGCAGGCGTCACCGCGATGTTCGCCCTCATCCAGGGCGTCCTGCTGCGGCCACTGCCGATGCCTGAGCCGGATCGGCTGGTCACGGCCTGGAAGGAGGATCCGTCGACCGGGTCGAGGGTCTGGCCGTTCAATGCGGCCGAAGTCGTGCTGATTCGCGACGCGACGTCGCCGATCTTCAGCAGCGTGGCAGCCGTCGGATACAACGAGCCGTCACTGGTCGAGATCGTCGAGGAGTCGTCATCTACGTTCGTCACCACGGCTCGGGTCAGCGGCAACTTCTTCGAAGTGCTCGGTGTGCGGCCACTGCTCGGACGTTCGCTCAATCGGCTCGACGACACGGCTGGTTCGGAACCCGTGCTGGTCATCACGCACGGTCTGTGGCAACAGCGATATGGCGGTGCTTCCGACGTCATCGGCCGGCGGCTCACGATCAGCGATCAGCGGTTTGCGATTGTGGGCGTGATGCCTCCCGATGTCGAGTATCCGAGAGGCGTCGACGTCTGGATGACCGTCGAGGCACGGGCGACGTTGACGAGCAACACGACGTTTCAGCAGGCCACTCGCAACGAACTCGATCTGATCGCACGATTGCAGCCGGGCGTCACCGTTGCGCAGGCGGTCAGCGCACTCCGTACGCTGGCTCCGCAACTCGCACAGACTACGCCGGCCGGTGCCTTCACGACGCCCCCTGTCTCTGCGGTTCGGCCACTGACCGACGTCATCGTGGGTGACGTTCGCGCGGGGATGATCGTGCTCTTTGCCGCCGTCGCGCTCGTGCTGCTCGTGGCGAGCGCGAACGTTGCGAACCTGTTGCTCGTGCGCGGTGAGATCAAACGCCCGGACCTTGCCGTGCGTACCGCGCTGGGGGCAACGCGCTTTCGGCTGGCGCGGCAGATCATCAGCGAAAGCCTCGTGTTGTCCGTTCTGGGCGGCATGACCGGGTTTGCGGTGACCTGGGCGTCGCTGCGCGCCCTGGTCGCGCTGGCGCCCGGCGGGTTGCCGAGGGTCGACGCGATTCGCATCGACGCCGGTGTGGTGTTGTTCGTGATGGCGGTGGCTGCGCTGACCACGATGCTGGCGGCACTCGTGCCAGCGATGGCGGCCGGGCGCGTCGATCTCGTGTCTCACGTGCAGAACGGCGGCCGCTCGGTCACCCGCGGCACGAAACGAGGACGGGCCGCGCTCGTGGCGGCAC
Source organism: Acidobacteriota bacterium (assembly GCA_032156805.1). Lineage (GTDB taxonomy): Bacteria > Acidobacteriota > Vicinamibacteria > Vicinamibacterales > UBA2999 > Gp6-AA40. The sequence goes on from JALDXQ010000118.1 coordinate 18,820, forward strand.
AGGTCGCCCTCGCGGTCATCGTCGTTGCGGCGGCGGGACTCGTCACCCGGAGCCTGGTGCGGCTGCAACTGACCGGGACGGAACTCGGCGCCGATCGCCTGGTGCACGTATCGCTGGCATTGCCACCGGAACGTCTGGCCGACCGGGCACGTCACCTGCAGTTCCTCGAGGAGGTCGTGAGGCGGCTCGACGCGACGCCTACGATTGCGGCGGCGACGCCCATCAACGCCGCGCCGTTTTCAGGCGTCGGTTGGGATGTTCCCATGGTGACGGCGGAGGGCCAGACAGCGGCAGAGATCGCTGGCAATGGTCCCCTGAACCTCGAAGCGATTCAACCCGGCTACTTCGACACCTTCGGTGTCACCCTTGTCAGAGGACGTGCGTTCGACGAACGCGATCGCGATGAGGCGCCCGATGTGGCGATCGTGAGCGCGGACGTCGCGTCGAGGCTATGGCCGGGACAGGACCCGATCGGCAAGCGACTGAAGATGGGCAACCTGGAGTCCAAGGACAACTGGCGCACGGTGGTCGGCGTTGCGTCGCGGACCCGCTATCGCGATCTGCGTGCGTCACAGGCGACGCTCTACGTTCCAGATACGCAGCTCATCGTGACCGCCCAGTCGCTGGCCGTGCGATCGACGGCGCCGCTGTCGCAGGTCGCAAGTGTCGTCCATGAACAGGTGCGCGCGGTCGATCCCGCCGTTCGTGTGCCTCGCATCGCGCCTTTTGGTGAGCTGCTGCGCGAGCCGCTCGCGCGCCCGCGGTTCTATACCTTCGTGCTCATCGTATTCGGCGTGTCGGCCCTCCTGCTTTCGGCGATCGGACTATATGCGGTCATCGCCGCGTCCGTGCGGCAACGGTATGGTGAGATTGGCGTTCGTCTGGCACTCGGCGCCCGCCCGGGAGACGTGCGGCGCATGGTGCTGCGTGAAGGGATGCTGCTGGCCGCAGGTGGCGCTGTCGTCGGGCTGGCCTTGGCTCTCGTCGTGACCCAATTCCTGCGCGGCCTTCTTTACGAAGTGGATCCGCTAGACCCTGCGGCACTGCTGATAGCGACGGCGCTCCTGCTTGGCGCGGCCGGCGTGGCGTGTTATCTGCCGGCGCGGGTCGCAGCGCGCATGGATCCCCTCATCGCACTCCGTGACAGGTAGCGACGCTCCGCCTCGCTGCGTGGTTACTCGTTGCGCAACGCCAGGAGCGGTGGCAGCCGTGCTGCCCGTCGCGCTGGTAGATAGCTCGCGGCGACGGCTGTCGCACCCAGCAGGAGGCACGCGAAGGCGACGATCGCCGGGTTCTGCGCTTCCAGCCCGAACACGAGAGCCTGTGCCGAACCGGCCGAGGCAAGCGACGCGACGATGCCAATTGCGAGCCCCACGACCAGGAGAGTTCCGGCTTCACGAAGGATCATCGCCGTGATATCCCGTCCCCGCGCGCCGAGGGCCATGCGAACACCGATCTCATTGGTTCGGCGCTGCACCAGGTAGGACAAGACTCCATACAGGCCGACGGCGGCGATCGACACAGCCAGTATGCCGAAGACAACCGACAGCGTCGCCATCAGCCGCTCACTGAGCGACTCGTTGCGGAACGTGGATTCGAACGTACGCACATCCGTTGCGATCGAAGGGCTGGCTTCCGCCGCCGCTTGCGCCACCACGGCGGTGATCTGATTGAAAGGCGCAGCGGAGTTGATCATCACATCGGTAATCGGCCGAGGATCGGTGATCTGCGCGATGGGAACGAACACGATCGGCAACGGTTCCTCGCGCAGCGTGGAGTACTTGGAATCGGGAACCAGCCCGATGATCTCGACGATCTCCGAAGCCGATGTGGAGAGCTGGTTGCGGAATCGCTGACCGACGACGTTGCCGCTCAGCCCTAGCCGCCGGACGAAGGAAGGGTTCACGATCGCCACTTTCGGGGCGGACCTCGAGTCGCGAGTCTCGAAATCACGACCGGCAATCAACGTCATGCCCAGGGTCGTCAGGTAGCCTGGACTCATCGCGTTGAGGCGGATCATGCTGGTGTTCGTTGTGGCCGCTGTCTCGAGTTGCAGGTTCACCGTGGTTCCGGTGCCGCCGAGAGGGATGTGCCGCACTTCCGCCGCCGCGAGAATGCCCGGTGTCTCGCGGATGTTCTCCAACACACGGTCGATGAGCTCCCTGCGGTTCCCCGGTGTGAGAGTCATCCCGGAGAAGTTCAGCCGTGCGATGGACACATTGCGCGACTGAAAGCCAGCGTCTACGGCAAGCAGGTTGCGAAAGGATTCCACGAACAGTAGCGCCCCGAACAAGAGGACCAGCGAGCCCGCGACCTGCGCCACGACGAGCACGCGACGCAGCCTCATTCCTTCCGAACTGCCGCCTTCCCTCCGGGCATTGGCCTTCATCGCCTCGACGGCAGCAACGCGCGAGGTGCGCCAAGCTGGAATCAGCCCGAACATCAGGCACGTGAGACAGGCGACCGCCAGCATGAACGTCAGCAGGCGGACATCGAGTGGAAGCTCCAGCGACAGCCCAGTTCCCAGCAGTCCAACGAGAAAACGGCTCAGCGCTGTCGCACACACGAAGCCGGCAACGGCTCCGCCGATGGCAATCAACCCGTTCTCGACCATCAACTGCCGCACGAGGCGAACCCTCGAGCCGCCAACGGCGAGGCGGACGGCAAACTCGCGTTCTCGTGTAGACGCTCGAGCGAGAACGAGATTCGCGAGGTTCGTGCAGCCAATGAAGAGGACGAGAGCACTCGTCAGCTGGAGAATCAACAGCGGATCGGCGTAGCGTCTGCGGAGGTTCGACACACCGGTCGCTACCGGCGTCGCCTTGAGCCTGAAGCCCAGATAGTCCTTGACGCGATCGGCTGGGTAGCCCGGCGACAGTGAGGCCTCGAAGAGGCCCGGAGACGCAGCATCGAGCCTCGCGTTCACGGACTCCAACGACTGGCCGGGGCGCATGCGCCCCATGACCGTCAGCCACCAGATGGTGCCGTTGGTGAACCAGTCGGCCTCACCGCCCAGCGCGCGCTGTGAGCAGATCGGCACGGCAACGTCGAACGATCGTCCAACTTCCAGCCCAGAAAAGCCGGGTGCTGCGACGCCAATCACCGGCACTGATCGTGAGTTGAGGGTCAGTGTTCGCCCGACGATGGCCGAATCGCCGCCGAGGGATTGCCAGAAGGCGTAGCTGACGACTGCACCGGGGAGGCCGCAACCCGGGCGATCGTCCGTGCGACTCAGCATGCGGCCCGTGTGTGCTCCGACGCCGAGCACGGAGAAGAAGTCTCCGCTGACGAGAAGCCCGCGGGCCGCGCGCCTGCCGGTACTCGGG
>JALDXQ010000119.1:0-21907 GCA_032156805.1 Acidobacteriota bacterium
TCTGGCCGATCAAGCAGAAGTACGGCCGGAAGATCTCGTGGGCCGACCTGATGGTCCTGACCGGCAACGTCGCCCTGGAGTCGATGGGGTTCAAGACCTTCGGCTTCGCCGGCGGGCGCAAGGATGTCTGGGAGCCCGAGCACGTCAACTGGGGATCCGAAGCCACATGGCTCGGCGACGAGCGCTACAGCGGCGACCGCCAGCTGGCGAATCCGTACGGCGCGGTGCAGATGGGCCTCATCTACGTGAACCCCGAAGGGCCAAACGGCAACCCGGATTACGTGAAGGCGGCACGCGACATCCGCGAGACCTTCCGTCGCATGGCGATGAACGACGAAGAAACAGTGGCGCTGATCGCGGGCGGACACACGTTCGGTAAGACGCACGGTGCGGCGCCTGCGGACAAGCATGTCGGCCCCGAACCCGAGGGCGGCAACATCGAGGAGCAGGGCTTCGGCTGGAAGGGTGGCTACGAAACCGGTGTGGGTGCCCACGCGATCACGAGCGGTCTCGAGGTCACCTGGACGACGACGCCCACGAAGTGGAGCAACGACTTCTTCAAGCACCTCTTCGAATACGAGTGGGAGCTGACGACGAGCCCGGCTGGCGCGAAGCAGTGGAAGCCGAAGAACGGCGCCGGTGAAGGGACCGTTCCGGCTGCGCACGACAAGTCGAAGAAGATCGCCCCGAACATGCTGACGACGGACCTTGCACTCCGGTTCGATCCGGCTTACGAGAAGATCTCGCGCCGGTTCAAGGACAATCCGCAGGAGTTCGCGGATGCCTTCGCAAAGGCGTGGTTCAAGCTGACGCACCGCGACATGGGCCCGATCGCGCGCTACCTCGGTCCAGAGGTTCCCAAGGAGCCGCAGATCTGGCAGGACCCGGTCCCTCCAGTCGATCACCAACTCATCGATGAAAAAGATGTCGCCGCGCTGAAGAGCAAGATCCTCGCATCGGGCTTGACCAGCGCTCAGCTCGCCTCCACGGCGTGGGCCTCGGCATCGTCGTTCCGCGGCACCGACAAACGCGGCGGTGCCAACGGCGCACGGGTTCGCCTCGCGCCGCAGAAGGATTGGGCGGTCAACGATCCGCCGGAGTTGGCGAAGGTGCTGAAGACGCTGGAGGGAATTCAGAGGGAGTTCAACGACGCGCAGGCCGGCGGGAAGAAGAAGGTCTCGCTTGCCGACCTGATCGTGATCGGCGGCGACGCGGCCATCGAGCAGGCAGCGAAGAAGGCCGGCGTCGATGTGAAGCTGCCGTTCGCGGCGGGCCGCACGGATGCGTCGCAGGAGCAGACCGACGTCGAATCGTTCGCTGTCCTCGAGCCAGATGCGGACGGTTTCCGCAACTTCCTGGGAGAGGGCCACGACGTGCCGGCCGAGCACTTGCTGATCGAGCGGGCGTTCAGGCTGACGCTGAGCGCGCCGGAGATGACGGTGCTGGTGGGCGGTCTGCGGGTGTTGGGCGTGAACGCGGGGCAGTCGAACCACGGCGTGTTCACCAAGCAGCCGGGCGCGTTGACCAACGACTTCTTCGTGAACCTCCTCGACATGAGCACGGAATGGGTGCCGGCGTCGGCCGACGGTGCGACGTTCACCGGCCGTGGTCGCGCGCAGGGTGAGGCGAGGTGGACCGCGAGCCGCGTGGACCTCGTCTTCGGATCGCATTCCGAACTGCGTGCCTTCTCGGAGGTCTACGCCTGCAGCGACTCGAAGGAGAAGTTCGTACGCGACTTCGCCGCGGCGTGGACCAAGGTGATGAATCTCGATCGCTTCGACGTCGGGCACCAGGTTCAGACAGGCGGTAGCCTCGCGCACGCCGAGGTCTGACCGAAACCCTCAAACCTGTAACTCCCACCTGGGAGTTACAGGTGCTGCCTTAGTGTTGACAGTCGACACCAACCACTGTTAGTGTCGTCTGCCGACACAATGTCTCGACCTCCGACTCCAACAGCGTCCGGCTGCCTGCAGCTGGCGATCGAGTTCAGCGTGTGGGAGCGCGTGTCCGCGGCGATCGGCCGTGTGATGAAGCTGGCGTGAGGTGCACATGACGCTCCGCGATGTCTTGCTGCGTCTGCGCGCCGTGGCGTTCCCGCGTTGCGTTGAACGGGAGCTCGACGAGGAGCTGGCTTTTCACATCGAGCGTGAGGCGCAGAAGCACATCGCCCGCGGACGGAATCCCGTCGATGCCCGGCGTGAAGCGCTGGCTCGCTTCGGTCCTGTGCCGCTGGCGGCAGATCAATGCCGCGACGCCCGCGGTACGTCAGGCGTGGAGGACCTGGTGCGCGACGTCCTCTACGCGTGTCGGACGTTTCGTCGCTCACCGCTGGTTGCGCTTACGATCGTCGCAACGGTGGCCCTCGGCCTCGGTGTGGTCACCGTCGCATTCACGTTCTACAACTTCGGTTTCCTGCGCGTGGATGCCGTGCGGAACCCTGCCGAGCTGTTTGCCGTCGAGCGGCCGACGGCTCCGGGCGCGGAGACGCTGCGACGATTCACGCGGGGTGAATACGAGGCATTGCGCGGGGAGACGAACGTCTTCACCGACCTCTTCGCATCGATTCGACCCGTCCGCGCCCGGATCGATGGGCGCTCGGTGAGATTCGCGCTCGTGAGCGGCAACTTCTTCCAGGCGCTTGGCGTCTCGCCGGTGCTCGGGCGTTCGTTGATGCCGCAAGACGACCAACCCGGCGCGTCCCGGCCGGTGATCGCATTGAGCCACCGGGGCTGGCACAGGCTCTTCGCGGGCGATCCGGGAGTCATCGGCCGCAGCGTTCGCATCAACGGCCTGCCGTACGAGGTCATCGGCGTCATGCCCGAGGACTTTCGTGGGCTGGCGCTTGGTCCGCCGGACTATTGGGCACCGCTTGGCCTCGTCTCACGGTTCCGCGAGGTCCCCGCTGGCGGAGCCGGCGAGATCACCGTGGATGTCGTCGGAAGATTGAAGCAGGGGATGTCGCTCGAGGCGGCAGCCGACGCGCTCACCGCGTGGGTGGCGCGCCGAGCCGAACCGAACATGTCCCAGCGCACTCCCGGGTCGATCCGGCTGGAGTCGCGGCAAGGCACGCTCTCGGCCGATGCGATCGAAATCCTCGCTGTATCGGTACCGCTATTCTTCGCTTTCGGGTTGATCCTCGTCATCGGCTGCGCCAACGTGGCCAACCTGCAGCTGGCCCGTGGCGTGTCGCGCCAGCGCGAGATTGGCATCAGGTTGTCGCTCGGCGCGTCGCGCCGGCGGGTCGTCCGGCAACTGCTGACCGAGAGTCTCCTCCTGGCGCTTGCGGCGGCGGCCTGCGGTCTCGGTGTAGCGCGCGCGATCCAGGAAAGTGTGGTGTATGCCGTCACCGTCACGATGCCGCCGGAACTCGTTGGGGAGACCAGTTTCGGCGTGCTGCCGACGGATTGGCGGGTGTTGGTGTTTCTGGTCGTCGGCGCCGTGATCGCGACGTTGTTCTTTGGTCTGGCGCCGGCGCTGCAGTCCACGCGTTTGGACCTGGTGCGCTCGATGCGCGGGGAAATGACGAGGGATGCGCGACCGTGGCGCGCACGGCACGCCCTCATCGCGACGCAGGTCGGTGCATCGGCACTGCTCCTGGTGTGCGCGAGCGTTCTGCTGCGCAGCGCCCTGGCTGCCGCGGACGTCGATCCCGGCGTGCGGACGAGCGACACGCTCATCGTCTCCGTCACCAACGAGCCACGGCGCGCGGCGGTGCTTCAGGCAATGGCGACGCACCCACTGGTGATGGCCGTGGCCGCGTCGTCGCGGCAACCCGCCGCAGTTGCAGCAACGGCAACGTCGAGGCGGACGCCGGTCGAACCGATCGCGGTATCGCCAGACTACTTCGACGTGATCGACATCGACGTCGCGAGCGGGCGCGGTTTCACGCCGGCAGAACGCACGCTCGACTCGGGAGTCGCCCTCATCACCGAGACCATCGCGCGCGAGCTGTGGCCGGCGGGCAGTGCCGTCGGACAGTCCGTGCGTCTCGATGGATCAGTCTCGCCCGGCACGTTAGCAATGCCGTCCCGCCCATTCATCGTTGTCGGCGTTGTGCGCGATGTGAACGGCCCGCTCGCGCCTGACATGTTCCCATCGCGGAGCGTATACGTGCCCACGACCGCCGAGGTCGCCGGGACAGTGCTGACACTGCGCGTTCGTGGCGATCCCGAGCGGGCGCGCCAGGTGCTGCTCGACGACCTGATACGGGTCGATCCGGGGCTGGGTGAGATCTCGACGCTGCGGAATATTGCCGGCGCGCAGGCCTACGTCCTGAGTATCGCCTTCTGGGTGGCCATCGCCCTAGGTGGGCTGGCGCTCGTCCTGACCGTGTCGGGGCTGTTCAGCGTCCTCTCGTACCTCGTCGAGCAGAGGGCTAAGGACATCGGTGTGCACGTGGCGCTCGGCGCGACCACGCGCGACGCTGCTGGCCTGGTGCTCTCCACATTGCTGCGCCCGGTGTGTATCGGTCTCGGCGCTGGCGTCGGCCTGGCTGCGGCGGTCGCGACCGTGCTGATGGCGGTGACGGACTCAGAGGTTGCAACTCTCATCAAGGTCTTCGATCCCGCCGCTTACACGACGAGCCTGTTGATCATCGTCGTCTCGTGCGCGGCGGCCGCGACAGTGCCCGCCCTGCGCGCGGCGCGCATGGACCCAATCGCGACGCTCAGGCAGGATTGGCGTTTCGCGATCTGCATCGGGCGACGATCAACGTCACATCGTCGCGCTGCTGGTCGCCACTGAACCGCCGGACCTCGTCGAACACGGCGGTCACAATGCGGCTTGGGCTCAAATCGCGAGTGCGACTCATCACGTCGAGCAACCGCTCTTCACCGAACTCTTCGTCACGTTGGTTGAGCGCCTCGGTGATGCCGTCAGTGTAGATGGCGAACAGATCGCCCGGACGCAGTTGAAGCTCCGCGGTGCTGCAGGGCCATTCCGGGAACAATCCGAGTACCGACGCTGTGGACGACAGACGATTGACCGTCCCGTCTCTCTGGACGACGAGACCGGGAAGGTGACCGCAGTTCGCATATCGCAGACGGCACGTCGAATCGTCGAACTCCGAATAGAAGAGCGTGGCGTACGCGTTCTCGGTCGTGTTCTCGTAGAACAGCCGGTTCACCGATCGAAGCAGTTGTTCCGGCTGCGCCACGGCAGTGGCGCATTGGCTGCGCAGGTTGGCCTGCAGGTTGGCCATCAGCAGCGCCGCGGCAATCCCCTTGCCGGCGATGTCGCCAAGTACCAGGGATACTCGCGCCTGGCCGAGGTCGAGAAAGTCGTAGTAGTCACCGCCGACCTGGCGCGTCTGAACGCAGGCGCCGGCGTACTCCAATGATTCCAGCTCGGGTTGTCGCTGCGGAAAGAGCCGCGCTTGGACCTGCCGGGCGATCTCTAACTCGTGGGCGGCGCGCCGCTCCGCGTCCCGCCGCTCGGCCGCGGCCTTGCGCTGCGCCTCCACGGCGCGGCTGACTTCGTCGAAACTGACGAGCGCGAACGAATTCCGGTCGATGTCCTCGAAACGGGCGAAGGCGCCACCCCAGGCCGTCCCGTGGTCCTCGGCCACGGACTTCCCAGCCGCTGAAGGTGAGCCCGCCGGTTCGTAGGCGACGCGGCGCAATCGCGGTGTCCCGCGGAATCGGACGCCGCGGCCGTGCCACTCGCGGTAGGTTGCCGCCAGGTTTTCGGTCACGAAGACCACCTGCGTTGCCCGCCCGATCAACCGCGCCTGCAGTGAATTCGGCGGTGGCTGAATCAGGGTGAGCACCGTCGTCCCGTCAGGCGGGGTAACAGCCAGCAGCCGCTGACCCGACTCGACCCGGGCATCGAACGCGACCTGGAATCCAAGCTTGTCGAGGTAGAAGCGAAGGCTTCGCTCCTGATCCCTGACGTACACGTTGACTGCGTGCATTCGCAGGAACTGATCGCGCGCGTCGCGCCCCTCCGGCAGAGTTCCCATTGCCGTGATTATAAAGAGCCTGCACTGTTCACTTGATCCCGACCGGCAAGACGAGGCATCGTTCACAGTCGATCAACGATGCTGCTACCTCTTATTCTCATCCCGGGGCTGGTCGCGCTCGAAGGCAGTGCCCCTGCTCTGACGACTCCACCGGAGCGTATTGCGCTCCAATCCACGGCGTCAGTCGAACGGCGGCTGACATCACGCATCGCCGTGACCGTTCCGGCCGACGATGCGGAGCTCGTGGTGAACGGCGAAACGATCCGCGGCGACGGCGCGGCCAGAACGGTCGAAACCGTGCCGCTGGGCGCGGGCACGCACCGGTATACGGTCACCGTCACGTGGAAGCCAAACACCTACACGACGATGACCCGCAGCAAGACCCTCGAGCTTCGCGCGGGCGAAACGGTCCGTGTGGATCTCACGGTTGACGATCCGGCAGATCGCGTTCGCGTGATCTACCATCCGACTCCCGCCGATGTTGCGAAAGCGATGGTAGACCTTGCCGTCGTGGGCCCTGACGACGTGGTGTACGAGCCAGGCTGCGGTGACGCGAGGATCACAACCGCCGCAATCCGCGCGGGCGCGCGCCGCGGTATCTGCATCGACATCGATCCGGATCGGGCCGTCGAGTCGAAGACGAACGTCGAGCTGGCGGGTCTCGCCGATCGAATCGATGTGCGCGAAGGCGACGCCCTCGACGTCAAGAACCTGTCGGACGTGTCGGTGGTCTTTCTGTACATGGGAGACCACTTCAACCTGCTCGTCCGGCCGGTTCTGTGGCGTGAGCTGAAGGTGGGCTCGCGGATCGTGTCCCATCGTTTCACCATGGGCGATTGGAAGCCTGACCGGACGGTGGCCGTGCCGAGCGAAGAGGGCGGTATCTTCGAGCTGCACCTTTGGACGATTACCGAGGAGATCAAACGAAGACTGTCGTCACGCTGAGAGCGAGTAGGAGCGCACGGTTCAGGGATGGTGTCAGGCAGTGAATGGTGAATTCACGATTCACTGCCTGACACCGGATCCGGCTACTCGGTGCGGAGGGCTTTCATCGGCGCCAGCACCGCGGCTCTCGATGCTGGCACGATGGAGGCGACGAACGCCGCGAAGGCCAGCGCGCTCGCGGCGACGCTCAGTGCCACGGGATCCCAGAACGATACGCCGTAGAGTTGAGCGGACAGAAGATAGCCAGCGCCGACGGCCAGCGGCAGCCCCAAAAACAAACCGGCAGCGACGCGGTAGAACACACCTTGCAACACCAGGCCGACGACGCGGCCGCGATCGGCGCCCAGCGCCATGCGGATGCCAATCTCGCTCGTCCGGCGCAGCACCGAAAACGCCGTCACGCCGTAGAGTCCGATGGCGGCCAGTATCAGCGCGATCGTGCCGAAGAGACCGGCCAGGCTGGCGACCGCACGTTGCTGATCGAAGCTGCGCTCGACCTGCTCCCGCAGCGTGCGGATGCTGAGCACCGCGAGATTGGGATCCGCCGCCGAGAGCTCGCGTGCGACTTGCGGCTCCAGTATGCCTGGAGGCGTCGTGGTCACCAGCAGGATGCCGCCTGCGTAATGCGAGGCGGTTTCCACGCGTTGCATCAATTGGCTGCCGTAATCCACCGTCTGTGCGAGCGAGACGAAGAACATCGGCCGTGCCGGACGATCGAGCTCGAAGGCCGCGAACTTCGCATCACCGACCACGCCGACGATGCGGTAGGTGTTGACGTTCTCGGGCAGGTTCAAGCCAAAGTGCCGGTCGAGCGGGTCCTCACCGGCCGAGAAGAAGCGCCGCACGAACGCTTCGTTCACCACGGCCACGTTCTGTGAGGTCTCGTTGTCGGCGTCGGTGAAGTAGCGGCCGCGAACGAGTTTTACGCCCAACTGCTGGAGGTAGTTCGTGCCCACCCGGTCCCACGACGCGCCGATCTCCGCACCAGGCGCCGGCGCCGGCTTGCCGGCCACGAGCACACCCTCGCCCCAGTTGTTTGTCAGCGGGTTGTAGAGCGCAAGGCTGGCGCCCTGCACGCCAGGAATGCGGGCCAGCCGCGCTTCGAGGTCGCGGTAGAAAGCGGTGAGCCGCGCGCCTGTGAACGATGCGGACGGCCGACCCAGGGACACGATTACGCGCCCATCGCGGTTGAACCCGAAGTCCTGTCCCTCGAGGTTGCCGAGGCTGCGGCCCAGCATCGTCGACCCGGCCACGAGCACCACGGAAAGCGTCGCCTGCACCACGAGCAGGGTCGTGCGCGTCAACGATGCACGATCACCGGCGGCACGGCCGACGCCGCGCATTGCCTCGATCGGGTCCGTGCGTGTTGCGAACCACGCCGGCGCAGCGCCGAACAGCACTCCGGTCAGCAGCGCGAGGCCGGCGGCAAATGCGAGCACGAGCGGAGATGGCGTAGTGGTGATGGGCAGTATCGTGGCGCCGGCAAATGCCAGCGACAACAGCAGGCGAGCGGCGCCCATGGCGACGAGAAGGCCGGCCAGGGCTCCACCGATGGCAAGCACGATGCTCTCCACGAGTGCTTCGGTCACGATTCGTCCGCGCGACGCGCCGATCGCCAGTCGCACGGCAGTCTGTGTGCGCTGGGCCACCGCGCGCGCCAGCAGCAGGTTGGCCACGTTGGCGCACGCGATGAGCAGCACCAGCCCGCACACCGCCAGCAGGATCCGCAAGCTGCGCCCGTACTGTTCTTTCATTAGTCCGAGACCGGCCCCGGCCGGCACAACGGTGAGCACCTGTTGGGGAAGCTTGCGCTCGATTTCCGGCATCCAGTTCGAGGGGTAGCCGGCCTCGGTTCGCATCCATTGACGCAACAGGGCCGTGAGGCGCAGCTCCATACCCTCCGTCGTGGCGTCGGGACGCAAGCGACCGATCACGCGCAGCCACGCCGACACCGGCTGACGCAGGAGCGAGGTCTCGGCGCCGACGATGAGCGGTTCGTGTTGGAGCGGCAGCCACAAATCAGGTGGATCGGCCCGAACCGCCTCGCCAAAGAATCCCGGCGGCGTGACACCGGCAATCGTGAAGGCGTTCCCTTCGATCATCAGCGTCGAGCCGACAATCGAGGAGTCGCCGCCGTAGAGGCCCTGCCACGCGTGATAGGCCAGCATGACCACCGGCGGCGCGGCGGCCTGGTCGTCCTCGGCCGTGAATATGCGGCCGGTGAAGGCGCGGACTCCCAGCGTCGTGAAGTATCCGCCGGTGACGTACATGGTGCGAAGCGGTCGCGGCGCCTGTTCCACTCCCTGGCGCCGCGCGCTCAAGCGGCCAACGAACGTCGCGAACGCGGTGATGTCTTCGAACTGCGGCGTCTCGGCTTTGATGCGCTCGAATAAGGGAAACGAGAAGAATCCCCAGCGATCCTGTGGTCCGCCTTGCACACAACAGTTGTTGCCGTCGCCGATTCGGTAGAGGCGATCAGGGTCGCCCACCGGCAGCGACTTCAGCATCACGGCGTGCATGAGCGTGAAGATGGCAGTGCTGCCGCCGATCCCCAACGCCAGTGTCAGCACTGCTGTTGCCGTGAAGACGCGAGCTGCGCTCAGCTTTCGAAAGGCATAGGCGAGATCGGGGAGAAGGGTGCTCACGTGGCCTTAGACGAAAGTGAGGACCCGTTCGTTGGGCTATTCACTGCTCCTCTCGAGGTAGGTCAGGACACCAACGAACGTGACGTTCGCTACTGCCCGAGTCCGGCCGTCCAGTTGACGATGACTGAATAGGGTGTGGGCGCGCCCGCGGCGGAAGGAATCACCATCAGAAAGCGGCCATCGGGAGCGACGTCGTAGCGGCGGTCTCGTGATGGATTCGTTCGATTGACCGTCAACGGCGTCTGGAACAGCTCCACGGGACGACCAGCAGTGAATTGCGGCGCGCCGATGGCGACCGACATCAGCTTCCCATCGAGACTCAGGTAGTACAGCTCGCGACCGTCGCGCCGCCACTTCGGCTCCACGCCACCATCTGCGGTGATCTGCCATTTCCCGCCGCTGGCGTCTGGGAATGTCTGGACGACGATCTGATACGTGCCAGATTCGTTGGTGGAGTAGGCGACGAAGTCGCTGTTCGGTGACACACGCGCCTGGAACTTGTCGAACCCGGTCTCGAGCAGGGGAGCCGGCTTCCGATCGCCGAACGTCGGCAGCACCCAGGTGTCGTAGCCAGATGTGTTTCCGAATTGTCGCAATCGCGAGAAGACGATGTATTTGCCGTCGGAGGACCAGTTCACCGGAATCGACGACACGTCGCCAGCGGGCATGACCGTCTCTGTGCCGGTGCCGGTCGACGATTTCTCATAGATCCTCGTTGTGGCGTCCGTATGTGATCGGGTCGACGCGAACGCCAATCGACTGCCATCCGGCGACCACGAGGCCGTCCAGTCTCTGCCAAGGTCGAACGTGATCGGTTGCGCAACGGAGCGTTCCAGATCGACGACCCAGATATCCTGGTTGCCGTTCGTCACGATATCGACCGCCGCGCGATCTCCCTTCGGCGAGATATCCACGTTCCCGTAGTTCGCCTCCACACTCACTTGTCCAAGTGACTTGCCGTCTCGGCTGAACCACAGAAGCTGTCGCCCCGCCCTGGGCGTCGCCTTGTGGTAAAACAGCAGGCCGGTATCAGAGGCCATGAAAGTACCATCGACGGTGTCTGCAACGACGATGGGACTGCCTTGCGGTTGACCCAGCGCGTCGACACGCTGCGCGCTCAACCTCCCTTCATTCGAATACAAGAGGTGTCCGGAGGGGACGTACGTCAGCCCATTGAAGTTGTTCGGTTCAATCGCGATGACACGGATGGGCGGTTCATTCCCGTCGAGCGACGCGCGAAAGATTCCGGAGTCCGCCGCCTTTCCTGCGACGGCCACGTACAGGAAGTGTTTGTTGTCAGGGAGGAAGACGGGCAATCCGTGGAGCATCTCCTTGCGGCTGGCGTCGAGCGTGGTCACTGGTGTCACGTCGCCGCCTGAGTCCGGCATACGGACGATGATGTTGTCGCTCAGGCGCGCCAGGAGGAGCACGCCTTCGCGATTCCAACTGCCGCCGCGCAGCGCCCCGACCGAGCCGAGCGGCCGCGATGAGCCGCTTGCCAGATCGAACATGCGCAGCGTTCCATCGGCCAGCGTAGCCAGCCGTCGGCTATCAGGCGACCAGATAGTGCCGTTGATGTTCTCGGTACCAGGAATCGGTTGAGCGCTGTCCGAGCCAATCGGCCGCAGCCACGCGACGCGCTTTCCGTTGGTGGGCTGAGTGGCGTACGTGATCCACTTTCCGTCGGGGGAGACGAGCGGCGCACCCCACAGATCCGGCAGTGTGATCTCGAAGCGCATCTGCGCAGCGGGCTCGGGCGTCTGTCGAAGAGCGAAGGCGGCAAAGATCCCTGCACCCGCGACGATGATGACGAGTGCGGCCAGAAGCAGCGCTGTCTTTCCCGGACGTCGAGACGGCGCCGCGACGAAAGTGGTCGTCGTCGGGACAGTAAGTGGACCATCGAGGAACAGTCTCGTATCGCCGATGTGCTGAAGACGCTGGCTGCTGTTCTTGTTCAGGGCGGAGGCGAGCAGCAGTCGAATCGACGCTGGCGTGTTCCTCGGGATGAGATCCAGGTCTGGCGGTGTGGAGACGATGTTCGCCAGGATGTCGGTGATGGTCTCACCTGTGAACGCCTGCCGTCCCGTGAGCATCTCGAAGAGCACGCAGCCGAACGCCCAGATGTCGGTGCGAGAATCGACGTCCTTGCCACGCGCCTGCTCGGGCGACATGTAGCCGGGTGTGCCGACGATGACACCGGCGACCGATCCACCGGCGACCGTCGCCGCCATCGTTGCATCGAGATCGGACGTCCTGGGCCCGAGCGCTTTCGCCAGTCCGAAGTCGAGCACCTTGACGGTGCCGCCACGCGTCAGCTTGATGTTCGCCGGTTTCAGGTCGCGATGAACGATGCCGCGTTCATGGGCCACGGCGAGGGCGTCGGCAATCTGTTTCGCGATGCCGACCGCGTCCTCAACAGGGAGCGGTCCTTTCTTGAGTGTCTCTTCGAGCGTCTCGCCCTCGACCAGTTCCATCACGATGCAGGTCGACCCGTTCACCTGCTCGAGGCCGTAGATCTGCGCGATGTTGGGATGGTTCAGTGAGGCGAGGACCTGTGCCTCTCGCTCGAATCGAGGAAGGCGGTCGGCGTCGTTTGCGAAGTGCTCGGGGAGCAGCTTCAGCGCGACGTCGCGTTGCAGCCGTGAGTCGCGGCCGCGAAACACGACGCCCATCCCTCCTTCTCCGAGATGGGCGGTGACCTCGTAGGGGCCGATACGTGAGCCGGGGCCGATCGTCATGCGGTCGCGATTATACGAATCGGCCGGCCAAACTGAAACCGTGTAACTTCCGGCCTCCAACTCCCAACTTCCAACTGTCTTGGAAGTTGGGTATTGGAAATTGGAAGTTGACGCGTGTGCCGGCTACGCGCAGCTCTGGGCCACGACCTTCACAGTTTCAACGATGATCGCCGGCGGACGAACGATGTTCGGATCAGCCGCGGCGCCCTTGTCGCCGGTCGGCTCCTGCACCGGCCCGACCACTTCGACCTTCTTGTTCACGTTCGTCGACCAGTCCGATTGCGTCGAGCCACCAAGGATGTATATCGACGCGGACCCGCCCTCGACCTTGGTCAGGACGAACGCAGTACCCCCGTCGGTGGTTTTCGCCTGCACCACACAACCGGTGAGCGTCGCTTTGGGTGCCTGCTCTTTGGCCGGCGGCGGCGCCGGTGCCTGCTCCTGCGCGAACACGCTGACCGCGCCGGCGAGCGTGAAGGCAGCTATCGTCGAGGTGAGATATCGCATGGGAACTCCTCGTGAATGAGCTTCTGACATCAACCGTCACTCGCCCTCCGAGCACTATTCCTGCCAAGTCCAAAATACGCGGTGCCTGTTGCTCGCACTGTGGACGAGGCGGCACACCGCCGAGGTCCTGGTGTGAAAGTTCTTTACGACTCATCTGGCGCGACGTTGCGCTCAAAGTCCTGCCGGATGCGTTGAGGCGCTGCCGATCGCAAAGCAGATCGCGGAGCCCTCGAAGCCGCGCACGAGCAGGGCTACCGCGGCGAGGATGTGTTCTTCGGTGGCCATTCGGGCCACACGTTGCCCGACGTCGCTTCGATCGGCACGGGCCCCTGCAGTGAGAATCCTGGAACGATGCCCGGCGTCTGCGGGCGCGGGGCTGGCGGCTGGTGGTCGGCCGACGTCGTGCATCGCATCTCGTTCCACCCCACGTGCGCGGTCACGTGCTTTTCGAACGTGGGGATCTCGCCGTCACCCCAGTCTTCGTGGAGGATGTTGAATGTCAGCGTGTCGCTTTCGATCCGGAAGTCGTCGAGGGCCGCCATGGTGTAGGGGTTGTCACACGTCCCGCACACCATGCCGCGGAGCCTGTCGCCAACCTTCTTGATGATGAAGAACTGTTTCGGCGCCCCGACGCCGAAGCCGAGCCACACGCCAACGACATCCTTTTCAGTGAGCGTCGACTTCCACGGCCCCGGCTGAATATAGGGAAGACCGTCGGCGCCATCAGGGTTTCGGCGAAGAGGATTTCCTGGCACCGCCGGGCCTTTTGGGAGCACCGATACCTTCGCTGGTATCGGATCGGGCCCTCTCGGATCCTTGATCAGCACACGCTCGAACGCGCCGCCGCCGGGCGCGCCGCTCGTGCCCGTTACAACCAATCGGCCTTGCGTGAACTTCGCGGTTGCCTTGTCCTGGTACTTCGTGCTGCCATCCGCGTTCACATGGGTCACCTCGAACCTGATCCCGTCCGGTCCGAACGTGCCATCGACGAATGCGAGCGTCGTCGCATCAGCGCAGTAGGTGCAGTAGATGCCCCTGACCGTTGCATCGCGAATCGAGAATTCGTAGGTGTGAGCTTCGCCGCTGTCGGTTCTCCAGCCGCCACGATAATCGTCTGCGCTCTGACCCGAGGCGGCGCGCGCGAAGGCGAGTACGAGGATCAACATCACGACCTGTTTCATTGGTCAGCTCCGTATCAGTGCGCGGCTCATCCGGAGTGTATCTGAAGTTCCAGGGCGCCCGGACGCGCCGGATTCCCGCTACAATCACTGCGCGGGATGGCTGGGATTTTCATCAGTTACCGGCGCGAGGACAGCCCCGGTCACGCCGGACGCATCTTCGATCGTCTGCGCAGCCGCTTCGGCAGCGACGTTGTCTTCATGGATGTGGCGGCGATTGAAGCCGGCGTCGATTTCGTCGACGTGCTCCACAAGGCGGTCGGCTCGTGCGACGCGCTGCTGGCCGTCATCGGACCGCAGTGGCTGTCAGCCACCAGCGACGGCAAGCGTCGCTTGGACGATCCCCACGATTTCGTGCGGATCGAGATCGCCGGCGCGCTCCAGCGCAACGTGCGCGTGCTGCCGGTGCTCGTCGATGGCGCGAGGCTTCCGTCAACCGCGGGCCTTCCCACTGATCTCCAGGGATTGACGCGGCGTCAGGCAATCGAGCTGCGCGACGCGCGGTGGGACGATGACATCGATCGACTGGTCGAAGGACTCGAGAAAGTCTTGAAGGTCGGTGGAGAAGCGCCCGCTCCGACGGCTGCAGTGGCTGCCGATCGAGCGAATGCGAAGACCTCGACTGGACGATGGATCGCCATCGGCGCAGGCGCGGTACTCATGCTCGTGGTTGCCGCCGTGGTCGCGTGGCGCGGTGGACTCGTACCCGGGAACAGGTCGGGCACCAGCACTGATCCTCCACGGCAGACGGTCAGTGCGCCGCCGGCGAGCCAGCAGACTGTCACACCGACTGCGAATCCAGCGCCTCCACCGGCGCGCGGCTCGACGCCCTCGCCAGGTCCCGCGAACGCGGCCGTGCCCGACGTCACGGGCAAGAGGATTCTCGAAGCACGCGAGATTCTTCGCAACGCGGGATTTCGTTTTCTGGTTCGTTTGTCGGCAGGTAGTGGGAAGGCGCCGGGCACCGTGATATCCCAGGCGCTCGACGAATCGACGGGTTCCAACCAACCACGGCGCGTCCTGTTGACCGCGGTGCCCGTGTCATCGATCGTCGTCCATGTCGCCAAGGGCGACGAGCAGAAGGCCGAGGCGCTCGTCAACTATCTCAGGGACGTACCGAGCACGATCGGCTCCATCGTGCGCAGTCAGGCAGTCGTGCCCCGCGCCGAGATCATCGGACGCGTCGGGTATTCGGAGGATCGATTAGCGGCGCAAGCGGAGGCAGTCGCAAAGGACGCTTCCGAGTACCTGGCGCGCAGCGGCACTCTCCGGACGCTGCAGGCGACGTTGAACCCGCGCGTCGCCCGTGGTGCGATCATCGTGGGCTTGTACGAGCGCGCTCAATAGGGGCGCACCTGTGCTGGTAAGACGGAGGCAGTTTTCCTGTATCTTTATCCGGAGGAGTTCGAGCCGTGACCAAGTCGTTGACCGTGTTCGCCGCGCTTGCCTTGCTCGCACCGCTTCCGCTTCTGGCGCAGACCTCGGCGCCTGCCTCGTCAAACCGCGCTGCAAACTCGAGCACGTGGACGATGCCTCGGACGGTCGAGGGAAAGCCGAATTTCGAGGGCGATTGGGTCAACAACACCTTCACGCCGCTCGAGCGTCCGGACGAGCTCAAGGGCAAGGAGTTCTTTACGGCGGAGGAAGCCAAGGCATACGCGGAACGCGGCATCGCACGTCAGAAGTCGCAGCCTGCCGACAACATTCACTACGACGACTTCATCTGGATGAACGAGGCGACGCTCCGCTCGGTCACTGGATCTCGCACGTCCATTGTCTTCGAGCCTGCTGACGGCAAGATTCCGTCGATGAACGCGGCAGGGCAGAGGCGGGCGCAAGCCCGTGCGGCAGCGCGCAAGGCGGCGGGTGGTCCCTCCGACCGCGTCCAGAACCGGGCGCTTTCAGAGCGCTGCATCACCTGGGGACATGAAGGGCCACCAATGCTGCCCGTTGGCTATAACGCCAACATCAAGATCGTGCAGAGCGCCAACGCGATCGTCATCATCCAGGAGATGACGCACAACACACGCGTGATTCCGCTCGTGCCGACGCCACCGCTCGGCGATGCCTTCCGTCATTGGAGCGGCGAGTCCCGCGGCTGGTGGGAGGGTGACACGCTGGTCGTGCAGACGACCAACTACAACGACAAGGTCGCATGGCGAGGCGCATCGCAGGACCTCAAGGTCATCGAGCGCTTCTCACTCGCGGACGAGACGACGATCGACTACCAGTTCACCATCGAAGACAAGGCGACGTGGGACACGCCGTGGAAGGGCCACATCGCGATCAAGAAGGCCGACGGTGAGATCTGGGAGTACGCCTGCCACGAGGGCAACTACGGGCTGCGTCACATCCTCAGCGCGGCTCGGGCAGAGGACGCCGCCGCGGCGGGTGGGTCAGGTTCAGGAACGCGATAAGTTCGCTGCAGCACTTCACGCCCATTCGCCGGTGGAGCCGGCAACGCCAGGCTCCAATCGCGTCGGGTCCGCGGCTTATCGGCGCCAGAATAATCGACACTTGAACGCCTGAGACTCCAACGCCGTTCCGACGTCGCGCAGGAGTCCAGCCGCTGTATCGATATCGCTGATCAGTGCTTCGATCTTCTCAACCGGGGAGGGGGCCAGCAGACGAGTGTCCCGCTGGTCGATTTCGTCCAACCGAGCGAGCCACGCAAAGCGCACCTGGTCGGGCACGCTCGAGTTCATCAGAAGCCCATCGTGAATCGGCTGCAGATCGTCGGCACGTCGAGAGCGTCCAGTGGACCACGGGAAGGTCTCCGCCGGGAGCAGTTCGCTACGCACCCGTGTACGACCCCGCCTCGAGGGCGGACGCAGCACGAGCTCAGCGAGCGTCGGCTCGCGAAACGATGTCAGCTCGCGAAGAGACCGAGCCAGCACCGGCGCCTTGCGGGATTCCGCTGCTTGCCGCAGAGCCGCCGAAATCCCGGAGAGAGTGCTCACCCGTCTGGTGACGTCATTTTCGAGCTCAACGAGTGACTGGCCCTGGGACGGATCGGCGGAGGATCTGATCGCGTCGAACGTTTTCAACCAACTCGCCCGGATGTCGGGTGCGACAAAGGTGCAGCCCTCGAGCTGCGCCCGCGCTTCGGGCCACCCCGCCGTCATTGCCTCGAAAGCCTCGTCGCTTCTTCTCTTTCGATCCCCGGCGTCGATCCGCGCGTTGAGGTCTTCGATCCGCAACCTGGATCTGAGAGTGTTGATGGCGTGGCGACGATCGTATCTGTCGTTCTCACGCTTTCGGTTCTGGTTGTCCTGGTCCCGCCGAAGACGGTCTGAAGGGTCCTCCATGCGTGCGTGCCCTCCCACTTCAATAACGATCGGAGTCTGGCAGACGAACAGCGTCGTGACGCTCGCGCGAGTTCTACGGCAGCGTGAACACGTGTAGTGCCTCGTTGTTGCCCTGCCCCTGCGTCGCGGCCGTGACGGCGACATACTGCTTCCCGTTGCGGCCCATGTAAGTGATCGGTATCGCCGTGACGTTGTAATCGAAGTGAGAGGACCACAGCTCCTTACCGGTCCGTGAGTCGAAGGCACGAAACTGCCGGTCGCGCGTCGCGCCGATGAACACCAGCCCGCCGGCCGTCACCATCGGGCCACCGTAGCCGGGGGAGCCGACGTTCTTCTTGCCCTCGGGCATGTTGTCGTTCACGCCGAGCGGTACGCGCCAGACGAACTCACCGGTCGCCGCGTTCACCGCCATCAGGCTGGCCCAGGGGGGACGGAAGCAGGGGAGTGTCCCGAGCGATCGCCCGTCGGCGTCGCGCGCTTCGGCACCGAGCGTACCCCCGCTCTGTTGCACGTAGGGAAACTCTGTGTCCTTCGTCTGCTCGCTGTAACGCGGGTTCGGTGCAATCCAGCCGGTCGACGGCTCGTCCTTCGAGTTCACGAAGATGTACCCGAGCTCCGGATCGGTGGCGGTGCCGCCCCAGTTCACGCCGCCGGTCATGCCCGGAAAAACGATCGACGGCGGACCGCCGTTGGGCCTGTAGTTCCACGGCGTGTACGGGCCGTCGTTGCGGAACTGCACCTTGTCGTACAAGGCGCGGCACGCCTCGGCATGCGCTGGCGTGGTGTCGTCAGCGGTAACGAGATCGTTCCGCGTCATGCTGACGCGCGCGAGCGGGCCGGGCTTCTTGGGAATCGGTTGCGCGGCCGGATAGGCCTCGCCTGGCACATCAGCCTTTGCCTGCGGGCGTTCGTCGATGCCGTGGATCGGGGTGCCGTTCTCGCGGTTCAGGATGAACATCCAGCCCGACTTTCCGACCTGCGCGAGCGCGGGGATCGTCTTGCCGTCTTTTCGGATGTCGATGAGACCCGGCGCGGGTGGGAGGTTGTAGTCCCAGATCTCGTGGCGGATGTTCTGAAAGTACCACTTCAGTGTGCCTGTCTGCGCATCGAGCGCGACCGTTGCGTTGCTGAACAGGTTGTCGCCGGGCCGATCGCCGCCGTAGTAGTTCATGCCCGGGCCGCTGACGGGCAGGTAGACGAGGCCGCGCTGTTCGTCGACAGTCAGCGTGAACGACCAGACGTTGTTGCCCGTGCGATCCTTCCAGCTGTCCTTGCCCCACGTGTCGTGACCTGGTTCGCCAGGCCGAGGAATCGTGTGGAACGTCCACACCTTCTTACCCGTGCGCGCGTCGTAGGCGTGCACGTCGCCTTTCTCGCCTTTGCTCGTGGTGAGGTGCGGTCCGATGTGCCGCTGACCGGGCCCGAAGAAATTGGATCCCATCAGCACGACGTTCCTGTAGATCACCGGCACACCGGCGTACGGAATCTCCAGATCGATGTGACCAGCGTTGCCGAACTCGCGGTCCAGCGCGCCGGTGTCAGCGCGCAGCGCGATCAGCTTTCGCAGGCTCGTGAAAAAAATGCGCGCAGGCGGGCCGTTGGCCCCGAGCATAGTCGAGGGGCCGGGCCAGTACGCCACGCCGCGGAACGAGGCGAGCCCTTCCGGCAGCTCGTAGCGCCAGATCTCTTTTCCGGTCTCCGGCTCGAGGGCGACGACACGATTGCCAGACGGCAGGTACATCACGCCATTCACCACGATCGGCGTCACCTGTTGAAACAGCTCAAACGAGCTCGCTGGCTTGTCGATTGCGGGGACGGACCGGCCTGGCTCCGGGCGCAGTCGATACGACCATGCCGGGACCAGTGTCGAGACGTTCTTCGTGTTGATCTGCGTCAAAGGCGAATGGCGGGTGCCGGCGAGGTCGCGATTGTAGGTTGGCCAGTCGCCGTTCGGGTTCCGATCTTGCGCGCTGCCCATAATCACAACGAAGGCGCTGAGGATTACGGCCACGCTCAGCTGGGCGCCGTAGCGCGCCGCGCGAGACTTGCGTCCAATTCGCATGACGCTGGATTCTAGCTCCGAACCCGAGACCTCTACAGGCTCTTGCGCTTCACCGCAAAGACGGCCCGGGCGCCAGCGCGCTCCGTCACGCACCACAGGTTGTCGCTGTGCGGAGAGAATGTCAGCCCTTCAGGTTGGTCGGCCCATGGCTCGCGCGTGGCGCCTCTTCCGCCGTCCAGTGGCCGCTCGTACAGCGCGTCGTGACCGGAGGAACGCGACAGCCAGACGGTGCCGTCAGTCAGCGCGTCCTGTGAATGGCAGCCCTGAAGAAACCGTTCGCTGGTGCACACGCGCGCCAGCGATGCGTCATGTTGACCCGATGACGACGTCGCGAGGCGTCCACTGCGCTCGTCGAGCTCCCACCAAACCAGCCGACCCGGCCGCTGATCGCTCGTGGTGTACTCGCCCATGGCGAGGCTGCGTGTCTGGCCGGTGCGATCGAGGCCGATGAACGACCAGCGCAGCCGCTGGCCGCTGCCATCGACAGTCTGTACATAGCGTCCTACCTGGGGCAGCACGTAGCGATACCCGAGCGCGTAGTACGTCTCGTCGGCCGGCGACCAGCCGATGCTATCGTCTCGCGACGGGTCGACTTCCTTGACGCGTGTCATGTCGAAGACGAGCAGGCCGCCTGGCTTGCCGGCATCGTAGCCTCGTGAATCGGCGACGTACAGGTAATCGCGGAACCAGACCACCCCGCCCGCGTGTGCAGGAATTGCCGCGAAGGAAGCGTGCTTCGACGGGGCGTCATCCGCCGCGATTGGGTTCACCAGCAGCACATGTCGATAGCGCACGGGATTGCGCCACTCGGTCACGTCGACGAACGACATCCGCATGCCCTTTTCAACATCATCCTGCTCGTGGTGCCAGCTCACCGCCAGCCATTTCCTGCCGTCCTCGTCGGCGTCGTGGCTGTCGCCGTCTCCAGTCATTCCCTGCGGAATCCACGATCGCGTACGATCGTCGTCGGGCTGCCACTCGAAGCCGATGTGAAAGCGTTTGAGCACGTCGGCCCGTCCCTTGAACGCCCCGTGGGCCGCCGGATCGCCAATGAGCGATCCCGTCCGATTGAGATCCAACTGAGTCAGCGCGCGTGTGGGCAGCCCCCACGCGTCGATCACCGCGGTCTTCTCGTCCCACGTTGCCTCGTCCCGAACGACGAACTGACGCGCGGATATCGGGTTCAAGCTCATGACTCAACTCCCCTCGTTGTCAGGTCGAGTGATGCCCGGGCTGCCGTTCTGCGTTCGACGAGCGACAGCCCGGTTCTGGCGTGCGGCAGGTGGATCAGGGGGCCATCGCCGCGGGCTCTGCGTGGCGAGCGGCCGGTCGCGGAGGCGGGACCGGGCCACCTACTTTGAAGCCGTAGCGGTCGCCGAGCATCTTCAGCGACTTGATCTCGGGCCGCCCACTGGCCGGCGTCCCGCACTTGCGCTGCCACCGCGCGTACGCTTTCGTCGTGCGCGGTCCGAAGTTCCCGGGCCCGGACGAGTAGTCCAACCCTACCGCCTTCTGCAGCGCCCGCTGGACGACGAGCACGCTCGGATTGTTGTCTCCGGGTTGCACGTCGGCAACCTTGATCACGCCGGGCGGTTTCGGCCGCGGCCGCGGAGCCACCGGCGCCGTGAAGAGTCGCGCCTCGGCGTTACGGCGACGAACGAGACCGGGCAGCGTTCGGCCGCCCGCCTTCACCCACCTCTTCATCTCACGCGGCACGTCCTTGTAGCGACGCGCGCGCAACGCATCGCGAATCCCGGTTTTCTGTACGGTCCAACCGGGGCCGAGGTTGTAAGTGAAGCTGACGAGCGCATCGAACTGATTCTGATTCAGCGGCACGCCGAGACCGTTGACGGCCTTCTCCATCCTCCTGGCGTCGGCCTGGAGCAACTGGTAGGCCCGATCTCGAGTGATGCCGCGCTTGAACGCCGCGGGTTCTCTGCCGTTGCAGCGCCCGCGGTGAACCAGGTGTCCGATCCCGATCGTGCAGTGGCCGGCGGGATCGTTGTACAAGCGCTGTCTCAGCCCTTCGAATTCCGAGATGAGCTGCGCGCCCCGCTTGCTCAAGCGTCGTCGGGCGGCTGGCGCCGCCTTCGCAACCGCGGCCGCTGCCGGCCGGCGTGCCGCAGGGGCCGGAGGAGCGGCTGCTCGCCTCGGGGTGAGACGCGCCAGGATCTTCGCCGCCAGCGCTTTGGAGGTCGCGAAGTGCACGTGGTCGCGATGCTCTCGCCGTGTCTGCGGCCCGTAGATGCTGCCCCCCGGGTTCTTCCGCTGATTCTTCACATAGAACCCACGGTCGGTGTTGAACGGTGTCGTGTGAATCAGCTCCACCGTGTCGCCGGCGAACCTGTCGTACAGCCATTTCGCGACATCGCGCATGCCCGCCGCGCTGTTCGCCCAGATATCGAGCGCTGCAGTCGGACTGTTGCGGTAGACCAGGCCGCGATGATGACTTCGTGCCCCCGGACGGAACGCGCTCGTGATGGTGAGCGTGCCGGCGCGCGGGTAGTGATTGACGATCCGCAGCAGCTGTCGCCCGACCGGTCCCACGCGAACGCCCCCCTGCAC
>JALDXQ010000120.1:0-21569 GCA_032156805.1 Acidobacteriota bacterium
GGCCAATATCTTCGTCATCAGGCCGCCATCGGTGCGCGGTGTCAGCACCACTGGCGGCTTCAAGTTCATCGTGCAGGATCAGGCGGCGAATGGGTTGAGAGCGTTACGTGACGCGGCTGGTTCGGTCACGGCGGCGGCGGCCCAGACACCGGGGCTGGTCGGGGTGTTCTCGCAATTCGAAGTGTCCACGCCGCAGTTGTACGTCGACATCGATCGCGACCGCGCGCAAGCGCTCGGTGTGCCGCCCGCGCGGGTGTTCGAGGCGCTCGAGGTGTTTCTCGGTTCGTCGTTCGTGAACGACTTCAACTATCTCGGGCGCACCTATCGAGTGACCGCGCAGGCAGACTCGCAGTTCCGGCGGACGGCGAGAAACATCTCCGAACTGCGTACCCGCAGCGATGCCGGTGGGATGGTGCCGCTCGGATCGGTTGCGACGTTTCGAGACGTGAGCGGGCCGACGCGCGTGACGCGCTACAACCTGTTTCCGGCCGTCGAAGTACTCGGCGACGTGACGCCCGGTACGTCGTTCGGCCAGGGCATGAGCGCAATGGAATCGCTGGCCCGGGGCACGCTGTCCGACGGGTTTTCGTACGAATGGACGGAGCTGGCCTTCCAGCAACTGCAGGCCGGCAACACGGCAGCCTACGTCTTCGTGTTTGCCGTCATCGTCGTCTTCCTCGTGCTCGCCGGACAGTACGAGAGCGTGACCTTGCCGCTCGCCGTCGTGCTGATTGTTCCCATGTGCCTGCTGGCCGCGATCACGGGAGTGCTGCTGCGCGGGCAGGACAACAACATCCTCACGCAAATTGGCTTCGTCGTGCTCGTGGGACTCGCCTGCAAGAACGCCATCCTGATCGTCGAGTTCGCGAAGCAGGCAGAGGATCGGCTCGGCCTCGATCGATTCGCAGCGGCCGCGCACGCCGCGCGGCTGCGGCTGCGCCCGATTCTCATGACCTCGTTCGCGTTCATCCTGGGCGTCGTCCCGCTGGTGGTCGCCGAGGGCGCCGGCGCCGAAGCACGCCGCGCGCTGGGGACTGCGGTCTTCGCGGGGATGCTTGGCGTGACGTTCTTCGGCCTGCTGCTCACCCCTGCGTTCTACGTGGTCTGCCGATGGCTCGCGCTTCGTCGTTCACAGCCAACAACCCGCGAGACAACCGGTGGCGCCGACGAGAGCAACGTCACGCCGGCGATCGCACCGACGCATGGAGAACTACAGTCGTGACGCACGTGGTGAAGGTCGTCGTCGGGCTTGCGGCTGTAGCGTCCACGGCCTGCAGTGTGCGTGGCACCGATATCCAG
Organism: Acidobacteriota bacterium; assembly: GCA_032156805.1. Lineage (GTDB taxonomy): Bacteria > Acidobacteriota > Vicinamibacteria > Vicinamibacterales > UBA2999 > Gp6-AA40. Next base: position 1,300 of record JALDXQ010000120.1, read on the forward strand.
CCAGTGCCAGTGACGGCTCCGTCTGCGTTCGACGGCAGCGCCGATCCTGCACTCGCATCAACACAGCCGGTGGATGCGTGGTGGACGACATTTGGCGACACGCGAATGACGACGCTCGTCGAGCAGGCGCTGCAACGCAGCCCGGATGTGCGACAGGCGACTGCGCTCGTCCGCCTGGCACGGGCGAGATTCCGTGAAGAACAGGGATCGAACTGGCCGCTCGGCGGAGCGAACGCCGCCTTCGATCACCGCCGTTCGCAAGCGGTGGCCGGCGGTGTGGCCGATGCCGACCTTTTCGATGCTGGCATCGATGCAAGCTGGGAGGTGGACGTCTTCGGTGCGCGGCGCGCGGCCATCACGGCCGCGGCCGAGGACTACGCGCGCGAGCGATCGCTTCGCCGCCTCACGCTCGTCTCGGTCGCCGCCGAAGTCGTGCTCGCCTACACCGACGTGCGCGGGGCGCAATCACGTCTCGTCGTTGCCCGCGAAAACGTCGCCAACCAGGAGAGCGCATCGCAACTGACGCAGCAACTGCTCACCGCCGGTCGCGGCACGCAATTGGACGTGGATCGTTCCGTCGCCCTGCTCGAATCGACGCGCGCCTCAATTCCCCCGCTCGTCGCAGCGGAGTCGGCCGCGATCTATCGCCTCAGCGTGCTCGTTGGACATGAGCCCCAGAGCCTGGCAGCCGATTTGCGGGTGCCCGACATGCTGCCGCCGCCCCCGGACGTGCTCGCCGTCGGCGAACCAATTGCGTTGCTACGCCGCAGGCCGGACGTCGCGGCCGCCGAATCGGCGGTCCTGGCGGCTGCCGCACGAGCGGGCGTCGCGGCTGCCGATCTGTTTCCGCATCTCGTGCTCACGGGCGGACTCGGAGTTCAGGCCTTCAGCGCCGGCGCGATTGACAATCGCGGACCGCGATACGGCCTGGGAATCGGCGTCACGTTGCCGTTCCTCGAGTGGAATCGCATTCGACAGCGGATCCTCGCCGCCGACGCCGCTGCCGAAGCCACGCTCGCCGAGTACGAACGGACCGCACTTCTCGCGCTCGAAGAGGCCGAACGCGCGATCACCGCCTTCCTGCAGGAGCGCGAGCGCTTTCAACATCTGGATCTGGCGGCGCGAGCCGCGCGGGCCGCTGCGAATCTCGCCCGTCAGCGATTCCAGCTCGGCGTCGATAACTTCCTCACCGTGCTCGATGCGGAGCGCGTACGGCTCGAGGCCGAAGATCGCCTGGCAGCCAGCCGCGTCGAGGTGACGCGGCAAGCGGCATCGATCTTCAAGGCCCTCGGCGGCGGCTGGTCGGAGGCCGAGCGGCTGACGGCCGCACAGCTCTCGGATGACGATCGCGCGCGGTTGCGGCAAGTGGTCAAGGTGCAGCGCTAGGAGAGGCCCTGGGCGGAGGGAATGGAAACCGAGAACGTGGCGCCGGGACCATCATTCGGCTGTGCCCAGATTCGACCGTGATGTCTCTCGACAATCGAGCGGCTGACGAACAGCCCGATGCCCATGCCGCCGCTCTTGGTCGTGTGGAAGGCCTCGAACAGCGCGTCCATGCCGTGCGGCGGGAGGCCCACGCCGGCATCACGAACGGTGACTCGGACGTGGCCGCCATCCTCGAGCTCGGTTTTGATCAGCAGTTGTCGCTGGCGATCGTGCACGTCAGCCATCGCCTCCGCGGCGTTGCGGAGCAGGTTGAGGACGACCTGCTGGAGCTGGATCCGATCGCCAGTGATGATCGGGAGCCCGTCGGCGAGCTCTGACTGAAGGACAACCCGGTTTCTCTGAAGGTCGCTCAACGACAGCGCAATGACCTCGCGGGTGGCCTCGTTCAAATCCACCGCTTCGAGCGTGAACTCCTTCTTGCTGAAGAGCGCGCGTAGCCGCGTGATCACATCCGACGCGCGGTTGGCGTCGCGAATGGTCCGCCGCGCCGTTTCCCGGGCGCCGTCGATGTCCGGAGGATCGCCCCCGAGCATGCGCAGGCAGGTGCCGGCGTTGGTCATGATGCCCGCAAGCGGCTGATTGACTTCGTGCGCAATCGACGCCGTCAACGCGCTCACCGTCGTCACCCGCGCCACGTGAGCGAGCTCGGAACGGGCGCGGCTCAGTGCCTCCTCGGCCACCATGTACTCAGTGACGTCCTGAAGGGCGCCGATGAACATGGGACGACCTTCGCTGTGATCGATGACATGGGCGACACCGCGGATGTGCTTCATGGCACCGCGAGCGGTGACGATGCGGAAAGCAAACGTCACATCGACTCCCGTCATGCCGCGGGCGATCGTGGACTCGAACGCCGGCAGGTCGTCGGAATGGATGACGTCTCGTACCCTCTGCACCGTGATCGTCGTCCCGGGCTCGAATTCGAAGATGCGGTAGGTTTCGTCGGACCAGTTGTGAACGTCGCCCATCAGGTCGGTGATGAAGCTGCCCGTCTTGCTCAAGTGCTGGGCGTCCGCGAAGCTGTCGTACGCCCGCTTGAGTTCTGCCTCCGCCTGCTTCCGCTCGTCGATATCGGAGAGCAGCACATACCACCTGAGCAGCCGTTCGCTCGAATCGCGAAGGGGAAGCCCGCGAATCTGAAACCAGCGATAGACGCCATCGAAGCGACGGATTCGTGCCTCGAAGTCGTATGGTTCAACCGAGGTGATCGACTGGCTGAAGATTGGAGCGATACGAGGCAGGTCCTCGGCATGAACGGTGCCATTGCTGCCCCACTGCTTCATCGCCTCGAGGTCTTGTCCGCAGTATTCGACAATCTGGTGATTGACGAGGTCGACCTCGCCAGCTGGCGTCAGCGTCGCCACTAGACCTGGAACCGTGTCTACGATCAAGCGCGACTCGCGCTCGCTTTCACGGAGAGCTTCTTCGGCGCGCTTGCGCTCGTCGATGTCGATGACTAACCCGTACCAATGAACGATCCGGCCTTCGATGTCGCGGAAAGGCTCGCCGACGGATTGAATCCACCGGTAGTCACCATCCGCGCGACGGAGCTGGTAGATGTCACTGTAGGACGATCCCGTCGTGGCCGATTGCAGCCATCGTCGTACCGTGGCGTCGCGGTGGTCAGGGTGGACGAGTTCGATCCACCCGCCATTCGCCAGCGTCTCCGCTGTGCGACCGAGGTATTCGACGGCGCTCTGATTCAGGTAGTCCAGCTCGCCGTCGGGAGTACCGCGCCACACCAGTGCCGGGATCGTCTCGACCAGAAGACGAAACTGACGCTCGCTCTCGCGAAGTGCGTCTTCCGTGCGCTTGCGCTCGTGCTGGGCTCGCTGGTGTTCGGCAAGCTCCCTTGTCAATCGCTCGTTGGCCGCGATCAGTTCGTCCGTCCGGCCGAGCAGCGCATCCATCGCGGTGCTGACCGTCTCAGGAGGCTTGCCCTCGGTCCACAGATCCGGCCGGGCCATGAGGCTGACCAGATCGTTCAGGCTGTCACGCAACCGCGTTGCGTCCGCAGTCGAAGACTCGCGTACCGGGTTCGTCGCCATCGTGCAGGCCTCCGCGTGTCTGCCTCATCGAGCGTATCCGCACAGAGTAGCTCATCGACGTGACGAGTGGCCGACATATACGAAGGTATCGTCGATACCTTGGTGTGATGGAACGGAGGTCGCGCATCTGGTTTCATGCGAACTCGATTGAGGAGGTCAGCATGACGATTCGCCCGTTCCACGTAAATGTCCCGGAAGAGGAATTGACCGATCTGCGCAGGCGCATCCGGGCAACGCGCCTGCCGGAGCGCGAGACCGTTTCTGATTTCTCGCAGGGTGTGCCGCTCGGCACGATCGAGAAACTCGCACATTACTGGGCCACGGAATACGACTGGCGCAAGGTTGAAGCGCGGCTCAACTCCGTGCCGAACTTCATCACCGAGGTCGACGGCCTCGACATCCACTTCATTCATGTGCGCTCGAAGCATGAGAACGCGCTGCCCGTCATCGTCACGCACGGCTGGCCCGGGTCCATCATCGAGCAGCTCAAGCTCATCGAGCCGCTGACCAATCCCACGGCGCACGGCGGAACTTCGGCCGACGCCTTCGACGTGGTGATCCCGTCCATACCGGGCTACGGTTTCTCAGGCCGGCCCGCCAGCACCGGCTGGGGACCCAAACGAATCGCGCGCGCCTGGGATGTCCTGATGAAGGGCCTCGGGTACAACCAATATGTGGCGCAGGGCGGCGACTGGGGCGCCATCATCACCGAGTTCATGGGCGCGCAGGCACCGCCGGGATTGCTGGGGATTCACACCAACATGGCGAACGCGATTCCGGCCGATATCGACCAGGCGGCCTTCTCGGGCGCGCCGGCGCCAGCAGGTCTCTCAGCTGACGAGAAGATTGCGTACGAGCGACTGAGCGTCGTCTATGCAAAGGGCATCGGCTACGGTTTCCAGATGGGGCTTCGGCCGCAGACGTTGTACGGCATCTCGGATTCCCCGGTCGGTCTTGCGGCGTATTTCCTCGATCACGACGCACGCAGCCTGGAGCTCATCGCGCGCGTGTTTGATGGTCAGTCGGAAGGCCTCACGCGCGATGACGTCCTCGACAACATCACGATCGCATGGCTGACGAACACCGGAGTTTCGGGCGGCCGTCTCTACTGGGAGAACTGGGGGACGTCGTTCTTCGGCATCAGAGGCGTCACGGTGCCGGTTGCCGTGAGCGTCTTTCCTGACGAGCTCTATCCGGTCCCGCGGAGCTGGGCGGAACGGGCATATCCCAGGCTCGTTCACTACAACGTCCTTCCCAAGGGCGGACACTTTGCCGCCTGGGAGCAACCGAAGTTCCTCAGCGAAGAGATTCGCGCGGGCTTCAGCTCATTGCGGTCGGGTGCGCGGTTGTCGGATGCAGTCGCGGCTCACGCCGTGTGAGTGTGCACGGCGAGCGGGCTTCTCTCTACGGATTGAAGCCCGCGCAGTCCCCTCTCATCGACGACGCGCTTCGACGTTCTGTTTCCCGTCCTGGATCGCCTCTTCGGACGTCTTCCCCTGTTCGCGCGCGACGATGTAGCCAGCGTACCAGTCCGACCAGTGATGCTTCGGCGCGCTCGCTTCGTACTGACCATGACGCTCCTCGGCCTCGCGCAGAAGCGCCGTCAGGTTGGGGACATCCAGGTTGCTGAGTCCTCGCCCGGGGAACCGCGTCGTGATTTCCTGGAGCAGAAAGCTGTTGCCGTCCGGATCGCTGAATGTCGCATACGTAAAGTAGGAGCTGCCATCGGGGTGGGGGCCAGGCTCGGGTTTGCTCCCGATGCTCGTGAAATGGAATGGCTCGCTGACGTCCGCACCGCGGGCGATCAGTTCCTGGCGTGCCGCCTTCATGTCGGACACGACGAGATACAGATTCTTCACTGACCCCGGCGTCGCCGTCGTGATTCCCTTGCCGAAGTGAATCGAGCACGGCGAGCCAGGGGGCGTCATCTGAACTGCATGGAAGGCATCGCCATTGGTGAAATCGCCGTCAAGCCGCCATCCCAGGCCTTCATAGAAGCGTTTCGAGCGATCGACGTCGGATACGGGAAGGACAACGACCTCCAGCTTCAGATCGACCGTTGCGGCGGTGGGAGTCCGGGTGGCCGGTTCATTGATGGTCTGGGTGCTGCTCATTTGGTGACCTCCGTGTTTCACGCGTGGCATTGAAGCACCGCACCTGCGCGCAGTCCATTGGACGATCGTGTCGATCGATACCAAGGTATGGGGAGAAATTACGCGGAAACCGTTGTCAAATCTCAGCTATGTGTCACGTACTGCTGACCCTGACGCGTTCGACATGCGTGAGGCTCATGCGGCTGGCGATCGCCCTGCTCTTATTCCTGTCATCTGCGTCCGTTCTTCTCGCGCAATCCACAAGTGCGTCTCTCGCAGGCCGTGTCACCGATCCGTCCGACGCCGTCATCCCCGACGCCACGATCACCGCTATCAGCGGTGACACCAACATCCGCCACGTCACGACCACGAACGCCGCGGGCGACTATCATCTGGCCAACCTTGCGCCCCGGTCGTACCGCATCGAAGTCGAAAAGACCGGCTTCAGGACACTCGTCAAGCCCGACGTCGTCCTGCAGGTCCAGGACACGCTTCAACTCGACTTCGAGATGAGCCTTGGTTCCGTGTCGGAGATCGTGACGGTGGACGCCGGAGCGCCGCTGGTGAATACCACGTCCGGGGCGGTCAGCACCGTGATCGATCGGACGTTCATCGACAACCTTCCACTCAACGGCCGAAGCTTCCAGACGCTGATCATGCTGACGCCGGGCACGGTCGTGACGCCGACCGCGTTCAACGACCAGGGGCAATTCAGCGTGAACGGACAGCGCGCCGACGCCAATTACTTCTCCGTGGACGGCGTCAGTGCCAATTTCGGCGTCACAGGCTACTTCCCCATGATGCAGACTGCCGGTGGCGCGCTGCCCGCGCTCAGTGCGTCGGGAGGTTTCAACAGCCTGGTGTCCGTGGATGCGATGCAGGAGTTCCGCATCCAGACGTCGTCGTTTGCGCCTGAGTTCGGGCGCACGCCTGGCGGGCAGATCTCGATCGCGACGCGCTCGGGCGCTAACGCGTTTCGCGGCTCGCTGTTCGAGTACTTCAGATCTGACGCGCTCGACGCCAGAGACTGGTTCGTCAGCGCGAATCATCTGCCCAAGCCCGAGCAGCGTCTGCACGATCTTGGCGGCGTCGTCGGCGGCCCCGTCCGCGCCAACAAGACGTTCTTCTTCTTCTCACAGGAGGCGCTGCGGTTGCGTCAGCCGTCGAGCATGCAGACCTCGGTTCCGAACGCCGCCTCACGTCAGCAGGCGCCGGCATCGATGCAGCCGTACCTGAACGCGTACCCGCAGCCCAACGGCGCTGAACTGGGCGCGGGCCTCGCGCAGTTCAACGCGAGCTTTTCGAATCCGTCCACCCTCGATGCCTACAGCGTCCGCATCGATCATGTGGTCAGCTCGAACGTCAACGCGTTTGCCCGCTACAACTACTCGCCATCCAGCTTCGATCAACGCGGTGGCACATTCTCCGCGCGCGTGCTCAGCACGACGAACTCGCTCTCGTCGTCCGTGCACACGCTGACCGGCGGCGTCACACAACTCATCACGACAGGCGTTGCCAACGAGTTGCGAGCGAACTACAGCTACCATCGAATGGGCGTCGCGTACGACATGGACGATTTCGGCGGGGCGGTGCCGCTTCAGGATTCGCTGTTGTTCCCTGCGGGCTACTCGTCTGACGACAGCGCATTCCTGTTCGCCATCAGTGGAGCCGGGCAGTACGCGCAGGGAAGATTCGGGATCGACGAGCAGCGGCAGGTCAACATCGTCGACAACGTCTCGATCGTCAGGAGCCGTCATCAATTCAAGATTGGCCTGGACTACCGCTGGCTGGGCCCGTCCAGCCGTCCGTTCGCCTACCGGATGTTCGTCAACTTCGCAGGCGTCACGACTGCCCCAGGCAGCGCGCTCTCGGGGTCGGCGCAGTTCATCCAGCCAGCAGCGTTCGAAGACAACTCGCTTCGATCGCACAACTTCTCGATTTACGGCCAGGACACGTGGAACGCCACGCCGCGACTGACAGTGACCTACGGCGTCCGATGGGATGTGAATCCTCCGCTGACAGGGAAAGACGCGGCAAACGATCCGTTCACGGTTGATGGACTCGACAATCCGGCGACGATCGCGCTGGCGCCACGGGGCACGCCGCTGTACAGCACGGACTATGACAATGTGGCGCCCAGATTAGGAGTCGCCTACCGAATCGGTAGACGACCAGACTGGGACGCGACGGTACGTGGTGGCGTTGGCGTGTTCTACGACCTGGGCCAGGGCTCGCTGGGCGGCGTCACCAGCTATTTTCCCTACGGCGCCAGCAAGACCATCCAGCCGTTGCCAGCGCCGTTTCCGTTGAGCGCGCAGGATGCGGCTCCGCCCGCGTTCACCACCACCCCGCCGGTGGATACCATCCTGGTGGCGGACCGGGACCTCAAGGTACCGCGGAGCTATCAGTGGAATGTCGCATTCGAGCAGGCCCTCGGGCGCAGCCAGAGCGTTTCGGCCACGTATCTCGCGGCGATCGGGCGCGACCTGCTTCGGACGACCCAGATCGTCAGCCCGAACCCTGATTTTCAATTTATCTCATTGACCGACAATTCCGCGACGTCGGACTATCACGCCTTGCAGCTCAAGTTCCAGCGGCGCTTGTCGCACGGTTTGCAGGCGCTCGCGTCGTACACGTTGTCGCACTCGACAGATAACGCATCGACCGATGCCACGACGTATCGCACGACCTCAGGCGCCGACGGTGCGCAAATCGATCGCGGCGATTCGGACTTCGACATCCGGCACTCGTTCACGACCGGTGCGACCTACTTTCTCCCGTCACCGGACTCGCGTGGCGTTGTCCAGGCGATCGCGCGAGGCTGGTCGCTCGACGCGTTCGTACTGGTGAGATCGGCGCCGCCAGTCGATGTCACTGGACCACTCAGCTTCACCGCCAGTGCTGCCATTCGTTCCCGCCCCAACCTCAACCCGGGTGTGCCAATCGAGATCGACGGTCATCAATATCCAAGCGGCAAGATCCTCAACCGCGCGGCGTTTACTGTCGTGCCTCCCGGGCAGCAGGGTAATTTCGGACGCAACGTCCTGCGCGGCTTCGGCGCGGCGCAAGCCGACGTCGCGCTGCAGCGTCAATTCCGCGTGACCGAAAGAGTCGGCCTGCGTTTCCGGCTGGAGTGTTTCAACGTCTTCAACCAGGCGAACTTCGGCCCTCCCGTGTTCGATCTGAGCAGTCCGCTGTTCGGCCAATCCACGCAAACACTCGCGAACAGCCTGGGGTCCGGCGGCGCGAACGGCGGCTTCAGTCCTCTCTATCAGATTGGCGGACCACGCTCGATCCAGCTCGCACTGAGGCTCGAATTCTAGGGCGATGACGAAGACGTGCCGACGACGTGGCGGTGCCGTTTTCCTCGCCGGCTTCGTGTGCGGGCTGCTTGGCTTCAGTCGTCCCGCGTTCGCGCTGAACCCGGCGCTCGACGTCAATCAATTCGCACACACCGCATGGACTGTCCGAGGGGGCTTCGTCAAAGGAACGATCTCGTCGATCGCACAGACCCCTGATGGTTATCTGTGGCTCGGCACTGATTTCGGGTTGTTTCGTTTCGACGGAGTGAGACACGTCGCCTGGGAGCCACCAGCCGGTCAGCCCCTCCCGTCCAGCGACATTTTCAACCTTCTTGCCGCGCGAGACGGCAGTCTCTGGATTGGAACTGCGAAGGGACTGGCACGATGGAAGGACGGGGCGCTGACTCAGTTCACCGAGCTCGCCGGTCACTACGTGTACACGCTCCTCGAGGATCGTGAAGGCTCGATATGGGCCGGCACGATCGCGATTGGCGACGCGAACCTCTGCGCGATTGGGGCCCGCGTCGAGTGTTACGGAGGAGGTGGACGGTTCGGCAACGCGATCACCGGCTTGCACGAAGATCGTAGCGGCGCTATCTGGGTGGGCGTGGTGGACGGACTGTGGCGATGGAAGCCCGGTCCTCCGGAGTTTCACTCTCTGCCCGGCGAACGGGACACCATCCAGAGCTTCGAGGACGACGGCAACGGATACCTGATGACCGTCGCACGTGGTCTCCGGCGTTTCGTTGGCGGAAAAAGCGAGGCATATGCCCTCCCAGGTGTGGCTCGAGAGTTCCGGCCACAACGACTGCTTCGCGACCGGGATGGCGCTCTATGGATTGGAACGATCGGCCAGGGCCTGATTCGACAGCATCAGGGGCGGACAGACGTCTATTCGCTCACGCACGGTCTCTCTGGCGATACCGTCGTCAACCTCTTTGAAGACCGTGAAGGCAGCATCTGGGTCGCGACCGTCGCTGGCCTCGATCGCTTTCGTGACGTGGCTGTTCCGAACTTCGGCTCGAGCCAGGGTGTGTCAAACGCATCCGTGACTTCGGTATTAGCCGCCAGCGATGGAAGCCTCTGGTACGGCGCCAGTGGCGTGTTGAATCAATGGGACACGTCGAGTCTGCAAGGGATTGCTCCTGGCGCGCGAGCCGGCGGGAAAACCATAGTGGTCCCGAACTCGCTCTTCGAGGATCGGCGCGGGCGACTCTGGGTGAGCACACTCGACGGGATCGGCCGCTTGGAGAACGAGCGATACACGCAACTGCCTGGCGTTCCTGGAGGCAGCGCGGTGCACGCCATGGCCGAGGACCTCGAAGGCAATCTCTGGGTCGCCAATCAGAATGACGGTTTATTTCGCGTGTCTCGCGACGATCCGACCCGACAGTTCTCCTGGGCCACCTTCGGGCGCAAGGACTTCGCCTCAGCGCTCGCCGCCGATGCGGGACGTCGCGGCGTGTGGGTTGGCTTTCAGACCGGTGGCGTCGTTCATTTCCACGATGGTCAGGTCCGCGCCTCGTACACGACGAGCGATCAGTTGGGAGAGGGCCGCGTCAACACTCTCCGATTCGATCGGACTGGGGCGCTCTGGGCCGCCACTGAAGGCGGCCTGAGCCGTTTGAACAACGGGAGGATGGCCACGCTCACGAGCCTGAACGGGCTGCCCTGTAACTCGGTCCACTGGGCGATCGAAGACAACGCGCAGTCGGTGTGGCTGTATATGACGTGCGGGCTGATTCGCGTTCCGACCTCCGACGTAGCTGCCTGGGCCGCCAGCGTGGACAAGGACGGCGATCGCACGCGTCTGGTCCGAACCACGGTGTTCGACAACTCCGACGGTGTGGCGATCCGCTCCGGTGCCGGCGGCTACAGTCCGCAAGCGGCGAAGTCGGTGGATGGAAGGATCTGGTTTGCTTCGGCCGACGGCATCAGCGTCATCGATCCGAGCCAGCTTCCGTTCAACAGTCTTCCCCCTCCGGTGCACATCGAGAGCATCACGGCCGACCGCAACGCGCACGATGCCCGTTCGTTCGCCGAGGGCGGTGGCCTGCGCCTGCCGCCGCTGACACGCGATCTGCAGATCGACTACACCGCGCTCAGCCTTGCGGCGCCGGAGAAGATGCAGTTTCGTTACATGCTGGAAGGCCGCGATCGCGACTGGCAGGACGCCGGCAATCGACGCCAGGCGTTTTACAACGACCTGGCTCCCGGGAGCTACCGCTTTCGCGTGATCGCGTCGAACAACAGCGGCGTCTGGAACGAAACGGGCGCAACGGTTGACTTCGCGATTGCCCCCGCCTACTACCAGACAAACTGGTTTCTCGCCCTCTCCGCCGGCGTCGTGATCGGGCTGGGCTGGGGCGCCCATCGAATTCGCATCGGCATCATCGAAAAGCACGAGCGGGAGATCAGCGCGCTCAACGAGCGGTTGATGAAGGCACAGGAACAGGAGCGGATTCGGATCGCCGGCGAGCTGCACGACGGTGTGATGCAGGAGATGCTCGCGGTCACGATGATGCTCGGCACGGCGAAGCGCCGGATTCCCAACGAATCAGACGCGAGAGCGACGATCGACAAAGTCCAGGAGAAGATGATTCGAGTCGGCACGGACATCCGTCAGCTGTCGCACGACCTGCACCCGCCGGCGTTGCAAGATGCGGGCTTGCCCGGGGCGGTGCGCACCTACTGCGAGCAGTTCAGTGAGAGCAGCGGCATTCCGGTTTCGTGCGAGGCCGACGACAGCGCGCGCGACCTGTCTCGCGGCGCGGCGCTCGCCCTGTTCCGCGTCGTTCAGGAAGCGCTTGGAAACGTCGCCAAGCACGCCAGGGCCAAACACATCGCGGTTCGCCTGACCCGATCCGCCGGTGTCGTATCCCTCGTCGTCTCGGATGACGGCGCGGGCTTCGATACGACCAGTCTCGGTACCTCCGGCGGGCTGGGCTTGATCATGATGCGCGAGCGCGCGAGTCAGCTGAATGGGAAGTTCGAGTTCGAGAGCGCGCCAGGACGGGGGACGACGATCAGAGTGACGGTTCCATTCCGGTGAGCGCGCTACGCGCTTCCGGCAGCCTGCACGCCCAGCTTCGCCGCCATGGTCACGAGCTCGGGCAATGAGTCCGCCTGCATCTTGCGCATCATCTGACCTCGATGCGCCTTCACGGTGATCTCGCTGATACCAAGTTCGCCGCCCACCTGTTTGTTCAGCAGGCCTGAGCACACCAGCACCATCACTTCTCGCTCGCGAGGCGTCAGCGACGCGAAGCGACCCCGCAGCGTTTGCATCTCCGACTCCTGCTGGAGTGCCGCCCGGCTGCGCTCGATGGCGCCGCGAATGGCCTCGAGCAGCACGTCGTCCTTGAACGGCTTGGTCAGGAACTCGACCGCTCCCGCTTTCATGGCGCGCACGCTCATCGGGATGTCGCCATGCCCGGTGATGAACACGATCGGCATGTCGGTGCGCTCGACGAGTTGTTGCTGCAGTTCGAGGCCGTTGAGCCCCGGGAGCGACACGTCGAGCACGAGGCAGGAGGGAACGTTGGCGCGCGGGCGGGCGAGGAAATCCTGCGCTGACGCAAAGGTCTCGGGCGTCCAGCCCGCACTCGTGATCAGCAACTCCAACGATTCGCGCACAGAGATGTCGTCGTCTACGATGAAGACAGTGGCCTTGACGTCCGGCATGCTGAGAACCCCGATACGACCGGCGGCGATCGATGGCCGTACAGTATAGGTCCCGCGTGTAACGGTTTCAGCGGAAATCATGGTCAGGCTTACCTCGTCCCAAGCGCGGCGTTGACCGCATCGAGCAGCGCTGTGTCGCTGAAGGGCTTGAACAACACTGCCACCGCTCCCCGCCCGATCAGATGCGGACGAAGTGATTTATCGCCTTGCGCGGTGATGAAGATGGTCGGAATCCGTCGCCCCTGTCGTTTCAGCTCCTGTTGCAGATCCGGACCGCTCATGCCCGGCAGGCCGACATCGAGAATCAGGCAACTCGACGCGCCGACCGCCTGGGACTGCAGGAACGCCTCTGCCGACGAAAACGCCTCCACGGCGAAGCCGGAGTGGTGCAACAAATCCGGCAGCGACTCCCGGACCGACTCGTTGTCGTCGACGACGGCTACCAACGCACGCATGCTCACTTTTCAGTCACCTTTTGCCATATCAAAGATGCGCGTCCACGGTCGAGTTGTCTATCAGACTTTGGTATTAGCTCGCGGCTCTGCTCCATCAGGTAATGACCTGAGTGCTCATTTGCACTCCACCGATTTCGATTGAAGCACGTGCCGCGAACGCGATCTAGTAGACGATCGTATCGACGGCTCGACCGATACGAAGGTATCGGCGATACCTTCGTCTGATGGATCGGAGGTCGCGCATTTGGTTTCATGGGTTTCGAGGAGCGCCCCTTCCTGCGGACATGACATGGCTGGTGAAATCGACCGCGATCGACGGCGTTTTCTGGGAAGGGCGGCGATGACGATGGCTGCCGTACAGCTCGGCACGTTTGGATCGGCCGAGGCCGACGATCGCGAACCGCGCGAATTGGCGGCGATCGGCCGCGCGAAGGAATGGCTCAATTCGTCACCCCTGACGGCGGCGAGCCTGCGCGGAAAGGTCGTGGCCGTCGACTTCTGGACCTACACCTGCATCAACTGGCTGCGCACACTTCCCTACGTTCGTGCGTGGTCGCAAACATATCAGCAGGGGCTCGCCGTCATCGGTGTACACACTCCGGAATTTCCGTTCGAACACGACCTGGACAACGTACGCCGTGCGGTGAAGCAGCTGCGGGTCGAGTACCCGGTTGTGATCGACAACGACTACGCGATCTGGCGTGCTTTCAGGAACCAATACTGGCCCGCGCTCTACTTGATCGATGCACGAGGACGTGTTCGCGAACGTCAGTTCGGCGAGGGAGAGTACGAACGGTCCGAGCGAGCCATTCAGCGCCGCCTGTCCGAGGCGGGTCTCGCGGGCCGCAGCGACGGGATCGTGCAGACCGAGGGCAGAGGCCTCGAAGCCGCCGCTGACTGGACCAACTTGCGATCCCCTGAGACATACGTTGGATACGACCGCAGTGAGAACTTCGCCTCGCGCGACGCACCTGTCTTGGAACGGCGACGTTCTTATGCCGCCCCGGGTCGATTGGCGCTCAATCAATGGTCACTCGCCGGCGAGTGGACGATGGGCTCGCTGGCGACGGTCCTGAACAAGGCCTCAGGCCAGATCGTGTACCGCTTCCATGCGCGTGACCTGCACCTCGTCATGGGGCCACCACGGTCCGGCAGCCCGGTTCGCTTTCGCCTGACGATCGATGGGCAGCCGCCAGGTGCGGCACGTGGCCTCGACGTCGACGAGGGCGGCAACGGAACGGCATGCGAACAGCGGCTCTATCAGCTGATTCGACAACCGAAGCCCATCGTCGATCGAACGTGTGCGATCGAATTCCTCGATCCCGGCGTCGAGGTGTTCGCGTTCACGTTCGGCTGAGATGCGGTGCAGGCACCCCCATCAGTGACTGGGGGTTGCCTGCTCACTGATCCAGTGAGTCGACATCCTCGCGGATCGGAACGAGCTGCCTTCCTACCGCTGCTGGAGGGCGGGCTGCCCGAGCCACTGCTCGAAGCGGATCTCGCCGAGGCGTGCGTCGCCGATCGGAACCAGCGAACGCTCGGTGAGCTCGGCCCCGAAGTACCGTGCGTGCGAATCGACGACAACCTCGCGTGAGTCATTGCGCGCGCGAAGGCCCTGGCGAATCAGATCATCGAAACGGAACTGCTCGGGACCGGCCACTTCCACCGTGCCATTCAGTGGGTCACCCACGGCGACTGTGCCGACTGCCTTGGCGACGTCATCAGCCGCCATGGGTTGAATGAGTATCGGAGGCAGCCGAACCGTCGTTCCGTCGGTGGCCTCATCGGCGATGCGCTTGACGAACTCGAAGAACTGCGTCGCGTGAACGATCGAGTACGGAATCCCGCCACTCTTGATCAGAGCCTCCTGGGCATTCTTCGCCCGCAGGTAGGGGCTGTCGGGGATGCGATCGGTTCCCACGACGGACAGTGCGACGTAATGCCTCACGCCAGCGGCCGCCGCGTACTTGAGGAGGTTGCCAGTCGATGTGGTGAAGAACTTCATCACCGCCGCTTCCTCGAACGACGGAGAGTTGGACACGTCGACGACGACGGATGCGCCCTGGAGGGCTTCTGAGAGTCCCTCCCCGGTGAGTGTGTTGACGCCGGTGTCTGGTGCCGCTGCCACCGCGTCGTGGCCGCGTTCACGCAGCTTGGCAACGAGCTTCGACCCGATGAGTCCGGTGCCGCCGATGATGACGAGTTTCATGATTGATATGCCTTTCTAGCTCACGGGCTTCAGAATCGGTGCGGAACCCCTACGAGATCCCTGGACAGAAGCGTTGTGACTGTGGCGTCCTTCTGAGCCACCAGTGTGCTGCCCGCGAGCGACAGCGAGAGTGCCAATGCTGCTGTTTTTTTCACGTCGTTCCTCCAACCGCGCGGTTGCGGGCTATTCGTCGAACGGAGCGTTCTCAAGAGGTCGACTGTCGACACGGTTTTGTAGCCAGGCACGCGCCGCTCGCTAGCCGCGATGCCCTGCACCCTCGTCGGCAATGTCGCCTACCCTGTCTGGATCGAAACTCTCCGAACGGCCCCACTCGTCATCGACTGGTCCAGCGCCGCGGAATCCGCGCTCGATCGAACTCTCAGTCTGCGGCCCTGGCTCATCGAGTCCCCAGCCAAACTCCTGCCATGACATCTCAAACTCCAATTGATTCTGTGACATGGCCTTCACGCAGCAGCGCGCTGGCGGACGGCACACGAAGCGCTGGCCCTGGAGGCCGAGACGCGCCTGACACGAAGTGACGTTCGAGGCCGGCGACGTTGCCTTCATGCGCGGCAGCGATGAACGCCTCGAGAAGACGCTGCTGTTCGGTCGAGCTCGTGGGCGTTCTTCGATCGCTCGCGAGGTGTTGCCGTGCGCGGGTCACGACCTGACGAGCGTTGGCCTCTGCAAGCCGAAGAACATTCGCGATGTCACGGTATGCATAGTCGAACGCCTCGCGGAGGATGTAGGCCGCTCGTTCGGTGGGCGTCAGCTTTTCCAACAGCATCCGAACCCCGCACGCCAAGGCCTGACCTCGCTCAGGTCCCACCCGGGGATCGGTGCTGGTATCGACTGCTTCCGGCGGGCAGGGCCCGGCGCACGTTTCGTGACGCGAGCGCGCTGACTGCTTGACGTTGATGGCCAGTCGTGTCGTGGTTGTGGCGAGGAACGCACCGGCATCGCGAACCGAACTGCGATCCGTAAACTGCCAGCGCATCCAGACGTCCTGCACGATGTCCTCCGCTTCGGCTGCGTTGCCTAACATGCGGTAGGCAATCCCGAAGAGGCGAGGGCGCACGCCAAGGAACGCGCGCAGGCCGTCGTCCGGACAGGTCGTCAGGTGGCGCGCCGGTCGCTCGAATCGCATCATGCCGTTCTCCTGGAACGCATGAGACCAGACGCGCGGGGTCGGGTCTATCAGACGATGGTATCGACGATACCAACGTATGAGATGGCGGTTGAGCTCGGAGTGTCTCTGCAACGAGGCCACCGCGGCTGTCACATCACGGCGGGATGTGTGGTCTTCACGAGTGCAGCCGTCGCACACGGGTCATTCAGGAGATACACACATGAGCACAATCACAACGAAGGATGGCACGACGATCTATTACAAGGACTGGGGCAACGGCCCAGTCGTAACCTTCTCGCACGGATGGCCCCTGAACGCCGACATGTGGGACGGTCAGATGCTGTTCCTCGCGCAGCAGGGCTTCCGAGTCGTGGCACACGATCGGCGTGGCCATGGCCGATCGAGCCAGGCTTCGTCCGGAAACGACATGGACGGGTATGCCGACGATCTCGCTGCCCTGGTCGAGACATTGGATCTCGAGGACATCACGATGGTGGGCCACTCGACCGGCGGCGGCGAAGTGGCGCGCTACATCGGACGGCACGGCACGAAGCGCCTGGCAAGGGCGGTCCTCATCGCGGCTGTGCCGCCCCTCGTGCTGAAGACTGCGGCCAACCCGGAAGGAATTCCGATCGAAGTCTTCGACGGCTTGCGGAGCACGTTAGCCAAGGACCGCTCGCAGGCCTACAAGGACTTTGCTCCCATGTTTTATGGCGCCAACCGACCTGGTGCACAGGTTTCTCAGGGCACGCTGGATCAGTTCTGGCTCTGGAGCATGCAGGCCGGACTCAAGAACTCGTACGACAGCATCAAGGCCTTTTCAGAAACCGACTTCAGCGAAGACCTCAAGAAGTTCGACATCCCGACGCTGGTCATGCACGGTGAGGACGACCAGATCGTCCCGGTGAAGAATTCGGCCAGGAAGTCAGCGCAGCTGATCAAGGGAGCTGCGGAGATCTACTATCCGGGCCTGTCGCATGGCCTCACCGCCACGCATCCCGACCTCGTCAACCGAGACTTGTTAGCGTTCTGCCAGCAGGGCAAACGGAAGGTCGCGTAAATCCACATCATGTCTGGCCGCGGGGCGTGAGTCCCGCGGTCAGCAACCTCGCTTCAGGGACATATTCGAAAGTCGGACCTGCGGTCGTCGTCCCATCCTCTGTCGGCATCTCCATCAGCGCCTGCGCCACGCCGTGGCGAAATCGGTGATCGCGCTGATGCGGCCGCCCGGGAACGGCGCGCTCGAGATCTGGCGAGACGGGTCGCCGCACGCCGCAATTGGCCGTTGCGGGCGTGGGGACTTGCGCTCCAATATTTGATTTGACTGATACTCAAATTTTGGTTGTAATGATGATCAAATGAAATCGCCCCGCCGGCAGGAATACAGGATGGTGGCGCGCGCCGAAGGGATGGCCACCACTCGCGATCGGATCGTACGGGCGGCGCTGACGCTCGCGCTCGAGCAGGCCTACGAGGACATCACGCTCGTGGCGATCGCCCAGGCCGCCGATGTATCGCACCAGACGGTGCTCAATCACTTCGCGTCGAAGGAGAAGGTCGCGGCAGCCGCCGCCGAGTTGCTGGCGCGGGACACCGCCGCAGTGCGCGCCCGTGCGAAGCCCGGCGACGCCCCCGGCGCCATCAGCCTCCTCGTCGGCGAGTACGAACGTTTCGGTGACGCCAACGCGCGGTGGGCGATCGCGTCCGAGCGGCTCGGCTCGCTGGCTCCACTGCTCGACACAGCACGAGCGAGCCACCAGGCATGGCTCGAGTACATCTTCTCGAACCGGCTTCCGGGGGCGCCAGGTCCCCGGCGAACCGCGATTCATGCGCTCCACGCGGCAACCGATGTCTACACCTGGAAGCTCCTGCGGCGCGATCTGCGGCTGGGCCGCGATGCGACGGAACGCATCATGTTGGATCTCGCCACCGGTGTTCTCGACCGCGCGTCCGACCGACGGCCCCGGCGGCGTTCGACCCTGAGGGCGCGGTGAGCGTTCACACCTACCTGTTCGCTGTCGTCGACGGCGGAGGGAACGTCGCGCCCGAGTTGAGTGCAGCTCGCCGCCTCGTCGGCCGCGGCCATGCCGTCACGGTACTCGCCGAGGACTCGATCGCGATCGACGTGGCTGCCTCCGGTAGCGCCTTTCGCCGCTGGGAGCGCGCGCCAAACCGGCTGGATCGACAACCGGCGAACGATCCGAGCCGCGACTGGGAGTGTAGATACCCATGGCAGCTGGTTGACCGATTGCTCCACACGCTCATCGTCGGCCCGGCCGATCGTTACGCACACGACGTGAGCCTCGCTATCAGGCAGACGTCGCCTGACCTCGTGCTCTGCTCGATGTTCTGCGCCGGCGCAATGGTCGCTGCCGAGGCCGCCGGCCTGCCGTTCGACGTCATGTTCTCCACGATCTATCCGTTGCCGGCGAAAGGCATACCGCCGTTCGGTACGGGAATGAGGCCGGCGCGGACTGTCGCCGGTCAATTGCGCGACCGGGCGCTGAACGTACTTGCCGAGCGCATGTGGGACAGCGGCGTGCCCGGGCTCAACGCGCTGCGAAACCAGTACGGCCTCCCGCCACTCGCGCACGTTCTCGACCAACTGCGCCGCGCTCGTCGTCAACTGGTGCTGACCTCGGCGGACTTCGACTTTCGAGGGACGCTGCCGGCGGGCGCGCGCTATGTCGGCCCTGTCCTCGACGAGCCCTACACCGACGGCCGCGGAATGAATCAGGCCGCTGTCTTCGAGCTCGGAAAGGGTGTTGTCGCCAGCACGACGTGACACGACGACGGATTACTACGAGATCGTCCAGCGGGACACCGTCTACGTGCGATGAACCTGCAGGGCCGAGCCCGTCATGCCACCACCCTCAGCGACCCCGCTTCTCGAACGTCAATAGGCTGACACGGACCATCGCTGGAAAGACAAAAGTCCAACCGGCGTGTGATTTCACTTCGCCGCTCAGCGCCGCGCTGCGTCCCACTCCCGAACTGCGTCTCACAAATAGCTGCATCGATCCATCCGTGCTCCAGCCTCTCCTTTCAAGCGGGACTGGAGCGGCAGCCATTTCCGAGACACCAGACTGCGATCGATGTTTCGGCCATCCGGCCTCTTTATTGCTCAGTTGCCGCAGGCTCGAACCACTTTCGACAACGCGTGACACCGCCACCTTCGGGAGGGAATCGACGGATGAAACGACTCTCATGCACCCTCGTGCTCGGTACAGCGATTCTGCTCCTTGGTGCAGCTGGTCCGGCTCACGCAGGTCCGATTACCTACACGCAGTCGGGAATCGCGTCCGGCACAATCGGCGGATCGACATTTACGGACGCTCTGGTCACTGTGACGGTCCATGGCGATACCGACAACGTCGTCGCCAATTCCGTGTTTGAAGACGATGGGGTGGAAATTCCCGCTGGCCTGTACTTGATCAATCTCAGCAGCCTCACGACGATAGACATCGCCGATATCGGAATCGCGACCATCATCGATCGAGTCGCTGTTTACTCGTTTCCACCGGTGGATATCAACGATGACGGTTCGCTCGATCCACCGACGGTCATTTTCGGAGCGGTTGACAATTTTCCGGTGCTCGAGAGCTTCACCGGAATTGGTGGCACATTCGACAATGCGCTGGCCGGCTACAATCTTCGAACAGCCATCGGCCCGATCACTGGCCTCGGAGGTGTCGGCTCCTTCCTCACCCTGAACACGTCACGGGGCGCCTTGAGTTTCACTTCGGATGACGTAAGTGGCAGTGAAGGTACGTTTACCGCGACGGTGACAACGGTGCCGGAGCCGGGGAGTGTGCTGTTGCTCGGCACGGGTCTCGTCTCGTTGGTTGGCGGCCGTTCACGGTTCCGCGGCTCACGGCGAACCACTTCCAACTAGTGTCAGCGG
>JALDXQ010000121.1:0-21449 GCA_032156805.1 Acidobacteriota bacterium
CTCTGTGGGACAGAAGACGTTGCGCGCCAGGTTCGCGAAGCTCGAGATGGCCTAGGCTTATTCCTCGTTGGTCTCGGGGTCCGTCTTGGGCGCTTCAGTCTCCGTCTCAGCGGCTTCGACTGTCGGCTCACCAGCTTTGGCGTCGTCGTCTTGTTCCTCGAGCCGAGCGATTGAAACGGCGCGGTCGTCGCCTTCGATGTCAATCAGACGCACACCCTGCGTCGCACGACCAATCGCGCGGATGGTATTCGACGCCATCCGCAGGATCTTGCCCTGCTGGGTGATCAGCATCAGCTCGTCGTCGTCGCGGACCTGCACCACGCCGATGACCTTACCGTTCCTGTCGCTGGTCTGGATGTTGATGATCCCGATACCACCGCGCGACTGGACGCGGTATTCGTCGAGCTCTGTCCGTTTGCCATAACCCTGCTCGGTCACCGACAAGATCGTTCCACCCGGCGCCAGGACGTCCATGCCGACGACCTCGTCCTCGTCCCGCAGCGAGATGCCTCGCACACCGAACGCCGTCCGACCCATCGAGCGGACATCGCTCTCCGGGAAACGAATCGACATGCCACTTCGGGTTCCAATGAAGATCTCGCTGGTGCCGTCGGAGATCAGGGCGGCGATCACGGAATCGCCTTCTTCGACTCCCATCGCGATGATGCCGCCCGCGCGCGGATTACTGAACGCGCTGAGCTCGGTCTTCTTGATGACACCGCGGCGAGTTCCCATCACGACGAACTTGTTGTCCTCGAACTCTTTGACGGCCAGGAGCGCGGCGATCCGCTCTCCTTCTTCCATCGAAACCAGGTTGGCGATCGCTTTGCCGCGGCCGTCGGGGCCGACATCAGGGATTTCATGGACCTTCAGCCAGTACGCCCGGCCACGGTCCGAGAAGATCATGATGTAGGCGTGCGTCGAGGCAACGAAGAGGTGGCTGACGAAGTCTTCCTCGCGCGTCCGCATGCCGATCCGGCCTTTGCCGCCGCGGCGCTGATTTCGATAGTTCGTGATCGCCGTGCGCTTGATGTAGCCGGTGTTGCTGACCGTGATTGCCATGTCTTCTTCGGCAATCAGGTCCTCGATCCGGAACTCCCCTTCGTCCGCCAGAATCTCAGTGCGCCGGGGGTCGCCGTACTTCGCCTGCACCTGGCGGAGCTCGTCGACCACAATCTGCATCACGAGTCGGTCGCTACTCAGAATGGCGAGCAGCCGCTCAATCAACTTCAACAGCTCGGCCAGCTCGTTCAGAATCTTCTCGCGCTCGAGGCCGGTCAGCCGTTGCAGCTGCATGTCGAGAATGGCTTGCGCCTGTATTTGTGACAGACCGAACTGCGTAATCAGGCCTTCCCGGGCGACCGTTGGATTCGCGGAGCCACGAATCAACGCGATCACGGCATCGAGGTGATCGAGCGCGATCTTCAATCCTTCCAGGATGTGCCGGCGCGCTTCGGCTTTGCGCAGCTCGAACTCGGTTCGTCGCCTCACAATCTCGCGACGGAACTCGATGAAGTTCTCGATGACCTCGAGCAGCGAGAGGACCTGCGGCCGGCCGCCAACGATCGCGAGCATGATGACGCCAAAGGTCGTCTGCAGCTGCGTGTGCTTGTACAGGTTGTTGAGGATGACCTCACCAACCTCGCCGCGCTTCAGGTCAATGGCTATGCGAAGGCCGTCGCGGTCCGATTCATCTCGGATGTCGGAGATGCCTTCGAGCACTTTCTCCCGGACCAACTCCGCGATGCGCTCGATCAGGCGCGCCTTGTTGACCTGATAGGGAATGGCATCGATGACAATGCTCTGGCGGTCGCCTTTCTTTGAGACCTCGATTTCCGCCCTGGCGCGCATGATCACGGTGCCGCGACCGGTCAGGTAAGCCTGCTGAATGCCCTGCCGGCCGACGATGTAGCCGCCGGTCGGAAAGTCTGGACCCGGGACCAATTCCAGAAGCTTGCGTTGCTTCTCGGGCAACGTGGGCTGTTCATCGGATTGGGCACTTTCGATCAGCCAGACTGCCGCCTCGATCACCTCCCGCATGTTGTGGGGCGGGATGTTTGTCGCCATGCCGACCGCGATGCCCGCCGAGCCATTGACCAGCAGGTTCGGAAACGGCGCCGGGAGGACAGTGGGCTCCTCGGTGGTCTCGTCGTAATTCGGGACGAAGTCGACCGTGTCCTTGTCCAGGTCTTCCATCATCTCGTCGGCAAGACCGTCGAGACGCGCCTCGGTGTAACGCATTGCCGCCGGGGGATCGCCGTCAATCGATCCGAAGTTGCCCTGTCCGTCGATCAGCAGATAGCGCATGTTGAAGTCCTGCGCCAGGCGGACAAGCGTGTCGTAGATCGGAGCATCGCCATGGGGGTGGAAGTTCCCCATCACCTCGCCGACGATCTTGGCGCACTTGCGATAGCCGCGTGTCGACGTCAGCCCCATGCTCTTCATGCCGTAGAGCATGCGGCGATGCGCGGGCTTCAGGCCATCCCGCACATCGGGGAGTGCGCGCCCAATGATTACGCTCATCGCGTAATCCATGTACGAGCGCTTCATCTCGTCTTCGATGTTGACGGGGATGCGGTTTGGCGTCGGTGTATTCATGAACTCGGTGTAGCGGGTCCCGACGTCGGGACCTGCCTGTAATGCCTGCTGTCGGCATGGGTGGCCGTGCCTGCCGCGCAGACCCGACCGGACGATTGGCTATACGTCGAGGTTTCGCACGTCGAGAGCGTTGTCTTCGATGAACTTCCGCCGTGGCTCGACCTGGTCGCCCATCAGCGTGGTGAACATCTGGTCGGCCTCGGCGTGATCTTCGGCGCGCACCTGCAGCAGTGTTCGATTCTCGGGATCCATCGTGGTCGTCCACAGCGTGTCCGGATTCATCTCTCCGAGACCCTTGTAGCGGTTGATCGCGATGCCTTTCTTGCCGGCGTTGATGAAGTACTCGACGAAGGCGTCGAGCGATTCCAACGTCACGGCAGGCTCTCCGCGAGATCGTCCCGCCGAAGAGGCGCCTGCGACGGGCTGCACGCTCTCCTGTGCTGCCTCCGCCTGGTCCTCTGCCGCCTCGCCCGCTTCGTCATCGCGGCCGCCGCCGGTGGTGACCACCACTGGGAACTTAACGTCCTCGATTTCTCGGTACGCCGATACGAGGGTTCGATACTCACCAGAGGTGATGAAGTCGACACCGATCTCGTAATGGCGCGGATAGCCCAGAGAGCGATCCTCGATGTTCATGGCAAAGGCGTTGTGTTCGTCGTCCCGCGAGACTGTCACCGTGCGCACCGGTGTCGTCATCCGGGCGGCGATCACATCGAGCCGCTCCCGGTGTTCGAAGAAGGACTTGTCGCGTGCATCGCCTTCGAGCAGCGCCGAGACGATTGCCGGCGGGTGCCCTCGTCGCGTGACCTGCTGCAGCAATTTGCGATACGCGATGGTCCGCTGCAGCTGTCGCTCGAGCACTTCGCCGAAAATCTCAGTCCCATCGGCAAGCTTGACGACCCGCGATTCCACTGCACGCCGGACGAGGAACCCATCGAGCTCCTGCTCGTTCTTGATGTAGGTCTCGGCGCGTCCGCGCTTGGCCCTGAACAACGGTGGCTGTGCGATGTAGATGTGACCACGATCGATGAGTTGGTACATCTGACGGTAGAAGAACGTGAGCAGCAGGGTGCGGATGTGAGAACCATCGACATCAGCGTCCGTCATGATGATGACGCGATGGTAGCGGAGCTTCTCGACGTCGAAATCTTCGCTGCCGATGCCGCAGCCGAGAGCCGCGATCATCGTCTTGATCTCATCGCTGCTCAGCATCTTGTCGAAGCGCGCCTTCTCGACGTTCAGGATCTTGCCCTTGATGGGCAGGATTGCCTGGAAGCGCCGGTCGCGACCCTGCTTGGCAGAGCCTCCTGCGGATTCGCCCTCGACGATGTAGATCTCGCTCTGTGCCGGATCGCGTTCCTGGCAATCGGCCAGCTTGCCGGGCAGACTGCTGCCGTCAAGCGCACCTTTGCGGCGGACCAAGTCACGTGCTTTCCGCGCGGCTTCGCGCGCCCGAGCCGCGTCGACGGCCTTGCCGATGATCCGCTTCGCAACGGTTGGATTCTCTTCGAGAAACTGCCCGAGCTTGTCGTTGACGATGGTCTCAACAATGCCCTTGACCTCGGTGTTCCCCAACTTCGTCTTCGTCTGTCCCTCGAACTGCGGTCGCGGGATCTTTACGCTGATGACGCCGGTCAGCCCTTCACGAATGTCGTCGCCGCTGATGCTCGCGTCCTTCAGGTCCTTGGCGAGGTTGTTCTTGACCGCATAAGCGTTGATAGTGCGGGTCAGCGCCGACCGGAAGCCTGAGAGGTGAGTGCCACCTTCGTGGGTATTGATGTTGTTGGCGAAGGTGAACACCAGTTCCGAGTAGCCATCATTCCATTGCAAGGCTATCTCGGCATCGATGCCGTCTTTGTCGCCCTTCATGAAGATCGGCTTCTCGTTGACGAGCGTCTTGTTCTTATTCAGGTGCTGGACGAACGAGACGATGCCGCCTTCATACTGAAACTTGTGGCTCTTACCGTCCCGCTCGTCATCGATGGTAATAAGGATACCGCCGTTGAGGAACGCGAGCTCGCGCAGCCGTTGTGCCAGCGTGTCGAAGCTGTACTCGGTTGTTTCAAAGACCTGCGCGTCGGGCTTGAAGGTGACTTTGGTGCCGCGTCGCTGGGTCGTGCCGGTGACCTCGAGTTCACCTGTTGGATTTCCACGCTCGTAACTTTGCTGATAGACCTGCTCGTTCCGCCAGATTTCGAGATCGAGACGTTCCGACAGGGCGTTGACCACCGAGACACCGACTCCGTGCAACCCGCCGGAAACCTTGTAGCTGTCGTTGTCGAACTTGCCTCCGGCATGCAAAACCGTCAGGACAACTTCGGCAGCAGACTTGCCGCTGGCGTGTCGATCCACGGGAATACCCCGGCCGTTATCAACGACGGTGATCGAGCTATCGATGTGGATTGTGACGTTGATCTGGTCGCAGTAACCAGCCAGCGCTTCATCAATGGAGTTGTCGACGATCTCGTAGACGAGATGGTGCAGTCCAGGCGCACCGGTGGAGCCGATGTACATGGCCGGCCGCTTGCGCACGGCCTCGAGCCCTTCGAGGACCTTGATCTTGTCGGCACTGTATTCGTCGGCGGATCCGTTGCCGTTCGGCCCCGGCACGCCTGTGCCTTCTGACACGTCAAGGTCGGCGGTGCGCTCGTTTTGCTCGTCTCGTGGCTCTTCCACGCCTGTTTTCTGATCGGTTGGATTCAAAAGACCCCGCTCAAATCCTCATCGGCATGATCACGTAGGTGTAGTCATACCCCTGCGCGCCGACGGGTTTCATCACGGCCTGGCTGACGTCGTCTTTGAGAGAAAGCGAGACGACATCCGTCTCGACGACATTGAGGAAGTCGAGCACATACTGGGCGTTGAACGAAATCGCCAAGGCGGGTCCGGAGTATTCCACAGGAAGCTGCTCGTGCGCTTCACCAAACTCCGAACTGCTCGACGTCACTTCCACCTTGCCCTTGTCCACCTCGAACTTGACCGCTCGTGACCGCTCGTTCGAGAGAAGGGCCACACGTTTCACGGCACTCGTCAGACGCTCTCGATCGAACTCGATCGTCTTGTCGTTGCCCTTGGGAATGACGCGCTCGTACGCAGGGAATTGGCCGTCGATCATCCGCGAGATAAGCACGCGGCCGCCAACCTCGAAGAAGAGGTGATTTTCACCACTCTCGAACTGAATGTCGTCGTCTCCCTCGGAAAGTAGCTTTCCCAACTCGAGCAACGTCTTCTTCGGAAGAATCACTCCTACTTCCTGGGTGACTCCTGTCTGATGTTGAACATCCACCAGCGCAAGACGATGTCCGTCAGTCGCGACGAGCGTCAGGCTCTGGGGCCGCAGAATGAATTTAGCGCCATTCAGGAAATACCGGGTGTCTTCACCAGTGATCGCATACTGCGTCTTCGAAACCATCTCCTTGATGGCTGCCCGGGGCAACGTCGCACGGGCGCGCCCACTCGCATCCGGCAACGTTGGAAAGTCTTCGCGTGGCAGGGTCTGCATCCTGGAATCAAAGCGGTCCGCGGCGACCTTGACGCCATTGCGATCCTGCTCGATTCGAACATCCGTCTCAGGAAGAGCCTTCACAATCTCGTAGAGCTTCTTTGCCGGAAGCGTGAGCGATCCGCTCTTGCCGACGGCTGCCTGGCAGCGACTCCTCAACGCCACCTCGAGATCTGTCGCCAACATTCGAACCTCATCACCCTTCGCTTCAATAAGGACGTTCGCAAGGATGGGGATGGTGTTCTTGCGCTCGACGATGCCCTGGAAAAGTTGTAGTTCTCGCAGAAGCTCATTCTTCCGGACAACAAGTTCCATAGCTTTGTGATGACCTCGAGCAGAGCCGTGCAGCCGCGTCAGCGGAGCCAGCGTGGAGAGTAGCGGTTCTCTCTACTGAAAAGTGATCAGAAGAGATAAAGAATTATACAAGAAATAGAGCTCAGTGCAAAACGCTGCAGAAGCCATTTAATGCTTGACATTCAATAAGTTAGGGTGTGGAAAAGCTTGGGCTTTCGCTCCGTGAATCCGTCCCTGACCCAGGCGTAACTTTCAACTATTAATCCATCCACAGCGCACCACCTGTTGAGGCTGTGGAAATACCCGACCGACTACCGGAAATGCTGCAGAAGACTCACGATCAAGCTGTTGAAATTAGGGTCTCTTTTTCGAAGCTCATCGACCTTTTTGATCGAGTGGATCACGGTTGAGTGATGCTTCCCGCCGAAACTCCGACCGATCTCCGGCAGCGACGCGTGAGTCAGCGACTTGCAAAGGTGCATGGCAACCTGCCTAGGCATTGCCACCGACTTCGAGTTGTTGCGTGACTTCAACTCGGCAACCTTCAAACCGTAGTAGTCGGCAACGAACTTCTGGATGCTTTCGATCGTGACGTGCTTCTCCTCTGTGTCGATGACGTCTTTCAGGATCTCCTGCGTGAGATCGAGCGAGATCTCGCGACCGGTCAGGGAGGCGTATGCGATCAACCGCGTGAGTGAACCCTCGAGTTCGCGAATGTTCGACTTGATACGACCGGCAATGTAGAGGGCAACATCGTCAGGAAGCGGTACCGCCTCCGCTTCGGCACGGCGCTTGAGAATCGCAACTTTCGTCTCGAGATCCGGTGGCTGAATGTCGGCGATGAGTCCCCATTCAAATCGTGAGCGGAGCCGCTCTTCGAGAGCCGGGATTTCATGCGGCGGTCGGTCACTGCTCAACACGATCTGCTTTTGCGAATCGTACAGGGCATTGAACGTGTGAAAGAACTCCGTTTGCGTTCCTTCTTTTCCGGAGACGAACTGAATGTCATCGACCAAAAGTACGTCGACGCTGCGGTAACGCTCGCGAAAGTCCAGGATGCGATCGTATCGAACCGCGTTGATCATTTCGTTCATGAAGCGCTCTGAAGAAATGTAGGTGAGTGTCAGTGATGGATCGTGGAGCAACACGTACTGTCCGATCGCATGCATCAGATGCGTCTTGCCGAGCCCGACACCACCGTAGATGAATAGCGGGTTGTACGAACGTGAAGGCGCTTCAGCGACCGCCCGACAGGCGGCGTGTGCGAACTGATTGGATGGTCCGACGATGAAGGTGTCGAAGGTGTAGCGAGGCGTAAGACCGCCTGAAACTGACGGACCCGGAAACTCGGTTGGAGTGGATTCCGTCGTTTCTTCACGAACGGGCTCATTTCCGTCGGGGATAAACGCTACGCTGGTGCCGGGTCGCCTGACTTCCTCGAGCGCCTCGGCCAGCACACCGGAGTAGTGTTTTGTCAGCCAATCAGTGAATAGGGGAGTGGGTACTCGAACCGTCAAACCGACACCGCTGTCGGCAATCAGCGAGGTTGGCCGGAACCATGTGTAGTAGCTGTGGCGGTTGACTTTGGTTTCAACTCGCGCCAGGACCTGGTCCCAAATACTTGAATCCATGGTAATTAGCTCAAAAACGCAGTGTTGATCATGGCGCCCTGACCGTCGGGCGACACAGGATCGTAAAAGCTAAGAAACTAGGGGTGATTCGCTTGTGTTGATGAGCTCGGCGCGTTTTTCCACAGTGTTTTCCACAGTTGTGGAAATCTTGGGGAAGAAACCGAAGTGGCGACTCGCCATGCAGCACCGAAAGAGAGCGCCCGCGACTGTAACACATCAAACCGATCTTGATTTTTTGACAGCCGGAAGGGCTGGCGAGTACTATTGAGGTTTCGCGCCAGCTCAAAAACGGCCGGTTTTCTAACGTAGGACGGGAATGAAGGGAAAGCGCACGTTTCAACCAAACACCAGGCGCCGGAAGAAGGCGCACGGGTTCAGGGTTCGAATGGCTACCAAGAACGGCCGGATTGTGCTGAAACGACGGCGGGCCAAGGGAAGAAAACGTCTGACGGTGGCCGACGAAGGCTGATTATGCCGGCGGCGCGTGGGTTGGCGCCTCATGAGCGGATTCGCAGGCGCCCCGAGTTTGAACGCGTATATTCCGAAGGAACTCGGGTTAATGCGCGATTCATGACCGTCATCGTCGTTCCGAACTCTTGCACACACCCTCGGTTCGGCGTCGCCGCCAGCCGTAAGCTGGGGGCGGCTGTTCGTCGGAATCGCGTGAAGCGCCTCGCACGGGAGCTGTTCAGGTGCCACAAAAGTGCGCCTGTTTTCGACACACAGCCAGGACTGGACGTAGTCATTGTGCCTCGCCGGGAAATGTTCGATGCTCCCTTCTCCGAGATTGAAGCCGATTTCAGCCGGGCCATTAAGAAAAGCCGGGAGAGTGCTGGGAAGACGACTGGACGCAGCGCTCGTCACGGTGCTCCTCGTGCTTCTTAAGGGCTACAAGTTGTTTTTTTCGCCGTTGTTTACGGGTTCGTGTCGGTTCTTGCCCTCCTGCTCGGACTACATGGCGGAAGCCGTCCGCACCCACGGTGCATGTCGCGGCACGTGGCTCGGTTGTCGCCGCCTCCTGCGTTGCCACCCTTTTGGTGGTCACGGCGTAGACCCGGTCCCGCATTCCTAAGCCTGGGGACATGGAACGCAGGTTCTTCGCAGCAATCCTTTTGTCGTTTGTCGTTCTGTACGCCTACCAGGCGATCTTTGTGCCTCCGCCGCCGCCCACGTCGCCGGCGACATCGCCTTCGTCGTCACCGGCTCCCTCAGAGCCGCCATCGGTAGCACCGCAAGTCTCGGATGACAAGGCCGTGACCGCGCCTCCGGCTGCGCCTGCCGAGCCAGCGGAAGGTGAGGCGGGTGAGCGCGAGATCGTCGTCGATACGTCGACGGTCCAGGTGGTCCTGACGAACCGAGGTGGACGGGTGTTACGGTGGCGTCTCAAGGCCTTTCGGGATCAGGCCGGCAACCTGGTCGACTTGGTGCCATCGGATATTCCACCGGAACACGCGCGACCGTTCGCGCTCATGGTCGAGGACCCTGCACTCAGCCAGAGGTTGAACAACGCGCTATATCGTGTGAGTGGCGACAACGGTGGCCGCGTTGATGCCACCTCCCAGCCTGCGAAGGTGACCTTCGAGTTCGCCGGGGCCGACGGACTTCAAGTACGGAAGGAGTTTTCTTTCTCGCCCACCAACTACGTCGTCAGTTTTTCCGCGACGGTTGCCAACGGCACTGAGACCCTGCAGCCGGCAATCGCGTGGGGGCCAGCGCTCGGCGATGCAGGTGCCACCGCCGCAGGTGGCAGCTTCTTCACGGGCAATTACATCCAACCGCCAGAGGCAATTTTTTATCGAGATGGGGACGTCGAGCGCGTGCTGCCGGACGGCCTCGCAGAGCTCGGGTCACCCGAGAGTCAATTTCGATTCGCGGGCGTTGACGATCACTACTTCATTGCCGCTGCGATCGAGCCAGGGCAGGCGCGTCTTCAGTACCAACCGGTAACGCTGTCCGGCCAGGAAGGCACCACCCGCCAGCTTCTCGCTCATACGATTCAGCCCGCACAACCGATCAAGGACTTGCGATTCTTTGTCGGCCCGAAGCAGTTCGCCGTACTGCAGCCGGTGGACCCCGAGTTCACGAAAGCAATCAACTTCGGCATGTTCAGAGTGTTCTGCGTACCGCTTTTGAATGCGCTCACCTGGGTTCACAGCTACGTCGGGAATTGGGGCTGGGCCATCATCGTTCTCACAATCCTGATCAACCTGGCGATTGCTCCGCTACGTCACAAGAGCGTCGTCTCGATGCGCAAGATGCAGGCGTTGCAGCCGCAGCTCAAAGCGATTCAGGACCACTATGCGGGGTTGAAGGTAACAGATCCGGCGCGGCAGAAGATGAACACGGAGATCATGAATCTCTACCGTGAGAAGGGCGTCAATCCCGCGAGCGGCTGCGTGCCGATGCTCCTCACGCTGCCGATCCTGTTTGCGTTCTACTCGCTGCTGTCGCAGGCGATTGAACTTCGCGGCGCCGAATTCGGCTGGTGGATCAAGGACCTCTCCGAGCACGATCCCTACTACGTCACGCCGGTGCTGATGGCGCTGACCATGTTCTGGCAGCAAAAGATCACGCCATCGACTGCTGACCCTGCGCAGCAGAGAATCATGATGATGATGCCGCTCATGTTCGGCGTCATGTTCCTGTGGGTACCGAGCGGACTGGTCATCTACTGGTTCGTCGGTAATCTGTGGGCGATCGGGCAGCAATACTTCACCAACTGGATGATCGGGCCACCCACGCTCACGCCGGCGCGTCCTCCGGCAGAGCGAAAGATGAAGAGTGCGGGGGCAAGCCGTACTGCCGCCGCCGAACGCAAGAGCTAACGTCGACGAGGATCGAGCGTGAACGAAACCCTGACGAGACAAATTGCCGACTTCGTCCAGAACGTCGTGAACGCGATGGGGATCGAGCTGACTGTGAAGATTGAGGACTCGCCGGAGGCGACGCGCATCAATCTCGAAGGCGAAGAAGGTGGTGTGCTGATCCGCCGGAGCGGCGAAGGCCTGCAGGCGTTGCAGCACGTCGTGGCCACTGCTTTTCGACGTCAGCTGGGCGAGGACAACCGCGTGATTGTCGACTGCAACGGTTTCCGGCGGGACAAGGACGCGGAGATCAAGCAGATGGCGCGGTTCATGGCCGACAAGGCGCGCAGCAGCGGCATTCCCCAGGAGATGGGTCCCCTCAATCCGTACGAACGACGGATCGTTCACATCGCAATCGCCGAAGACCCGACCGTGAGCTCGGAGAGCATCGGCGACGCGTTCATGAAGACCGTCATCATTTCAGCCAGGCAGTAAGCCGACCGGCGCACGTCGCGTCGACGATCGTCTGCGGGTGACGCATGTTCTCCTCTGACGACACCATCGTGGCCATTGCAACGCCGACCGGGCGTGGTGGCATTGGTGTGGTCCGCCTGAGCGGGCCAGGGGCGAGAGACATCGCGGCGCGCGTGCTGACGCGGCGGGAACCGCTGTCACCGCGAGAGGCGACGCTGACACGGTTCTCGCTCGTTTGTGCGGGCTCGGCGCGTGTCGCCGATCAGGTCATCGCGACATGGTTTCCGGCCCCCCGCTCCTACACCGGAGAAGACGTCGTCGAGATCAGTGCTCATGGGAGTCCGGTCGTGCTGCGCGCAATAGTCCAAGAGCTCGTCTCGGTTGGTGCGCGCCTGGCGAGGCCTGGAGAGTTCACGTTCAGGGCGTTTCTGAACGGGCGCATCGATCTCACCCAGGCAGAAGCCGTTGCCGATCTGATTGATGCCGCAACACCACTGCAGGCCCAGACCGCCTTCGATCAGTTGCAGGGTACGCTGGGCGATCGCATCAAGAGACTCGATCAGATACTGCTCGATCTGATCGCCCGGCTCGAGGCCTCACTGGATTTTCCCGACGAGGGTTTTCATTTCATTGAGAGACAGGAAGTCGCTGCACGCGTCGGTGAGATTCTCGACGAGTTGAACGCGGTGCTGTCTCATGAAGGTCGTGGACGACTGATTCGAGAAGGCGCGACGGTCGTGATCGCGGGACGCGTCAACGCCGGGAAGTCGAGCCTGTTCAACGCACTCGTCGGCCAGGATCGCGCCATCGTCACTGACGTGCCGGGCACGACCAGAGATCTGCTGACCGAGACGATCGATCTGGATGGTCTCGCCGTTACGCTGGTGGACACTGCAGGGGAGCGTGAGACGTACGACGCTGTCGAGCGAGAGGGTGTCATGCGGGCCGTGCGCGCCCGCGATGCGGCCGATCTGATGTTGATCGTGATCGACTCTGGCGAAGAACTGACAGAGGAAGATCGTCGCCTGCTTGACTCGCCGTCATCGAGAGCACGTCTCGTTGTTGCCAGCAAGGCCGACCGGGGGCCGAAGTGGCAGATCGACGATGCGGTTCGAGTATCGACCCTACAGGGGGAAGGTCTCAGTGAGTTGAGACGGTCCATCATCTTGTCGCTGACAGGAGAAGAAAGATTACGCGACGCGGCGGAGATCTCGAACCTGCGTCACGTGTTGCTTCTCGAGGATGTGCGTTCGATCCTGCGCCGTGTGTGCGTCGCGGTTCGCGAAGAACTGACGCCTGAGGAGTTCGTGCTCGTCGATCTCCATCGCGCCCGGACGAGCCTGGCAGAAGTGGTTGGCGTGCGCACGAGTGATGAGACGTTGGACTACATCTTCGAGCACTTTTGCATCGGGAAGTAATTCGTGATGACTTTCGATGTGATTGTCGTGGGCGCCGGACACGCGGGTGTTGAAGCCGCGTACGCTGCAGCACGCATGGGATGTCGCGTTGGGTTGTGCACGCTGTCGCAGGAGACGGTGGCGCACATGCCGTGCAATCCCGCGATTGGCGGTACGGCCAAGGGCCATCTCGTTCGCGAGATAGATGCGCTGGGTGGTTTGATGGGGCAGGCCATAGATGCCACAGGAATTCAGTTCAAGCTGCTGAACAGGAGTCGCGGTCCGGCCGTGTGGTCGCCGCGAGCACAGGCAGACAAGAAGCTTTACGGTCGGTGGGTGGCCGGACGACTTGGTCATGAGCCCAATATTGAGTGGATTCTTGGACGAGCAGGCCGAATTCTCATTGAAAACGGCCGTGTGGAAGGTTTGGCGCTCGAGGATGGGGATCGGCTCACGTGTTCGGCGTTGATCGTCACGACCGGAACATTTCTCAATGGGCTGATACATGAGGGTCAGGAGCGCCGGTCGGCTGGCAGGGTCGACGAGCCGCCATCAATTGAGCTTGCAGAGTCGATTAGAGCTTTGGGGTTCGAAGTCGGTCGTCTCAAGACGGGAACGCCGCCGCGCCTGGATCGCCGCAGCATCGACTTCAACCATCACGTGCAGTCGCGTGTTTTCGTCGAAGAGAACGGCGATCTCCATCCCACACCGTTCTCATATCGAACTCGCAAGCCACTCGAGAACCGAATCAGTTGCTGGCTCCTTCACACCAATGACCGTGTGCGTGACCTGGTCCGTGCGCACATCAGTGAAAGCCCGCTCTATAACGGTCAGATCAGTGGGATCGGTCCTCGTTACTGCCCCTCGCTCGAGGACAAGATCATGCGGTTTCCCGACCGGGAGCGTCATCAGATCTACCTCGAACCGGAGACAGTTGACGGCAACGAGATCTACGTCAACGGATTCTCGATGTCGTTGCCGCGATCAGTGCAGGAGCAACTCGTTCGCGCTCTTCCCGGTCTCGAAGACGCCCGCATGATTCGTCCTGGCTATGCCATCGAATATGACTTCGTTCAGCCGACGGAGCTGACACCAACGCTGGAGTCTCGACGCGTGGCGGGGCTCTTTCTCGCTGGACAAATCAACGGCACCTCTGGGTACGAGGAGGCTGCGGCGCAGGGACTGATTGCGGGAATCAACGCGGCTCGTTCTGTGAGGTGCGAGAGTGACTTTGTCCTGGGACGCGAGGATGCCTACATCGGTGTGATGGTCGACGACCTTGTGACGCGAGGTTGCCTGGAGCCGTATCGGATGTTCACGTCACGCGCGGAACATCGCTTGCTCCTGCGGATCGACAACGCCGATCTGCGACTGACCCCACGAGGACGCGATGTCGGGGTTGTTGGCGATGAGCAGTGGGAACTGTTCGAGGCAAGACGTCGTCGTTTCGAACGAAACTCCCGTGTTCTCGACGAGACTCACGTGTACTCACACAGCGGCGACCGTGTCCCTGCATCGCAGCTTCTTCGACGACCGGAAGTGAAGCTTCGTGACCTCATGGATGCGCGGAGCGTCGTGCTCGAGACCGATCCGGAATTACGAGACATCGATCTGTCCACGCTGGAAACGACGATGAAGTACGCCGGTTACCTTGAGCAGGAGGCGTCTCGGGCACAACGAACACAACGGGACGCTCGTCGTCGAATCGGGTTGGGCTTTCCGTTTCAAGACGTGCCCGGGCTTTCGCGTGAGGTAGTTGAACGGTTAAGGCAGGTTCAGCCGGAAACGCTTGGCCAAGCGGCGCGAATCCCCGGGATGACGCCAGCCGCGGTTGCGGTACTCGGCGTCTTTCTCAGCAGGTTAAACCCTCCCGCAGCACATACGTGAGCAGCCGCGAGTTTCAGGAGCGTCTGGCGCGCCGCGCGCGAAGAGCCGGCCTGACGATTCGCCAGGAGCTGGGCGCCCAGCTCGAGATCTATTACCGGCTCCTTTCAACATGGAACAGGAAGATCAA
Source organism: Acidobacteriota bacterium (assembly GCA_032156805.1). GTDB lineage: Bacteria > Acidobacteriota > Vicinamibacteria > Vicinamibacterales > UBA2999 > Gp6-AA40. The sequence goes on from JALDXQ010000121.1 coordinate 14,715, forward strand.
TCTCACCGGGCTGAATGTCGAGGACCTGTCGCCTGAAGCTCTTGATCGGCTCCTCATCGAACCGATGGTTGCGGCCTCACATGTTCGGCCATCGGTGCGAACTGTCCTGGACATCGGCAGCGGGGGTGGTTCTCCGGCCATCCCGATGGCGCTTGCGCTTAAAGATGTGAACCTCCTGATGGTCGAGGCGAAGACCAGGAAGTCCGTGTTCCTCAAGGAAGCTCTCCGGTCGCTTGATTTAGCGCGTGGCGACGTCATTACTTCGAGGTTCGAGGAGTTGCTGACGAAGCCGCGGCTCCATGAGGCGCACGATCTGCTGACGATTCGGGCGGTCAGAATCGAATCTCGTGTCCTCATGAGCATGCAGGCGTTTGTCAGGCCGAGCGGGGAGATCTTTCTGTTCCGGACATCAGCCGGCGCCTCCGGACCCGTTTCCGTGACGCCGCCACTGACCTGGAAGGCCTCTTTTCCACTGCTCGAACAGGCCAGCAGTCTGGTGATCCTGGAAAAGCGTTCGGTCGGCTATGCTGGCAACAGCGTTCCACGTGAAACATAGCGAGGCAAGCGTTGTCGCTGAATTTTCGCCTCGTTTCACGTGAAACACTGCTTGACATACGACATCTAGCGTACTAGAGTGAGAGCCACCACAGCGAAGCAGGACAATAGGCCGAATGACAGATATTTCTGGGCTTTCCAATTCAGCCTCCGCCCGGATTGTGGCCGTCGCAAATCAAAAGGGTGGTGTCGGAAAGACCACCACCGCAATCAACCTGGCCACCTCCCTCGCGATAGCGGGGCGGAGAGTCCTGCTCATTGACGTTGACCCACAGGGCAATCTGACAAGTGGCCTCGGCTCCAAGGCGCAACGGACGGAAGCTGGAACTGTGTACGAAGCGCTCCTTGTCGGAGGTGCTCCGGAATCGTTCCTGTTGTCGACGAAGGTCTCGAATCTCTTTCTTGTGCCGGCCGACAGGAATCTCACCGGTGCCGAAATCGAGATGGTCTCGCTGGCAGATCGTGAACTTCGACTGAAGAGAATTGTCGATCCTCTTCGCTCCCGGTTCGACCACGTCTTCATCGACTGCCCGCCATCTCTCGGTCTGCTCACGCTCAACGCGCTCGTTGCGGCCGATGCCGTCTTGATCCCGCTTCACTGTGAATACTTCGCGCTCGAGGGGCTCGCCGATCTGGTGGGCACGATGCGGCGCGTTCGCGGTGGTTTGAATCCGTCCCTCGAGATTGACGGCGTGCTCCTCACAATGTACGACGACAGAACCAATCTGGGTCAGCTTGTCGCGCGCGATGTGCGCGAGTTCTTCAAAGAGAAGGTCTTCAACACAATCATTCCGCGCAACGTCAAGCTCGGTGAGGCACCGAGTCACGGAATGCCTGCGGCTCTCTACGATGCCAAGTCTCGAGGAGCCGCCGCCTACGCTGCGCTTGCGAAAGAAGTGCTCGCCCGCAACGCCGCCTGAGAGGAGTAGCTTTCCCTATGCTCGAACGTCGTCCCGCTCTCGGTAAGGGGCTCAGCGCGCTGATTCCAGATGCTCCGGAGCCGATTCGCACCGGCACGATGGACGTCGACATCGATCTCCTGGCGCCGAACGAGCAGCAACCTCGCCTGACAATGGACGATGCGAAGCTGGAGGAGCTGGCGCGATCCATCAAGTCGAACGGAATCATTCAGCCGATCCTTGTGCGTCGAGACGGTGCGCGATATCGCATCATCGCCGGCGAGCGACGCTGGCGTGCTGCTCAGCGCGCGGGGTTACAGCGTGTTCCTGTCGTTGTCAGGGAAGTGTCACAGGGGGACCAGCAGCTCCTCGAGCTCGCCCTCATTGAGAATCTGCAACGCGAAAACCTGAACCCTGTCGATGAGGCGCTCGCATATCAGCGTCTCGCTGAGGATTTCTCGTTGACGCAGGATCAGATCGCAGCCGCCGTCGGAAAAGATCGCAGTTCGGTCGCGAACTTCATGCGCTTGCTCAAGCTGCCCGACGAAGTGCGTGGTGATCTGGCGGCTGGGTCTCTGTCAACCGGTCACGCCCGCGCGCTGTTGCCGCTGTCTGATGCAGCGGCCCAGCGCCAGACCGCTCGCGAGATCATCTCGAAGGGCATGTCTGTCCGCGAAACCGAGGCACTCGTGAAGCGTCTTCTGGCGCAGAAACCGGCTACCCAGGCTGCGACACGGCCGCCGGAGGCCCCGAAGGATGTGCACACTCGTGCCGCCGAGGATCGGCTCCGTTTCGCCCTGGGGACGAAAGTTCGTATCGTCAGGCGTGGACAGGGTGGTCGACTTGAGGTGGATTTCAGCTCCGAGGCCGAGTTGAACCGACTTTTCGAGCAGATCACCTCGCAACGCTGAGGTCGGACGGCTTTGGCTGCAGACGGCCACTCGGCCGTGGTATAAATAGACGCTTGTGCCTTTCAGGTACAAGCTCGAACTACAGCAGACCAAAGCATGAGCATGCGGGCCTCCGCAGCACGCTACGCACGCGCGCTGCTCGACGTCACAATCAAGGAATCAGACCCAGTCGCCGCGGAGACGGATCTCGCCGCCTTCGCTGATCTGGTGCAAGGTCATCCCGATCTCCAGCGCACACTCGCCAACCCCGTCGTCTCCGCCGGCGCGAAACGGGCGTTAGTGCAGCAGATTCTGGATCGCGCTCAACCATCAGCACCGGTCGCGAAGTTGCTGTTGCTGCTGGCGACGCGTGGTCGGCTCGAGCTCGTTCCCGACCTCCTCGATGTGTATCGTGAACGCTTGATGGAGCATCGTCAGGTCATCCAGGCTGAAGTGACAACTGCCGCACCGCTATCGCCTGAGCGCGCGGCGGAGCTGCAGCAGCGTCTCGTCAAGATCACCGGCCGTACCGTCGCCATGACGACGAAGGTGAACGAGGCGATCATTGGGGGCGTCGTGACGCGAATCGGGAGCACCGTGTACGACGGGAGCATTGCCACTCAACTTGCCAAAGTGAGACACCGGCTGTCAGAGCGCAGCTGAACGTAGAGCCGCTGCGGACGATCCCAGCGCTGTCAGGATTGATATGGATATCAGAGCGGAAGAAATCTCCAAGATCATTCGAGACCAGATTGGCAACTATGCCGTGCAGGTCGATGTCGCCGAGGTCGGGAGCGTGATTTCTCTCGGAGACGGCATCGCGCGCATCCACGGCGTCGAGCGCGCGATGGCCGGCGAGATGCTCGAGTTCCCCGAGGGTGTCTTTGGCATTGCGCTGAACCTCGAAGAAGACAGCGTCGGCGCGGTGCTCCTCGGCGACTTCAAGGCGATCAAGGAAGGCGATCCGGTCAAGCGAACCGGACGAATCATCTCCGTCCCCGTCGGCGATCAAATGCTCGGTCGCGTCGTGAATGCGCTGGGCCAGCCAATTGACGGCAAGGGTCCCATTCAAACGAAGGAGTTCCTCCCGATCGAACGTCTCGCCCCCGGCGTGGTCGAGCGGCAGCCCGTGAAGGAGCCGCTGCAGACAGGCCTCAAGGCCATTGACGGGATGGTGCCGATCGGTCGCGGACAGCGCGAGCTGATCATCGGCGACCGCCAGACCGGGAAGACCGCTGTCGCCGTGGACGCGATCATCAACCAGCGCGGGACTGGCGTCATCTGCATCTACAACGCGATCGGTCAGAAGCAGTCGACGGTTGCGCAGGTCGTTCGGACGCTCGAAGAGTACGGCGCGATGAGCTACACGATCGTCGTCGCCGCCGCCGCGGCCGATCCGGCGCCAATGCTCTACATCAGCCCATATTCAGCCTGCGCGATCGGCGAGTTCTTCCGCGACAGCGGCCGCCACGCCCTCGTGGTCTACGACGATCTGTCGAAGCACGCGCAGGCCTATCGCGAGATCTCGCTGTTGCTGCGGCGTCCCCCGGGCCGCGAGGCGTATCCAGGAGACGTTTTCTATCTGCACTCCCGTCTCCTGGAGCGAGCGGCCAAGCTCAATGTGTCACTCGGTGGCGGATCGCTCACGGCGCTACCCATCATCGAGACGCAGGCTGGCGACCTCTCTGCGTACATTCCGACGAACGTCATCTCGATCACCGATGGCCAGATCTTCCTGGAGAGCGATCTGTTCCACCAGGGAGTGCGCCCGGCGATCAACGTCGGCAACTCCGTGTCGCGCGTTGGCGGCTCGGCCCAGATCCGAGCGATGCGCCAGGTGGCTGGTTCGCTCCGACTGGACCTCGCGCAGTATCGCGAGCTCGCTGCTTTCGCGCAGTTCGGCAGCGATCTCGACAAGGCGACTCAGGCGCAGCTCAATCGCGGCCGCCGTCTCGTCGAAATTCTCAAACAGCCGCAGTATCAGCCGTTGCCAGTCGAAAAGCAGGTCGCGATCATCTACGCCGCGACGAAAGGATTTCTCGACGCGGTGGCCGTCGAAGACGTCCGCCGCTACGAGGAGGATCTCTATCGGTTCCTCGAGACGAGACATCCCCGGGTGCTATCCACGATCGCGGAGAAGAAGATCCTCGACGACGACACGAAGGCGGCGCTCGAGACAGCGCTCAAGGAGTTTGGCCAGCAGAAGGGCGCTGTTCCGTCTCCGGCTGGTGCAGCCGCTTAACGCAAGGTCATGCCATCACTGATCGATCTCCGGCGCCGCATCCGCGCGGTCAAGTCGACTCAACAGATCACGAAGGCGATGAAGATGATCGCCGCGTCGCGACTGCGCAGGGCGCAAGAGCGGGTGGTTGCCGCACGACCGTTTGCCCAGAAGATGCAGCGGGTCTTGCACGAGTTGGCGTCGCGCGTTGATCAGGACGCACATCCACTGTTCCGGATCCCCGAGGCCGGGCAGGGACGACCGCTCTTGATCGTGGTGACTGCCGATCGCGGTCTTTGCGGCAGCTTCAATTCGAACATCATCAAGGCGGCCGGGCAGTTCATCATCAAAGAAGGACCGGGACGTGGTGTGGCGCTCGAACTGATCGGACGGAAGGGTCGTGACTTCTATCGGCGGCGTGGCTTCGACGTCCGCTATGAGGCGACAGGCATCTTTCAAAAATTGAACTTCAACGACGCTGTTCCGGTGGCGAATGCGGCGATCGAAGAGTTCGTCTCGGGCGCGGCGTCCAGCGTGCACCTCGTCTACAACGAGTTCAAGTCGGTGATCGCGCAGCGCCTCGTGGTCGAGCAGCTGCTGCCGATCCCTCGCATCAAGGGCGAAGAAGCGGCAGGGCCCAGGACGGAGTACCGCTACGAGCCCGCACCGGAAGAAATCTTCAAAGAGCTTCTGCCCCGTCACATCCAGGTGCAGATCTATCGCGCCCTGCTGGAATCGAATGCGGCGTTCTTTGCCGCGCAGATGACAGCCATGGATGCTGCGACCCGAAACTCCGCGGAGATGCTCGACAACTTGACCCTCTACATGAACAAGGTTCGACAGGCCGCGATCACTCGCGAGATTATCGAAGTCGTATCGGGCGCGTCCGCGACGTAGGAAGAGACGTATGGCACAGACAGCAACAGCACAGAAGGTTGGGAAGGTCGTACAGGTCATCGGTCCCGTCATCGACATCGAGTTCGCCGAGGGCCTACCCGAGATCTACAACGCCGTGCGAATTGTCTCCGAGGGGGGCGTCGGCGTCGAGAAGATCGATGTCGTCGCCGAGGTCGAACAGCATCTCGGCGAGAATCGCGTGCGGGCAGTCGCGATGAAGCCGACCGACGGCATGACGCGAGGCATGGCCGTCCTTGACACCGGGGCTCCAATCTCCGTTCCGGTCGGACCCGAGACGCTCGGCCGAGTGCTCAACGTCCTGGGCGAACCAGTGGACTTTCCGGACCGCCCGGTCTCATCGAAAGAACGCTGGCCGATTCACCGGCATGCACCAACACTCGAAGACCAGTCGACCGAACTGCGGATGTTCGAGACCGGCATCAAGGTGATCGACCTGCTCGAACCGTACTTGCAGGGCGGAAAGATCGGTTTGTTCGGCGGCGCTGGCGTCGGTAAGACCGTAATCATCATGGAGCTCATTAACAACATTGCGACCAAGCACGGTGGAGTCTCCGTATTCGGCGGTGTTGGAGAGCGCACACGCGAAGGCAACGACCTGTGGCTCGAGTTCCAGGAGTCAGGCGTTGTCAACGTCGAGGACATGTCGAAGTCGCGTGCGGCACTTGTCTACGGCCAGATGACGGAGCCACCCGGTGCGCGGCTGCGTGTCGGTCTCTCGGCGCTCACCGTGGCCGAGTACTTCCGCGACGCGGAAGGCAAGGACGTGCTCCTGTTCATCGACAACATCTTCCGTTTTACGCAGGCCGGCTCCGAGGTGTCGGCGCTGCTGGGCCGAATGCCGTCGGCCGTCGGCTATCAGCCGACACTGCTGACGGAGATGGGCGAATTGCAGGAGCGCATTACGTCCACGAAGAAGGGTTCGATCACGTCGGTGCAGGCGATCTATGTTCCGGCCGACGACTACACGGACCCGGCACCTGCGACCACCTTCGCGCACCTCGATGCGACGACGAACCTCTCTCGCCAGATCGCGGAGCTGGGTATCTATCCGGCGGTCGATCCGCTGGCATCCACCTCGCGCATCCTTGATCCGCGAGTCCTCGGCGAGGAGCACTACACAGTCGCGCGCACCGTCAAGCAGATCCTGCAGCGATACAAGGATCTCCAGGACATCATCGCGATTCTCGGCATCGACGAGCTGTCTGAAGACGACAAGTTGACCGTGGCGCGGGCACGCAAGATCCAGCGGTTC
>JALDXQ010000122.1:0-21406 GCA_032156805.1 Acidobacteriota bacterium
GGCTTCGATCCCACGGCGGCGCTCGCGGGACTCGGCATCGGCGGCATCGCTGTAGCGCTCGCCGCGCAGAAGACGCTCGAGAACGTCGTCGGCGGGTTCTCACTGGTGTTTGACAAGGCGCTGCGCGTTGGCGACGTGCTGAGGCTGGGCGAGGTCGTCGGGACCGTCGATCAGATCGGGCTGCGGTCAACGCGCATCCGCACCCTGGACCGCACGATGCTGAGTGTGCCGAACGGTCAAATCTCGACGGTCAACATCGAGACACTTTCCGATCGCGACAAGTTCTGGTTCCGTCACGTGATTGGCCTGCGGTACGACACAACACCCGAACAGATTCGGACGATCATCAGCCAGTTGCAGGCAATGCTCATGAGCCAGCCTGGCGCCGATCTCGAGTCGGTTCGCGTCCGATTCCTTCGACTCGGCGCGTTCTCGCTCGACATCGAGCTCTTCTCCTACATCTTTGCCACGGACTGGAATCAGTTTCTCGAAATCCAGGAAGGGCTGCTGCTGCAGTCAATGGAGATCGTGCACAACGCCGGAACGTCGATCGCCTTCCCAACGCAGACGCTGCATCTCGACGCTCCTGCTGCGGGTGGCTCGAAAACCGTGGATGCTTTTCCGACGGTCGCGACCTAGAAACTGGTCCTCGGTTCCTTGTCCGCCCAGAGTCCTGGGTCCTGGGTCCACGCGGACTCGGGACTCATGACCTTGGACGGACGAAGAACGAGGCACCAAGCACGACGGACTCGCAAGGCGCGTTAGCGCCGCCGCCCGCCGCCGCCTCGCATGCCGCCGCCGCCGCGATAGCTGCCGCCGCCGGCTCGCGTCGCACCGCCACTGTGCCAGCCGCTGCGATCGGTCGTGCGCTGGTTGCCCGTCGTCCGAGCACCGCGATCGCCTTCGAGCTGGCGCCCCTGCGTGGAGCCGGACCAGTCAGACCTGTTCGTTGTGGTGGTCGATCCGGACGCCCGGTCGCGCGTCTGGGCTGCACGATCGCGCGCCTGCTGGGCAGCTTGTCCGTCATTCTCGACCGGGCTCCAGCCGCCCGACCCGTTGTTCTGCTCCCAGCCTCCGCCGTCGTTCCGCCGATAGACATTGCCATCGCGCCCGGCGTAGATGTCGCCACCTTCCGTCCGCGCAATCGTAGACCTGTTGCCCTGTCGATCAGTGCGCGTGACAGCACCAGCGCCATCATCGTTACGAGCACCGGTCGTCGTGGTGCCGCGGCGGTAGTTCTGCACGTGTGCCGACTGCGCCCAGTCGTCGCCGCGCTGCACAGAGCTCGAACCCCAGTTGCCGTAGACGTTGGAACCCTGGCGAGTCTGACCGTAGGCACCAGTGCGTGGGTTGTACGCCTGGCCGTATGCACGCGATCCATATGGACCGTAAGCGGCCGCACCGCGCGCGTATGTTCCCGTGCGCGGGTTGTACGACGCGGCCATACCCACGCCGCCGTACGGTCCGTACGCGGCCACACCGCGCCCGAACGCGCCAGTGTGCGGGTTATACCAGGCGCCCATCCCATACGTATGCGGATAGGGATAGTAGATGGGATAGAACCCTCCCCCATAGTAATAAGGCGGGTAGTACCAGCCGCTGCCCCACATGGCGCAGCCCCATCCGACCATCACACCGGTGTACGCCGCAACGTACGCAAACGTGACCCACTCGTCATCATCGTCTTCCTCGACCGTGACGTAGGTCACGTGATGGACGGGCGAGCTCGCAGGAATCGTGTAGACCTCCGACGGCACGGTGGTCGCAACCTCCCACGGACCGGTTGCCGATCGCGACATGAACCACACACCCTGGAAACACATGTAGTACAGGTCGCCGGACTTGACGATGTCCTTGTCGGTGTTCACGGCCTGCTCGACGCCCTTCGACCCTTCGATCGCCTTGAACATCGGATCGCCCTGATAGATGACCTCAGGTGCCTTCAGTTCCTTCCGATTGACGCGTGCCGTTCGCGGGATGGACGCGAGGAGGACAGCTTCAGTCGCTTGTGCTGTGCCCGGCACGGACGCGAGCACGCGCGATCGTGGATGCTCGACTGGAATCCGCTTGAAGTCCTCGGGGAGCGATGGCGTCGCGAACGTCCAGGGACCATCGAGCGTTGCCGCCTTGAACCATCGCCCCGCAACGAGGAAGTAGAAGTCGCCGCTGATGCCCATGCGGAACAGGTCGGCGTCCGTGTTGTTGACCCAAAGCAGCGTCGGCGCCCCTTCGACCTTCAGGTAGCTGATCTTGTTGTCGAGGACGATCAGTTCGGCCGGGTCGGTACTCACGAACAATTTCGGGGTCGCCTTGGTCGACAGCTTCTTCCCGGGAAGGGCGGCTTTCACATCCTTCCAGTTCTCGTCGTTGGGCAGCTTCGAGAAGCTCTCCGGGAGCTTGCCACCCACGGCCTTCCACGGCCCGGTCACCGCGTCCGCTTCGAGCCACGACTCGTTGTAACGCAGGTAGAACTTCTTGCTCGGTGTGTGCTCGAACAGATCCCAGTTCGTGTTCACGGCGTAACGAAGATCGACGTCCTTCACCGGGCTCCAGATGGCCTCGCCGTCGATACCGAGCAGAGCCGCAGGCGCGACCGACCAGAACACCTTGGGTGGGTCGGCTTTGATCCCTTCGACGTTCTTGACCTGCAGCGTGCTGCTGGAGGTATACGCGAGCAGGCGATCGAGATCGAGCACGCGCTCGTTCTGCGGCAGGCCCTGGATGTCCGCGACCAGCGCCTTTACCTGATCGGGCGACAGCGTCCTGAAGTTGTACTCGGTGATCCGGAGATCCATTGTGACGACGCGCTCGTCGAGTGACACCTTGGTCGGGCCTTCGATCTTGACGGTCCCGAGCGCCGGCTCTTTCGCGTTCAGGGGCAGATACGACACCGCCGACCACGCGACGATCTGCTTCTGTCCGGCCCAGCTTTCCACCTGTGGCTGATACAACGTCGCGTCGCCGCTCTTGAGAGTCACATTCCGGGGCCAGCCGGTGTCGGCGTTCGTGCCTGGTGGCGGGGCGGGGGCAGCCGGCGGCGGGGCAATTGCCGGAAGCTGGTTTGGCGCCGGCTTGGTTTGCGCCAGAAGAATCGAACCCGGTGGCGCCGCCAGCGCCGCCGAGAGGATAAGGGCCACCGCCGGTGAACGATATGCAGGGATAAACATAAGGCCTTCCTCGGAACAGGTTCAATGCCAGTCGGGTTCAGTCTATCGCGCAGGAATCTTTTTGATGCGTGTGTTTTCGAGCCCACGGTATGCCGTGGGCGCCGGTCTCAACGCATGTCTCGCGATTGCCCCGTCGAGGCGAGAACGCTGCTCCAGAGTGAACCCTCAGGATCGATTTTCTTTCGCGCCGAGACCGCACGGGAGATCGGCACGTGCGTGAACTGATGGTTCCAGAATCCGACCACCATGCCGGTCCGGCCGCTCATCCCGGCATGAACGGCGCTATGCCCGAGCAGCAGGCAGAAGGCCGAGTCGTGCGGCGTGGCCGGCACGCTCCTGATCGTGTAGCTCGGATCGATGTACTTCAGGTTGATCTCGATGCCGGCGCGCGAGAAGTGCGCCTTGATCGCGTCACGAAGGACGATACCAATGTCGTGGTACTTGACGTTGCCAGAGGCATCTTTTTCGCCCGTGCTCTTCATCAGATCCTGACCGGCTCCTTCGGCCACGACAATGACGGCGTGGCCTCTGCGTTCGAGCCGGGCGGCCAGTTCCGGGAGGAACTTCTCGAGCGTGAACGGAACCTCCGGGACCAGGCAGAAGTTCACCTGACCATCGACCAGCACCGCAAACGCCGCGATGAATCCCGAGTCGCGGCCCATCAACCTGACCAGTCCGATTCCGTTGCGAGCGGATTCGGCTTCCGTATTCGCCGCGTAGGTCGCTCGCCGCGCCTCGGTGACCGCGGTCTCGAACCCGAACGTTTTCTGCACGAAGGACACGTCGTTGTCGATCGTCTTCGGGATGCCAATCACACTCAGATTGAGCCCGCGCCTGGCCGCCTCATCGCTGATCGCCTGCGCGCCGCGCAGCGTCCCATCGCCCCCGATGGCGAACAGAATGCCGACCTTGAGCGCCTGCAGCGTCTCCACCATCTCCTCGGGCTTCTGTGGACCACGTGACGAGCCAAGGATTGATCCGCCGAGGTCGCTGATCCGGTTGACCGATGCCGGTGTCAGCTCGAGCGGCAGGTGACCACAGCGACCCACCAGCCCTTCGAACCCGAAACGGAACCCGTAGACGGTGCGAACGCCGTAGTGGTGATAGAGACTCAGCACGATCGCGCGAATGACGTCGTTCAGTCCCGGACACAACCCGCCGCACGTCACGATTCCGCAGACCAGCCCCGACGGATTGAAGTGCAGCATCTGCCTCGGGCCGGCACACTCCATCGCGGGCGGATCCGCACCGCGATCGAGCCACGGCTTCAGGTCCTCCAGCCGGGCGTGATACAGCACGCGTTCGTCATCGGTGGTAAAGCGAACGCCCTGCATCGGCGACGGGACACGGCACTCGCCGAGGCGATTCACCGTGAAATCGAGGTCACTGTCGTCCATGCTGCCTCCAGAGTTACCCGAATGATGGCCCACTGTTCTTTCTTTGTGAATTCGACGTTAATAATCCCCGGTTCCCCCCGGTTCAACGAAGTCGACGAGGAGGGTGAATGGCAAAGAAGGGCGCAGCCCGCACGACGGCAAAGCGCGACGCGCGATCCGCAGGCGACGCTCGCGACGTGATGGCGGCACTGATCAAGAAGAAAGAGGCCGCGGTCACCGACGGCGCCATCCAGGTGGTGATGGCAATCGCATCGGTCACATCGCTCGTCACCGTCGACACGACGCAGGACCCGCCGGTCTTCGATCCCGACGATCTCGGTTCGCTGACCTTTGGCGATCCGCGCGTCGGCCTGACCAATGAAGGCGTTGCCATCTTCAAAGCCAACCTGAAGATCCTCCTGCCAGGCATTGCCGACGACATCGATGAGATCCCCGACAACGCCAATCTCAACATCGGCGACGTTGCCAAGTTTGTACAGCTGTCGCTGCAGACAGCGTAGGGGTGATCATGCGACACGTGACTGGCAGTCTCCTCATTACGCTGATGCTCTCGACGCAGGCGGCAGCGCAGGCAACGGATCCAACCATCACAACGGCCGTCGTGACCAACGAGCGGCAAATGACGGTGGTCTTCTCGCAAGCCCTCACCAACACACCAGCAGCACCTCAGTTCGACCGGAACCGCGTTCGACTGCTGCCTGACAATATCGTGCCGACATCGGTTGCGCAGAACGCGCTGAGCCGCGCGACGTTCACCGTGAACTTTGCCGCCATTCCAGCAAGCGCGACGCGCCTCTGTTTCGACCAGGTCGAGTTTGCCGGTCAAGGTGGCGAGGCCACAACCTCGAGCGGCCAGGTCTGCGCGGATCTCTCGCGCGATCCCGCCAGCATCAAGGCTGAATGGATCGCGGTGTTTCAGGAGGTCCCCAAGGCATCGCGCGAGAAAGATCTCTTTGCCAGCGGGTTCGTCACCACCGCGTCGGACGAAAGCGCCGGTGGCGCCGACATCTCGCTGAACCCCGACTTGCGCATCCCGAACCTCAACACGTTCCTGCAACTGAAGAAGACGACCGCCGATGAAGGTGATGCGCGGCACTTCGAAGCAGGCGCGAAGTACCGGTACACACGGACGTGGCGGCCGGCACAGCTGCGTGAGATCGCGGCCGAGACCGATAACGCCCGGGTGAACGAGCTGATTCGCGCGCGGCAGCAGAACATCATTGCCGGCTGGCTCATCGACGTTGCCGGGAAGCTCGAAGGGGATCCGACGAACTTCGACGTCGCCAACTTCGTCGCCGAATCAGGATTTCACCTGCAGTCGATGACGAGAGGCTTCCTCGGACGCCGCGGCTTCTGGCGTGGCTACGTCGTGCCCGGTGGAATCGAGGTCGGGCAGAGCCTCGGCACCACGGTACCGGAACCGACGACTCCCGAAGGTGATCCCGACGTGAATCGCATCGCACGCTACAAGGCGGGCGCCGGCCTGACCGTGTTCTACGACAACCCAGGCACGCAACTTCCACTGCGACGCGTCGAGATCGATATCAACGGCGTCATGCGCCAGCTGTTCCTGAGTGAATCGCGTTTCAACGCCGACACGAACCTGACGGATACGACCGACAACGGGTTTCACGGCTACGCGCAGATCGACTTCAAGGTCTTCTTCGTGGAGACGATCGCCGGCCGGTACGGTTTCAAGGTGTCGTTCAACCGCGGGCGCCTGCCCCCGGTGTATGCCCAGGTCAACAGCTTCGACTTTGGCTTCCTGGTGGAGTCGGGAGACGACAATGGCCAAGCGACGCGCTAAAGGAACGCGAGCACACACAACCACCCGCCGGGCAACTGGCAAGAAGACTGCGACGGCGATGCGCTCATCACGCCGCGTCAAGAACCCACGCGTCGGCGGCGTGACCGTCACGAGCAGTGGAGCGCTGCACCGGGCACGAGAGCGCGTCCGCGATCGGCTTGGCAGCCACTTCGTGGCCAAGGCCACCGATGACGTCTTGCTACTGATGGCACAGCGGGCGGGCGTTCGCGCCGGTGCCGGCCTCGCAGCCGCGGCTGCACCGCGGGCAGCTGCGCCCGCCCCGCTCGTCGTCGAGCTGAGACGGCAGGCTCCGCCAACCGCGCCGGCAGACAGCGCACAGGTCGAAGTCCTGCGCGAAGCAGCACGGCTCGAAGACCGCGAGACGCGTGAGCGTCGAATTGGTGCGCCACAGATCCTTCGTCAGACTCACCTGGTATCGCAGCGTGACGAGTTCTATAAAGCTGTCGCGCCGCTGTACGCGGAGATCGGCAAGCGATCCGGTGGCGGGCGGGCGCGTGAAGTGCTTGGCTCGCGGCGTGTGCTCGACGTGTGCTGGCTGAACGAAACCATCCGTACCGCGACGGCCGCTGTTGCCCTCGCGGAGATCGCGCCCGACGATGCGATCGAGCGAATCGACGTGCCACACCGGCTGGTGAGAGAAATGCGCGTGAGCGGTCCGCTGGTGGGCGCGCTTGCGTTCAGGACGAGGACCGGCAAGGACGGCACGGGGATCGTCGTCGCCGTCATCGACGGCGAAGTCGACGCCACGCACAAGGCGCTGACGGGTCGCGTGATGCAGAAACGCAACTTCACCCGCGAGCCGTTTGGACGCCCGGACAGTCATGGCACGGCCGTCGCCGGGATCATCGGCGCTCGCGATCGACGCTTCAGCGGTATCGCACCCGGCGTGTCGATTTTGAACTACAAGATCTTCGCGGAAGATCCCGCCCTCGACTCGGATGACTTCGACGGCGCGCTCGCGATCCAGCAGGCACTCGAAGATGGCGCGCACATCGCGAACTGTTCGTGGGGCGCAGGGCCGGCGGGTGATGGCAGCGGCCGGGAAGCGCGCGCGTGCGACCGCGCGTGGAGTCTCGGGATGGTGATCGTCAAGAGCGCGGGTAACGCCGGACCCGGCGCCCGTACGCTGACCTCACCGGCTGACGCCGATGGGGTGATTGTGGTCGGAGCGACCGACCGTCGAGGGCGGTCGGTCCAGGACTACAGCAGTCGCGGACCTGCAGGAACTCGCGAGCGGCCTCACCTGGTCGCACCGGGCGGCTCCGATACGAGCGGCATCGAAACGGCGCGACCCGGCGGCGGGTTCGGCAGCGCCGGCGCGGGCACGAGTTTCGCCGCGCCGCAGATCAGCGGACTGGCGGCGTTGCTGCTCGACGACGACCCGAATCTGTTGCCCGATGCCGTACGCGCCACGTTGATCGGCAGTTCCAAGCGGATTGGAAAAGGCGACGGCAACACGCAGGGAGCCGGGCTGATTAAGCTGTCGTGAGGAGAATTACTCGCGCGTCAATCGAGTCGGCGCGTCGACTGACGCCACGCGATCGGATTCGGTGAGCTGATCGACGTTACCAGCGGGCACGCGGACGCGCAGCGTCTGATTCACCCACGCATGGTCGATGACTTCGCCACCGATGCTGTGAATCTGGCGCTCGACCGGCGCGACCGTTTCGAGGAACTGCTGCCGGCGAGTCGCGATCAGATCTGCGCGAGAAGCACCCGCTCGCACGGTTGTACTTTCCACGCTGCTGAGTTCAACAATCACCTCGACCAGCGAGTCTCGCGGCACCTGCTCGAGTCGCTCGCGCAGCTCCTTGGTGAGCTTGGAACCATCCACGAGTCCATTGTACGCCTTAGAGTGCATTGCGAAATTACTGATGGCGGGTCCTGTCGCCGGACAGCCCCACCCGTGCCCTTGACTAGTTTCTTGTGTACTTTGTGATGCCCCTCAGCTGGGCTTCCGCAGTGTACACATTTCCCGCGGCGTCGATGGCGATACCCTCCCCCATCGCGCCATCGGAGGAATTCGGGGCCATATGAGCCGGGATGAAGATCGTCACCTTTCCATCTTTGAGGCTGCCAATCCGGATACCTCGCTGCCACCCCGGATGCACGCGTTCGCTCGATTCGGAGTCGGCCGTGTAGATCACATCGTTGGCGTCGATGGCCAATCCGCTGGTACGGCCGAAGTTGGCGTACTCCGCGATGAACTTCCCTTCCTTCGTCAGGATCTGGATGCGATGGTTGTGACGGTCCGCAACGATCAAACGCCCCTGCGAATCGAACTCGACGGCGTGCGGCGTGCGGAACTCGCCCGGCGCCGTCCCGGTCTTGCCGATGACTCGAAGGAACTTTCCGTTTCTGTCGAACACGGAGATGCGTCCAACCAGGTTGGGGTCCGACACATCGGTGTGGCTCTCCGCCACGTAGATGTCGCCGTTGCCGGGATCGGTCACGACATCAGTCGGATCGGTCAGCGCCTCGGGAGGATTGCCCCTGACGCCCGGCTTCCCCAGCGTGAGGAGAACCTTGCCATCCGGGCTGAACTTGACCACCGCGCTTCCCTTGCCGCCCTCGCCGGGAAACTTCTTGAGATCGTCCGCACTGGGTGCGCGCGCATCGGCGACCCACACGTTCCCGTCGCGATCGACGTGGATCCCGTGCGGCCAGACGAACATGCCGCCGCCGAAGCTTCGGATCTCTTTTCCGGATGGATCGAAGAGATGCACCGGGGTTCCTTTGCTGCCGAGACAACCAGGAGCTGTACCAGGTGAACAGCGATCGACCGCCCACACCGACTTCCCGTCGCGATCGATCGCCACGCCGTTCGAGCCGCCCCACGGTCGCCCCTCGGCGGTCAGCTGCGCCCAGTCGCGAATCACGCGATAGGGATTGGCGCCGCTGTTGACGGGCGGCACGGCGTCGGTCTGTGCGGTTCCTCCTCGCTGCTGTGTCTCGACCACGATGCCGAGCAAGGCGATTGAGAAAACGGCTGCCGACGCGGTGACCCGGACTCTGGCGAACGCTGATGCTGACATCGCGATCTCCCGTGCCTACTTCCAGCGCTGGATGGCGTTGTAGTGCATCGACTCCGGCGTGAGCTCGGCGAGCTCGATGCGGCCCATGTACGGATCCGTGATGTTGGCGAGTTTGGCTTTGGTGTCGCTCGTATTGGGGTCGCTGACCTTCAGTCCACCCTTCCTGAACCTCTCGACCGCCTCGGCCACGTTCTCGACGTGTAGGCCGTAGTGCGTGAAACCCGCCGGCCGCTGAGCGTTCGCCGGGTTGAGCTCGAGGAAGGTGTTCTTGCTGATCTGCATGTAGACCAGCCGCGGCTGCCCCTTCTCGTCGTTGACACGGAACGCTTCGCGATAGCCCATCTTCTGGGTGTAGTAGGTCACCGCTTCTTCGACATTCGGCACGTTGATGCCGACGTGATTCATCATCACGACACCGCTGTTGGCGCTTTGCGCCATCACCACGTGCACCGCCAGACCTGCAAAAAGACCGGCCGCAAATAGCATCGCTCCACGCATACAAACCTCCTGTGAGCCGCGACACATTCTGCCTCGGGCATCACACGCGCCGGGAGGAATTTGATTCCGGCGCCGGTGTCACCAACGATGAGTCCCGCAGAGGACAGCCCAGCGAAAATCCAGCAGAGGCAAAACAGCGCAATCTCAGTGAATCCCGTGACTTACATGCACGAGGCGGGCTTGGCACACTGCTTGGACCATCACCGTGCATCGCCCGGTAACGGGCTGAGACAAGGAGAGCGAGATGAACCCGACGATCGCAGCAGGTGTTGCAGGCGCGCTGATTTCCGGCGTGGCGATGTACACGGTGGGCGCGAAGACAGCCCAAGTGGATGCGTTCACCCAGAATCCGGCTCTCGTCCAGACCGCGGACGGGCAGTTCGTCCCAGCGAGCTATTCGACCGCGCTGCGTCCGGTTGCGGCGCCCTCTGTAGCGACAACGGCGAACACACAGAGTGCGGCAACCACGCGGCAGACGGTGCGACGCACGACGGCCGCGACGGCGGCTCCTCGCGAGGTCGTCGTTGAAGAAGATGTCAAACCCGGACGCTCGTGGCGTAAGACCGCGATGATCGTCGGCGGATCGGCCGCGGGCGGCGCCGGTGTCGGCGGCATCGTCGGAGGTAAGAAGGGTGCACTGATTGGCGCGGCGATCGGCGGCGGCGCCGCCTCGATATACGAGGCGACTCGCCAACGCTAGTTCCACACCAGTTGGTGCGGGGGACGGGGGCACACACCCGTCCCTCTTTTTTCGTACACTCCCCGGGGTCACACCCCAGCAGAAATGGAACATCGGGTCGTTGTCATCATTTCAGCGGATGCCGAATGGGCATCGACACGGAAGGTTCTGACGCCGGCGGTCGTCAAGGTCTCGCCGTACGGCGAATACTTTGCCGTCGACATCGATGGTGAACCGGTCCTCGTTTTTCACGGCGGCTGGGGAAAGATCTCGGCGGCGGCTTCCGTCGAATATGCGATTGCCACGTGGCAGCCACAGGTGCTGATCAACCTAGGTACGTGCGGCGGCATCGCCGGGCGCGTGCAACTGGGGGACAAGCGGCTCGTCACCCGCACAATCGTCTACGACGTTCTGGAGGCGATCGCCGATAGCGCTGAGGCCATCAGCACCTACACGACGGACATCGACAGCGGCTGGCTTGGAGATGATTTCCCGGTTGCCGCAGAGCGATCGCTGATGATCTCGGCCGACCGCGATTTGATACCTGCGGACGTCCCCGACCTCGTGGCCCGCTACGGGGCCGTCGTCGCAGACTGGGAGTCGGCCGCGATCGCATACGTCGCGCGGCGTCGAGGCACTCGCGTGCTGATCCTGCGCGCCGTGTCGGATCTGGTCGACGGGACACGGGTTGAGGGAGAAGCGATCGGCAACCTGCCGCTCTTCCAGGAGCGATGCGATTCGGTCATGCAGTCACTACTGGAAGATCTGAGGCGGATCGTTCCTTACGTTCTGCTGCGATAACGGCTATGGTCGGCCAAACCTGGTCGCCACATATCCCCGGAAGCCCTGATCGAACTGATTGAGCGTGACGTCGAACGCCACCGGCACAGCGTGTTCGAGTGTCGGCTGTGCCCGCAGCGCGAACAATAACCGGCGGATGCCTTCGCCGCCGTACTCAGCGGACACGAAGTTGAACAAGGCGTGCGCCCAGTGGCGGTCGGCGCTCGCGAGGCGTGCCACGGACGGAATGGCGCCGGTAAGGGCGCCGGCTCGTGTCTTGCGCAGCTCTTCTGCTTCCCACCTGCCGCGTTGATGCTCCGCGAGTCCCTCGATCAGGATCGGGGCATCGCGGCTGGTGTCTGGAACGATGTCGAACGCGAACTGGTGAGTGAGCTCGTGGACGATGAGACCCGTACGCCGATCGAGCGACTCCAGCGAGATGACGATGCGATTTTGGGGTGGGTCGATACCGGGCGCAAAGCTGAGCACCCGAGCCGCCGGGGCAGAATTATCCCGATCGCGGTCCACGAGGACGATCATCACGCGCCGCCCTGGCTCGTGCTTCAGCGCAGCGCTCAGTTGCGCATATGCCGCTTCAGCGTCACGGGCTGCGTCGTGCACGCGGTCCGGCGCCAGCCCCTGGTGGAAGATGTCGAAGTGGTCCGATGTATCGACGACCCATCCCGGCTGGTTAGTCGCGAGCGACACATCCTGCCGCGGCGCGGCGGTTGGCGTGGCCATGGCACAGAGGACAACGAGCGCAGCAACGGCAAGGCCCGCGCAGGCAAGTCGTGAACCCGATGGATGCGGCGCCTGCGGTTGGGCGAGCATGCCCAGTCGCTCCTGCAGCCCTCCTCCGGGCATGGCCATGGACATCGGCACAACACGGCCGCCGGCGTCGGCGACGCGTCTGGCGAACTGCATCAGGCACGACAGGTAGACCTCACGATCATGACCGCTCGAAAGCACTGCGGCATCACAGGCCTGCTCGGACAGCTTGGCGATCTCTCGCTGCAGCCACCAGGCCAGCGGATGGAACCAGAAGATGGCACGGTTGAAGAGCGCGAGGCCCGCGACGAGTGGGTCGCGCTTGCGTACGTGCTCCTCCTCGTGGGCGAGCACTGCCGATAGTTGCGCGTCATCCCAGCGCGCCCAGTCCTCAGGCAGGATGACCGAAGGCGAGAAGACGCCCACGGTGATCGGCGCGACGCACGATGCATGCGTCAGCCTTCCCTGCACTCGAATCGCACCGTGTCGAATCGCTCGAGCGCGTCGAAGCCCAAGCGCAAGGCGCAGCAGAAGAAGGGCGACACCTGCGACATACACTGCTCCAACGGCGACCTCCCATGTCACGGGTCCCTGCGTCGCGGTCGATGCAGGCACCGCGATCGCTGCAATCGTGTCCGGCTTCGCTGGCGCGATGTCGCCCGCCGCTGGCGCGACGAGCGCGCTCACCCCGCGTGAGGGCAAGAGCGGCACGGCGAACTCCAGGCCCCACGCGACGAACACCGGCAGCACGAGCATGATGACGACAACGGCGGCCCAGGCGGCGTGGGCCAGCCGCGGCGAGCGGATCCGCAAGGCGCGCAGGACGACTGCAACGCCGAGGGCCACCACGGTAATGCGAAGGGCGGATTCGGCGAGGATGTCCATCTTCATCGTCCTTTCTTCGTGGTGCTGGTGCGCGTCCGCGCGCGCGCCTTGATGCTGGCTTCGAGCGCGTCGAGCTCCGCATCGCTGAGGACGTTCGCTTCGACGAGCCCGGTGACCAGCTCGTCGATCGACCCGTGGCAGAAGCGATCGAGGATGTGGCGGACCGCCCGTGCCGCGAGACTGCGCGGCGCCTCCATCGCACGGTAGATAAAGGCACGACCCTCGACCTCGTGTTGCACGTAGCCCTTCTGCTCGAGCCGGCGCAGCACGGTACGGATGGTGACTTCCTTGAGATCACGCTGCCGTGATATCGCCTGGTGCACGCTGTCGACCGTGCAGGGCCCGGACGCCCAGACGGCCGTCATCACCTCGTGTTCGAGCTCGCTGAGCGCGGGGCGGACACGCGCCCGCCGGGCAGGCCGTTTCATATGTTACATCTTGTAACTGTACATGTCGTCACATGTCAAGTGTCATTCAGAGAGTCAAGACGAGCGGTTACGGGCTGACGGCGAGGAACAGGTAGGCCGCCAGGATCGCGAGGTGAACACCGGACTGCAGGAGCGTGGCGCGGCCAGGGACCACCGTGAGCACGGCAATCACGCACGTCAGCGCGAACAGCACGATGTGCATGGCATCGAGGCCAAGATGGAGCGGAACCGGCAACCAGATCGAGGCCACGGCGATCGTGGGAATCGTGAGGCCGATACTCGCCATCGCCGAGCCGAATGCCAGGTTGAGGCTGATCTGCATCCGATCTCGTTGCGCGGCGCGCACGGCTGCCAGCGTCTCTGGCAACAACACGAGCAGGGCGATGATCACACCAACGACGGACACGGGCAGTCCGGCTGCGGTCACCGCGCGCTCGATCGTCGGGGACACCAGCTTGGCGTCGCCGACGACGGCCACCAGCGCGATCAGGAGGAGAATGAGGCTCGTCATCGCCGTGCGTGTCGACGGAGGATCGGCATGCTGCTCGGCATCGATGATCGCGCCGTCGGGGGTCACCGGCAGGAAGTAGTCGCGATGCCGCCCCGCCTGCAACGCCACGAACAATCCGTACAGCGCCAGCGCGGTGATCGCCGCAAACGCGAGCTGCGGAGGTGAGAACTGCGGCCCTGGCGTGCTCGTCGTGAACGTCGGAACCACCAACCCGAGTGTCGTAAGTGTGGCCACGGTGGCCAGTGCGGCGCCGGCCCCCTCGGCGTTGAATGAGACGACCGATCCCCGGCGTGTTCCGGCAAGAATCGAGAGCCCGACAATGCCGTTGCAGGTGATGATGACCGCCGCAAACACCGTATCGCGCGCCAGCGTCTCGGTCGCACCCGCGCCCCCGATCATCAGCGTGACGATCAAGGCGACCTCGATCACCGTCACCGCCACCGCAAGCACGAGCGAACCGTACGGCTCCCCGACGCGGTGCGCCACGACCTCCGCGTGATGCACGGCGGCAAGCACCGCGCCCGCGAGCAACAGCGCCACGAGCCCGACCATGACCGGCGCAAGGTCGCGGCCCCAGGCGAGCGCCAGCACGACCATGGCCAGCAGCGGAACCAGCGTCGTCCACGAAGTCAACGCTGAGCGAGTGGAGCGACGTTCATTCATGAGTTTCTCCGGCACCCAATCTTGTGCTGAATGAATGAGCGGGACAATTGAAGGGGGCTGAAAGAGTGTGTGCCGGGGCACTATGATTGCAGCCCCGACGGCATCAGGACTCCTGTACGATGGACGACGACATCTCTGAAAACGAATCGCGCGTGAGGGCCTTCATGGCCGCAGCCATGGTGCTGCTCGTGCTGCCACTGATCGTCGTGATGGGAGTGATTGCGCTCGGGCTGGCCACCTATGCCGGTGTGGTCTCGGGGTTTGGCGATGTCTTCAGCGGCGAGCCATCGTGGCCTGTCGTGACGCTCCTGGTCGTGTGGGTCATTGCCGCAGTTATCGGGGTTCTGGCGGTCGCTCTGCGATTCAGCCGGCGTTCTGCATGACCGCATCGCGCGACGAGACGGAGTGTTCGGCTCGCTGCAAACTTTGCAACTGACGAGCCTTGCAAGGATTTCAACTCACCATTCGGCTGACCTACTTGTCCGAACGAGTAATCGCACCACAGGCGAGCCGATCTCCTGATTCGCCGGCGGGATCGCTCGTGTAATCGTCTTGACCGGCGTGAATCACGAGCGCTGTGCCGTTGCCATCGAGAAGCGACGTCGGCCCAGGGTCGATGGTGACACCTGTTACGAAGTACTCGAGAGTCTGCTCGGTCGAGGCGGGCACCGAGATGTTCGGGAGATCGCCAGCATGCTGCCCTCGCTGGCTCAGGAACCCGTGCGCTTTCCGCGACGGGTTGAAGTGCCCTCCTGCAGACTCGAATGTCGGCGGATCGCAGCGCCCCACGTCATGCATGTGCAGACCGTGAATCCCAGGCGTGGCGTTCTTGAGTTCCAGCTTGAGGATGACTCCGTGCGGAGCCTGCCGCAGCGACGCCTGGCCCACGGCGCGTCCGTGTGAGTCAGCCAACGTGGCGGCCGCCATCGCGGGCGATTCGGAATCGATTCGTTCCTGAGCAAGACCCGGAACAGCAACCAGGAGTCCCGCTGTGATTGCGATGCGTAGTGACGTCATCAGAGTGCCTCGAGTCAGCGTCAGGATCGATGCAACGCAAGTCTCAGGCCGATGCCCCGCGACGCAACGTGTGAGCGAGATCTTTTACGCGGCACGAGATGTGGATCTCATGTGAAGGGTCGAGCAACGCGATCGCGCGGCTGAGCCGGTCCATCGGTGGGCCGCTGCACTTTTGCTCGAATTGGAGGAACGCGATGACGCGCAGCACCATCGGAACGGGCGTTCTCCTCACATGCTGGATCGTTGCGGCAGCAGCGCAGCAGCGACCTGCACCGTCAACTGAGCCCGCACACAAGGTGTATGTGCTGACTGGCTGCCTGGAAGGAGGCGCTGCCACATCCGCGTTCCGATTGACCGGCGCGTCTGCCGTCGGCCAGCCGCCGCCAGCGCGGACATCTTCACCATCAACACCCGCCGCGCCGGATGTATACATGCTCCAACCGGTGGCGAGTGTCGGCGAACAGGGCATCAGTCGCGAGCGGATGCAGAGTCATGTCGGCGCACGCGTCGAAGTCACGGTACGGCCCGTTGAAATACTCCCGAGTGCGCCGTCACCCGCGTCCACGGATTCAAAGAACAAGCCCGAGGAGCCGGCGCCACCGCGCTACACGGTGATCAAGATCGGCAGGCTCGCCGACTCGTGCGTGTAATCGCTCGCGCGCAACTATCGCACGTGCCCGTGGCGCAGCGGGCACATGCATGGGTGCGCCTGACATGACCCCCGCGGACTCGGCGCTCTCGACGCAACTCGTGTGGCTGCTCGTTCTCGCAGCGCCGGTCGCGTGTGCCGCATGGACGGTCACGCACGAAGATGTCTTTGCGGAAGTGCGCGACTGGCTCGTGCACCGAAGCCGGCGCGCGCGGTATCTCATCGTCCGCAAGTTCTTCTATCTGTTCACCTGCGAGTACTGCTTCAGCCACTACATGGCGGCCGCCGCAGTGGCCCTGACCGGATTCAGGCTGCTCGTGCCAGGCTGGGTGGGCGCCGTCATCGCCTGGCTGACACTCGTGTGGGTAGCCAACCTCTACATGAGTCTGTATGGTCGGCTCCGCCTCGATATCAAACGCGAGCGCGTCGAGATCAACATCGAAGAAGAGAAGACGCGGGGCCGCCAACCCTCATCGACGGTGAGGGGCGACCGGGAGCAACGTCGACTCCATCTTCGCCGCTGAACCCCTTCTCCGGCGGCATCATGTCGTCGCGATCTGGTGAAAACCAGCGATCGCGCTCCACGCCGCAAGTCCGATCCCATTCGCCATCTGATGCAGCTCCAGCATGTTGTGTGCGAGGAAGATGAGCACCGTGCGATCGTTCGGATCGGCCTGCCACCAGCTCGCGTAGGCGCCGGGCCAGCCAATCGTGCCAACACCGCCACGGCAGCGCAGGGGATCCGCCTTCTCGGGTTCCATCACGACGGCGACACCCATACCGTAGCCGTGACCTGCGGCAAAGACCGGATGCCCAAGCATACGTGTCGTCGCTCGTTGCTCCGGCGTCAGCTGATTCGACGTCATCATCGCGAGCGTCTCCGGATGCAGGAGCGTCGCGGCGTTCACACGATCGCCGATTAGCACACGGGCGAACACAAGATAGTCGTCGAGCGTCGACCAGAGACCCTGGCCACCTGATTCGAAGGTCATGCTGTCCGGACGTTCCTCCAGCGCATGCTGCCCTGGCGTCGCCGCGAGCGTCGTCAATCGACCGTCATCATCGAAGCCGCAGAGGCCGGCACGCCGCCCTCGTTTCTCGCGCGGCACTGTGAAGCCGGTGTCACGCATGCCGAGCGGGATGAAGATTCGCTCTTCGACCAACGCGCTCAAAGGCGCGCCCTCGAGGCGCGCGATGAGAAAGCCAAGCAGATCGGTCGAGATGCCGTAGTGAAAGCCGGCACCGGGTTGATCGATGAGCGGCAGCGCTGCCAGTCGTGCGATCCACTCGTCCGGCGTCAGCACGTTATCGATCTGTGCGCCAAGCGTCACGGCCAGGGCGCGACCAATGGGGCCGCGATGGAAGTCGCCATACGTGAGACCGGAGCGATGCGTCAGCAGATCGCGGAAAGTGATCGGCCGCACCGCGTCATCGGTCTCATCCAGGGGGCCCTCGGAATGGCGCAGCACACGCATGCGCGCGAGCTCCGGCGCGCAGGTCGCAATCGGCTGGTCGAGCTCGAATCGCCCTTCGTCGAGAAGCATCAGTGCCGCGACCGTCGTCACCGGCTTGCTCATCGAGGCGATCCGGAAGATCGTGTCGCGCTCTACGGGCAGCCCGGTGACCAGGTCGCGCCGCCCAACTGTCGCGACGTCCGTCACCATCCCGTTGCGCCATACCAAAGCAGCGGCTCCGGCCAGCTCGCTGGCGTCCACGTAGCGAGCGATGACACTTTCTATAGGTTTCTCACCGATTCCGTCGTAACTCATATTGAACCAGCGCATCCTCACACCGGAGTTGTGCCCCGACGAAGTGTTCTACGAGGCGTTCGCCGCACTCGCCCGCGACTGAAGCGTCATGGCCTTCATTCCGCGAGCCATGCGCCTCGATCGGAATCGTCGTTCAGGCTCGTCGTCCGGCACGGGTCAAACGGTGTGCCAGATGCGGCCGCAGTGTGGCATCGAGATCCTCGCGCAGATAGTCGGCGGCGGAGCCCTCCCGGTACAGTGTCCAGGCCAGGAACGAGCCACCGAGCGTGACCTCGATCATCCGCGCCAGCATCCGGACGTTGGTGTCCGCCCGCAGTTCGCCGGCAGCGACCGCGTTGGCTACCAACTGTTCGTAGTGAGCGCGCGCGGCATGATGGAGCCGCAGCAGGTGCCGACGGAGCGCCGGGTCCGCCAGGTCGTTCTGCAAGTACGCGAGGTTCCGCAGGGCCGCACGTGGCGACTCCGCCAGCCGGGCATGAACCGCCGTCGTCTCGCGCAGCGCGGCGAGCGGAGACGAGGTCCGTCGATCATGTGCTTCGATGCCGATATCGCCGGTGGCGGCGGCATGGCGAGCGTGCGCCAACATCAGCGCACGCTTGGACCCAAACCTCTGCACGAGAGCGCTCGCCGTCATGCCTGCTTCGGCGGCGATCGCCGCGAGCGTCAGGTCCGCGGGTCCGACGCGCAACATCACGCGCACCATCGCCGCAAACACATCCGCGTCTTCTGCTTTCCGCCGCCGTGGGCTCATGCCGGCTCCTTGACACGAACTAAACGGTCGTTTAGCTTAGCGCAACCCACACCACTTTCGCGCCTTCCGAGACACGCAATCGATCATGTGGAATGACCTCCGGTATGCCGCGCGCCTGCTCGCCAGCGATCGCGCCTTCAGCCTCACCGCAGTACTCGCGCTCGTCCTCGGGATGTCGGCAACCATCACGATGTTCACCATCGTGCACAGCGTGTACTTTCGCGACCTCCCCTTCACCAATCCCGATCGAATCGTGGCGATCGGCATACGCAGCCTGACAGCGGGACCGGTGGCAATCGACAACTGGTCGTTCCCGGACCTCGAGGACGTGCGGACCTCCGCGACCTTGTTTGACGGGATCATTGCGGCCGACGAGGAAGCCATGGACCTCGCAGACGAGACACGAGCCGCCGAACGCTTCATCGGCTCCTGGGTCTCGGCGGATGCCTTCTCGCTGATCGGTCACCAGCCATTGCTCGGGCGCGGATTTGCGCCTGACGATGACCGCCCGGGTGCCGCACCTGTCGTCATCCTTGGCGACGAGATCTGGAAACGCCGCTATGGGTCCGACCCGGGCATCATCGGCGAGCGTGTCCGCGTGAATGGCCTGTTATCGACGGTCATCGGCATCATGCCGGAGGGATTCGGCTTCCCTCAGCGGTCGCAGATCTGGCAACCGCTGGCGCTGCGCGGAGGCGAGGGACGCGGCGAACGCGGCAACCGGAACATCGACGTGTTCGGCCGGATGAGATCAGGAGTGACGATCGCGCAGGCCCAGGCGGACCTCGCGCGCGTGATGGAGCGGCTCGCGCGTGAGTTCCCGCAGACCAACGCCAACGTCGGCGCGATCGTGCGCCCATTTCGCGACCTGACGACCAGCGGACCGATCCGCGCGGTGTTCAGCGGACTCGTGGGAGCCGCCATCTTCCTGTTGCTCATCGCGTGTGCCAACGTCGGGAACCTGCTGCTGGCGCGAGGCGCGATCCGCGCGCGGGAGATCTCCGTCCGCATGTCGCTCGGGGCGACGCGCCGGCAGGTGATTCGGCAACTGCTCGCCGAGAGTCTCCTCCTCGCCGGCCTTGCGGGTGCGGTGGGAGTGGGTCTCGCCGCCGTTGGCGTGCAAGCGATCGAGCGTGCGATCGGACCCACGGGAGCACCGTATTGGATCCACTTCTCCATTGAAGGCAGCGTGTTGGCGTTCGTTGCCGTGGCCTGCGTAGGCACGACCATTCTTTGCGGTCTCGCGCCCGCGTTGCATGTGTCCGGGTTCAACTTGATCAGTGTGCTTGGCGAGGGCGGCCGCACGGCCGGCACTCGACGCACGCGTCGATGGACCGACAGCCTTGTCGTCTCGCAGCTGGCGCTCAGCCTGATGATGCTCGTGGCGGCAGGTTTGACGATGCGGAATGTATATGCGGTGTCGCGTATCGACACCGGCGTCGACACGACGGGGATCGTGGTTGCTCAGGTGAGTCTGCCATCGCGGACCTACGCGACCGACGATCAACGGCGAACGTTCTATCGGCTCCTCGAAGAGCGCCTCTCGGGACTTGCGGGCATGCGTGCGGGGATCACGAGCACAACTCCATTGCGACCCGCTCCCCGCCGCAATGTGCTGATCGACCGAGCGGTGCCTACGACGGTGTCCCCGTCTGTATCGACGGTGACGATCGGACCTGGCTACCTGGAAGCGCTCGGCATTGCACCTCTGCGCGGTCGTCTCCTCACCAGGACCGACGATGGCGCGGGAACGATCGTGGTGAACGAACGATTTGCCGCCATGCATTTTCCGGGTGAGCAGGCCGTGGGCCGGACGATACGCCTGGAATCACAGACGCCGGACGGCGCGCCCGGTGAGGCGCTGACGATCGTCGGCGTCGTCCCGAATGTCCGTCAGGCGATCACGCGCCAACAGATCATCGACCGGAGCACTGCCGAGCCCGTGCTGTACTTGTCGTACGCAAGTGCGCCTCTGCCTTCGACGACGATCGTCGTGCGGTCGGCTGTCAGTGCAGGTGCGGTTGCAACCGCATTGCGCGAGATGCTCGCGCAGATCGATCCCGACCTGCCGCTCACGGGCAGTGTCATGCCGCTCGACGAGGCCATGACGCAGGAGCTCGGCGTGCTTGCCCTATTCGGGTCGATGTTCGGGTCTTTCGCAGCAGCAGCGCTGGCACTCGCAACCGTTGGACTCTACGGGATCACCGCGTACGGAGTGGCGCAGCGAACGCGGGAGTTGGGCGTGCGCCTCGCCCTGGGTGCTCAGGCGCGGCACGTGTGGTGGGTCGTCACGCGCCGTGCGGCACTGCAGCTCGCGATCGGCATATCGCTCGGCCTCGCGGGTGCCCTCGGAGTCGGTCGGCTCCTGCAGGGAGCGCTCATCGGCGTGAGTAGCCGCGATCCGTTCACGCTGATCGGCGTCCCGGCGCTCATGGTGATCGTCACGCTCACTGCCTGCCTCGTCCCGGCGATTCGCGCGATGCGACTCGATCCGGTCATGGCTCTGCGGCTGGAGTAGAAGACACACACGATGCGAGTGTCACCCTGAGCTCGCGGCACCGCGCCCTCCTGGCCGCGATGC
>JALDXQ010000123.1:0-21338 GCA_032156805.1 Acidobacteriota bacterium
CCGACGCCAGGCTCGCCCGGTGAACCGCCGCTACAGCGATATAGAAAACGGTCTAGCTAGGCTCACTCTTCCTACTTCAGCGAAGCTGTCAGATCGTAGGCAGACACGCTGTTCCCGAAGAGGAACGGCACGATCGCCAGGCGCCTGGCGGGAATCCAGCCGAAGTCGGCCCCGCCCGCCGTGAACTGCGCGAGCACGCGAACCTCGCCCGATGTCGGCACGTGTAACAGGCGCTGACCGATGACGTCGGTCACGAGAATCCCGCCACGGCCGTCAGGCTCGATCCCATCGATGCCGCCAACGGCCCCCGTCGTCAACTGCGTGCGCTGCTTCGTCTTCAGATCGTAGGCGTAGAGATGACCGCTCGGCGGTGGACCAGCACCGGCGCCACGCGGACCACCGCCGCCGATGGTACCGAGAATGAGGCGAGTGCCATCGACCAATAGTCCGTTCGGCGTCTCGCCAATCTCGTTCTTCGTCGCAAAGACCGACGACTTTCCGTCCTTGACCGCAAAGATCTGGAACAGACCAGAATCCGAAACGTAGACCGTCCCGTCCGGCGCCGTCGCAAGGTCGTTCAGGAACTGCGCGCCGTCGACTTTTACCCGTGCGGTGATCCGCGCGGTGGCAATGTCAATGGAGACGACCTCGTCGATGTCGCTCACCCAGAGCGTGCCGCCAAGACTGCGCAGGCCCTTCGGCGCATTGAGCCCGGTGACCCACTTCGCAGTCACCACCTTGCCATCAGGTGACAGACGGGAAATGTAGCCGTTACCGTCCTTCTCGAGGATCTGTCCGTTGATTGACGAGACGAACACCGCATTCGACCCGGCGTCGTAGTAGGCGCTCTCCGGTGCCAGGAAATCACCCGTCAACGTCCACACGGGCTGCAGCGTGGGGCCACCGGCCGGCGGAGCCTGAGCAAAGGCCACATGGGCACACAGACCGATCGCGAGAAAACAGACAAGACGACTCATAGCTTCTCCAGTTGAACTGTGATCTTGGCGAGGATGAGAGACAGGCGTCAACTCCCAACCTCCAAACCTCCAAACTCCCAAGGAGGCGATTTGCCCAGTTGGTGAGTTGGGAGTTGGGAGTTGGGAGTTGATATTTGGTATTGGGAGCTCGGCTATGACGCTCGCCGTCGCTGTTCGAAGAACCGGCGGCAGGCGCGCTGGAAACGTTCGTTGAGCGGACCGGCGACCTGAGGTGGAACCGGTCCGAGGCGCATCCACTGCGCCTGTGCCGATCGCACTTCCTGTTCACTCGCTCGCCATCGCGCATCCTCGGCCTCGGCTGCACGAGCGCCGCCGGACATTGTGTTTGCGGCGAGCCGCTCGCGTAGTCGCTGTGCCAGGAGCTCAGTGGGCGACAGGTTTGCCGGCTTGCTTGCCTGCGCCGACGCGAGCTCTTCGACCTTGGCGAGCAGCTTCTCCATCCGTTTGCGCGTGGCTTCCGGATCGAGGTCGGTGCCGGCGAACGCACCGGGCCAGGCCGCAACAATGCGCGCGACGGCCTGGTGGTAGCGCGCGGCCAGATCCTGCTGAACGACGCGCGGCAGCTCCGGCGCCTGCTGCCACCGAGTGCGCGCGTCGTGCACCGTCGAGTACAGATTCTCGGGAGCCGGCGTCGGCTCGGCTGATTCCGGTGGCACCAGCGCCTCGAGCTCGCGAATCACGGTCTCGCGAACAGCGGCCTTCTCCTGCAACTCGACCTGATCGCGATGCTTGAAGCGATCGAAGAACCGATCGCACGCGGCCCTGAAACGCTGCCAGATCGCTTCGGACTTCGACTTCCGGACGGGACCGATCTTCTTCCACTCGACCTGAAGCTGTTTGAGCTTCGCGGCCGCCTCATCCCATTCCGTGGACTCGGCCAGCTCCTCGGCGGCGATGCACAGCGCTTCCTTGCGGGCGAGATTGCCGGCCCATTCCTCTTTCCGGTGCTTCAGGTCCTCCTGCCGGCGCGTGAAGAACTGATCGCATGCCCGGCGGAACCGTTCCCAGATTGCCTTCTCGTGTCCACGTGCGACCGGGCCAATCGTTTTCCACTCGGCCTGCAGTCCCTGTATCTCGCTCGCCGTCTTCACCCAGTCGGTTGAACCGGCCAGTGCCTCGGCGCGTTCGCAGAGCGCCTGCTTGCGAGCAAGATTACCGAGGCGTTCTTCGTTCTGGGCGGCAAAGAATGCCGACGTCCGCGCGTAGACCTCGTCCTGCGCCGTCTTGAAACGGCGCCACATGGCCTCGCCTTGCGCCCGCGGTGCGAGCGCGACCTGCTTCCATCGCGCCTGCAGATCGCGCATCTTGCGCCCGGCCACCTCGAGGTTCGCTTCGGCCTTGAGCGCTTCCATCTCGCGGCTGATCTCTTCCTGCACCTGCAGGTTGGCCCAGCGTTGCCATTCGTCAGCATCGCGCAGTTCCTGGATCCGAGGTGCCAGCTTGGCGCGCGCCTCCTCGAGGCGCGCCTGGATCTCCTGCCGATCGCGCTTGGATGGCACTGGCGCGCGATCTTCGAGCGCCGAGCGGATCTCGCGCAGAGCGCGGTCCCCTGCCTTGAGCGTCAATGGCTCTGCGATTGCGAGCGCTTCGATCTGCCGGCAGAACTGCTGGAGCCGTCGCAGGTTGTCCTGCTCCTGCTTGGCGCGAGCCTGCTGAAATTCGAGCTCTTTCTGCTCGAGCGCGGTCACCGCATGCTCGAGTCGCTCGGCGGCCACCAGGTTCGCCGATGCGTGTTCCCGCAGGACATCCGCGTCGCGGCGAAGCCCCCGCCAGCGCGCGACGACGTCGTCCACTGGCTGTTCCGATGCGGCGAGTTGTTCGAGTTCGGTTGCCAACGTCTCAAGCCTCCCGACTGCAGCCTCGGCGAGCAGACGCCGCCGCTCGCGGTCCTCGAATGCACGTGACACGTCCTGGAATCGCCGGGTCAATGACGCGGCGTACTCGGAGGGCATCGGTGGGAGGTTGTCCCAACGCACCCTGAGCTCGGCGATCCGATCGACGGCTGCAGGTCCCGAGAGCTGCTCGATCTCTACGACGATCGCCAGGCGATCGGATTGCTCGCGTTCGAGCGCCTGCTGGCGCTCCCGTTCCGCGGCAGCCTCGCGCAGGCGTTCTTCGATCGCCTCCCGCACGGCATCGCTCGCCGACTCGAATTTCCGAACCAGTGGTTCATCGATCTCGACGTCCGCCTGGAACTCCGCCCAGGCCAGGCGCACTGCCGAGAGCGCCGCCGACGCTTCATGAGGGTCCGCGGTGACCACGAGCCCCTCTGCACGATGCAGCAGGTCCATGGCCTGCGCCTTCTCGACCGCGCTCATCTTGGCAACAGGTGCGTCGTGCGCCGGCACCGCCGCCTCTTCCGATTCGCGAAGCTTGGTGCGGGCGCGCCGCGCGGCAACCTTGTTCCGGCCGCGCTGCGCAATGGCCGAGAGCGACGCTGGGTCGCTGACCCGCTCGAGTGCGGAGACGGCCGAATCGGTGTGCTCGGCCTTGAGCGCCACGTTCAGAATCTCGTCGGGATCGCTTACACGTGCCAGGGCGCGGAGCCGTGTCGCCCCGTCCTGTGCGTGCCGGCTGATGGAACCAAGTGACTTCGCGTCGTCGAGCAGATCGACGACGGCGGCGCGGACCGTGGAGCTGGGGTTCTCGCGCGCGACGACCACCACTTCCTTCAAGCGACTGAGCATGAGCAACTGGCGGACGACCTCGGACGCTTTGTCCGGCTGCTGAGTCTCGGCTGCCAATCCCGCCAGCCCCCGGATTGCCTCGCCACGCACATCCTCGTCGGGGTCGGTCCGAGCGATCTCTCCGAGCACGTCGACTTCGGCAAGGCGGCCGACGGCAGCACGCCTGACCCTCGAGTCCGCGTCCTCACGGGCGAGCGCAAGCAGCGCATCGGCCTCGTCAGGCCCTAACTCGTAGACAGCAGCAGACCTCACACCGGGATCAGCGTGCTTCCAGCGGGGTTGTGGACGGAGTTTCTCGAGAATACCCATCTCTTCGTGGATGCTTGCAAGACCCAGGCAAGATCTGAAGTGTACACCCCTCCTGTGACGATGGCTGCCTGTGATCACCACCGGGTGGGCCGCGACCCCTTGCAAATGCTGTGGTTTGGTCGAGCGCCCACGGTCGAGCCGCCTTCAAATCACCGCCCGCGGCGGCCGTCGAATCTGCCTTTTTGGATCCAGTTATTTGGCGAGTTGGAAACGAGAGACTGACTCGGGATCCAGGAGGAAGAAGAATGGGCTGCAGAAGGGTGACGAGGAAGGAGGCCGTCCTCCTTCCTCGGACTCGCAAACCTACGCGGTCGTTACTTCACGAAGAGCATCTCGCGATACGTCGGCAACGGCCAGATCTCGTGCGGCGTCAGCACCTCGATCTCATCGCCGATCTCCCGCAGCTTGGCCATCGCCGGGACCACCTTGTCGCGCATGTACTTCGCGTGCTTCTCGGCCGAGCCGCCACTGTGATCCAGCACCTTGGCAAGCCCGTCGGTCTGAGCCTTGAATTTGTCCACCAGCTTGGTGTACTCGCCGAGAAGCTTCTTGCCCTGGGCACTTCGACCGCCGCCGGCGCGGACCGCTGCCACGCTCTGGCCGATCTGCTTCTGATATTCGAGCGCCGCCGGCAAGATGTACCGGTTGGCCATCAACACCATCAGCTGACCTTCGACGTTAATGGTCTTGTTGTAATTCTCGAGGAAGATCTCATAACGAGCGTGAACCTCGCGCTCGTTCAGGATCTTGTACTTCTCGAGCAGCGCGATGGCCCCCTTGGTCACGAGCTCCGGCAACGCGTCGACGGTGTTCTTCAGGTTGAGGAGCTTGCGTTTGCCGGCTTCCTTCTCCCACTCGGCCGCGTAGTTGTTGCCGTTGAAGACGATCCGCTTGTGTTCCTTGACGATCTTCGTCAAGAGCTTTCCGACAGCTTTGCTCAGCTCTTCACCCTTGGCGGTTGCCGCCTCGAGCTCGGTCGCGACCGAATCGAGTGAGTCGGCCATCGCCGCATTGAGGACCGTGTTGGGGAACGAGATGTTCTGTCCGGACGAGACCGCGCGGAACTCGAACTTGTTGCCGGTGAACGCAAACGGGCTCGTGCGGTTCCGGTCGCCGGCATCGCGCGGCAGCTTCGGCAGCACGCTGACACCCACGTCGAGCGTCCCGCCCTGCTTGGTCGACTTCGCCGCGCCCTTCTCGAGCTGCTCGAAGATGTCGGTCAGCATGTCGCCGAGGAAGACGGACAGAATCGCGGGCGGCGCTTCGTTGGCACCCAGGCGATGGTCGTTCCCCGCGCTCGCTATGCTCGCGCGCAGCAGACCCTGCCACCTGTCGACCGCGCGCAGGACGGCCGCGCAGAAGACCAGGAACTGCATGTTGTCGTGCGGCGTGTCGCCGGGGCCGAGCAGGTTGTTGCCGAACTCGTCGGAGAGCGACCAGTTATTGTGCTTGCCGGATCCGTTCACGCCCGCAAACGGCTTCTCGTGAAGCAGGCACGCCAACCCGTACTTCGGTGCGATCTTCTTCAGCATCTCCATCGTCATCATCTGATGATCGACAGCGACGTTCGCGTTCTCGAAGACCGGCGCGATCTCGTACTGACTCGGCGCGACCTCGTTGTGGCGGGTCTTGACCGGAACACCCACCTTGAAGAGCTCGAGCTCCGTCTCCGCCATGCACGCCAGCACGCGCTCCGGGATGGCGCCGAAGTACTGATCCTCCAGCTCCTGACCCTTGGGCGGCTTGGCGCCAAAGAGAGTGCGGCCGGCGTTGATCAGGTCAGGACGCGCGAAATAGAAGTTGCGATCGATGAGGAAGTATTCCTGTTCGGGGCCGCAGGTCGCGTAGACGCGCTCGGCAGTCGAGCCAAACAGTCTGAGCACGCGGACCGCCTGCTTCGACACCGCTTCCATCGAACGCAGCAGCGGCGTCTTCTTGTCGAGCGCCTCACCGGTCCAGCTCACGAACGCCGTCGGGATCACCAGCGTGACGCTGTTGCCGCCATTGAACAGGAGCCAGGGCGGGCTCGTCGGATCCCACGCCGTGTATCCGCGCGCCTCGAAGGTGGATCGCATGCCGCCCGACGGGAAGCTCGATGCGTCCGGCTCGCCCTTGATCAACTCTTTGCCGCGGAACTCCGCGATCGCAGTGCCTTCCGCCGTCGGAGCCAGAAACGAGTCGTGCTTCTCTGCGGTGATGCCGGTCATCGGCTGGAACCAGTGCGTGTAGTGCGTGGCCCCGTGCTCGACCGCCCAGTCCTTCAGTGCCGTCGCCACTGCATCCGCAGTCGAGAGCTCGAGTGCTTCGCCGCGCGTGATCGTCGCGCGCAGCGCGCGATAGACCGGCTTCGGCAAGCGCTCCTGCTGCGCCTTGTCGTTGAACGCGAGGCTGCCGAACACGGCGGCTGCCTTAACCGGCGAGGTCAACGCGCGACCCTCGCTCATGGACCACTCACGGATGCTTTTGACGGCTTCAGAAAGAGCTGCGGATCCCATTGTGGCGGCCTGTCCTTTCTCGTGCGCTGGTGCGGATGTATGTGAAGGGTGACGCTCGCGTGAACACCGCGGCGACCAACGAATTATGCACAAAAGAACGAACAGTTTGCAATCCGGCACCGTGCATCCACGAGATGCACTGCCTATTTCTGCAAGGATGACCCCCTACTTGTGCACTATGTGCACGAATTCGAGTGCACTCTGCAACGCTGACCACGGCTATGCGGGCGATCGGCAAGCGTTCCGTGCGTGACCGTACGAGTTTTCGGGACGGCCCGAATTCGAAACGCATCTGGGCTTGACCAGTTCATATCAATGTATGTAGATTTAAAGATGTAAGTATATGCGCTCGGCAGCGATTTTTCGCCTCCTCGCCGACCCCTCGCGGCTGCGACTGCTTCGCGTGCTCTCCCAGGATCGCTTCAACGTTGGTGAATTGACCTCGATTCTGGGCCTCGCCCAATCGGGTGTGTCCCGTCATCTTGGCTTGCTGAAGGAATCGAATCTCGTGACGGAGGAACGCCTGTCGGGCTTCGTGTACTACCGGCTGCCGGATGCCTCTCGCACCGAACCGCGCCTCCCCATCTGGTCGCTGCTCGCCGAGCAATTTGCTGCGACGTCCACCGACCGCGATGTCCGCGAAGACGACGCTCGCATGCAGGAGGTGCTGCGGAACAGACAGGAACAGTTCTATCCCCATGGCGACACGCGACAGATGCTTCCAGGCCGAAGCTGGGCGGCGTGGGCACGGACGCTGGGTGAGCTGCTGCCGCCATTGGATGTCGTCGACATCGGCTGTGGCGACGGCTACCTGGCCGTCGAAGCGGCGCGGTGGGCACGCCACGTGACCGGCGTCGATCGCTCCGATGATGTGCTCGAGCGTGCGAAGGCACTGGCCACCAAGCGCCGGGTCACCAACGTCGAGTGGCGCAAGGGCGATCTGTCACGGTTGCCTTTGCGCGACGCCTCGCATGATGTGGCCCTGCTTTCACAGGCACTCCATCACGCGAGCGATCCGGAACGGGCGATCGCCGAAGCGGTTCGGGTCCTGCGTCCGTCGGGGCGACTGCTCCTGATGGATCTGAAAGCGCACGATCAGGGCTGGGTCCGCTCCCGATTTGGCGATCGGCACCTGGGCTTCACGACCGACCAGTTGCGCGACTTCCTTGAAGGGGCTGGCCTGGCGCACGTGCGCGTGAGCACGGGTGCGGCACGCCGCGGCGACCCGTTCACCGTGCTGGTCGCCAGCGGGACCAAGCCTGCGCACTCGCCCACTCCCCGCCGCCGTTCCTGAGCGTTACGCCGATGTCACCCCCGCTCCGCCCACTCGATCGCGCGCTCGCTGGGCGCATCCTCTTCCTCGACGGCGCGATGGGGACGATGGTCCAGCAGCACAAGCTGGATGAAGCGGCGGTACGAGGCGCCCGTTTCCGCGATCACTCCCATCTCGTCAAGAACAACATCGATCTGCTGGTGCTGACGCGCCCCGAGTTGATCTCGTCGATCCACGACGCCTATCTCGAGGCCGGCGCCGACATCATCGAGACTAACACCTTCGGAGCGACGGCCATTGCCCAGTCGGACTTCGGCCTCGAAGCCGTCGTCTACGAGCTGAACGTCGAAGCGGCACGCATCGCGCGTGAAGCCGCTGACAATTGGACGAGCC
Organism: Acidobacteriota bacterium; assembly: GCA_032156805.1. Lineage (GTDB taxonomy): Bacteria > Acidobacteriota > Vicinamibacteria > Vicinamibacterales > UBA2999 > Gp6-AA40. The sequence goes on from JALDXQ010000123.1 coordinate 8,156, forward strand.
GCACGCCGGCGCGCCCGCGCTACGTGGCCGGCGCCATCGGCCCGACCAATCGGACGCTCTCGATCTCGCCCGACGTGAACAACCCTGCCTTCCGCGCGACGACCTTCGCTGCCGTCCGCGCCGCGTATCGCGAGCAGGTGCGAGGGCTGCTCGATGGCGGCGTCGATCTGCTGCTCCTCGAGACGGTGTTCGACACGCTCAACGTCAAAGCCGCAATCGCAGGAATCCACGATGAGTTCGAGGCTCGCGGAGCCGACATCCCATTGATGATCTCGGCAACGATTGCCGATCGCAGCGGCCGCACGCTCTCCGGTCAGACCCTGGATGCCTTCTACGTCTCGATTCAGCATGCGCGGCCGTTCAGCGTCGGCCTCAACTGCGCATTCGGGGCGCGGCAGATGCGCCCGTACATGGCGGAACTCGCGCGCCTGGCGGGCGAGTATGTGAGCTGCCATCCCAACGCCGGACTGCCCAACGCCTTTGGCGAGTACGACGAAGCGCCCGAGGAGACCGCCGCCCTGCTTCGCGACTTTGCCGATTCCGGCTTCGCCAACATCATCGGTGGCTGCTGTGGAACCACGCCGGCGCATATTCGCGCGATACGCGACGCCATCGAAGGAATCGGTCCCCGGCACGTCGCGAGCAACTCGGACGAGCACCAGACCCAGCTTGCCGGCCTCGAATCGCTGACCATCCGGCCCGAGTCGAACCTCATCGTCGTCGGTGAGCGCACCAACGTCACTGGCTCGAAGCGCTTCGCGGCGATGATCGCCAACGAGCAGTACCTCGACGCCGCGGCCATCGCGCTCGAGCAGGTACGCGGCGGCGCCAACGTGCTCGACATCAACATGGACGAAGGGATGCTCGATTCCGAAACCGCCATGACGACGTTCCTCAACGTCGTGGCGGCTGAACCGGAGATCGCGCGGCTGCCGTTCATGGTCGACAGCTCGAAATGGACGGTGATCGAGGCCGGTCTTCAGTGCGTCCAGGGGAAAGCGATCGCCAACTCGATCAGCCTCAAGGAGGGCGAGGACGAATTCCTGCGCAGAGCAGCGATCGTCCGCGGCTATGGCGCCGCGCTGGTGGTCATGGCGTTCGACGAGCGCGGGCAGGCCGATACCGCGGGACGCAAGATCGCGATCTGCGAACGCGCCTATCGCCTGCTGATCGATCGTCTCGACTTCGAACCGACCGACATCGTCTTCGACCTCAACATCCTGGCGATTGCCACCGGTCTCGAGGAGCACAACTACTACGCGATGGACTTCCTCGAGGCCGCGAAGGTGCTGAAGGTGACCTGCCCGGGCATCAAGATCTGCGGCGGGGTCAGCAATCTCTCCTTCGCATTCCGGGGGAACACGGTCGTACGCGAGGCGATGCACTCGGCGTTTCTGTTCCACGCCGTGAGAGCCGGGCTCGATATCGCGATCGTCAACGCCGCGCAGCTCACCGTGTACGAGACGATCCCGGAGGATCTTCTCGAGCACGTCGAGGACGTGATCTTCAATCGGCGGCCCGACGCCACCGACAGGCTCGTCCGGTTTGCGGCAACGGTCGCGGGAGGCAAGGCCGGTCAGGCGGCTGACGTCGCCTGGCGGACCCTGCCGGTCGACAAACGGCTCGAGCACGCTCTCGTGCACGGCGTTGCCGACTTCATCGAGCAGGATGTCGACGAAGCCCGCCGTGCGCTGCCCCGCCCGCTGGATGTGATCGAAGGACCGCTCATGAACGGCATGCGCATCGTCGGTGATCTGTTCGGTGCCGGACAGATGTTCCTCCCGCAGGTCGTGAAGAGCGCGCGCGTGATGAAGAAGGCTGTGTCGTTCCTCCTCCCCTACTTCGAGGAGGCACGGGCGGATGGCGCCCGACAGAAGCCGAAGGTGCTGCTCGCGACCGTGAAGGGGGACGTGCACGACATCGGCAAGAACATCGTCGGCGTCGTGCTCGGGTGCAACAACTACGAGGTCATCGATCTCGGCGTGATGGTTTCCGCCGATCGGATTCTCCAGGCGGCCGTCGACGAGCGTGCCGACCTGATCGGCCTGAGCGGCCTCATCACACCGTCGCTCGACGAGATGGTGTTCGTCGCACGCGAGATGAAACGGCGAGCGATGACCGTGCCGTTGCTCATCGGGGGCGCGACGACCAGCCGCCAGCACACCGCGGTCAAGATCGCTCCGGAATACAACGAGCAGCCTGTGGTGCATGTCGTCGACGCCTCGAAGGCCGTCGACGTCGTCGCGCGCCTGCTCGATCCATCGCAGCGTGTCGAGCTCGATGCGGCCAATCGTGTCGATCAGGATCGCCTGCGCGTGCAGTATTCCGCGCTCAAGCGGCGTCCCGTCGTGCCCTTCGCAGCGGCAACGAGCAAGCGGCTCCGGCTGGACTGGACATCGTCAGCCATCGCCACCCCGTCATTCACCGGGACAAAAGTGCTCGACGTCGACCTGCTCGATCTGGTCCCCTACATCGACTGGACGTTCTTTTTCGCAGCATGGGAGCTCAAGGGACGCTTCCCTGCGATCCTCGAGCATCCGCAGTACGGTCGCGCTGCGCGCGAGTTGTTCGACAACGCGCGAGCCCTGCTCGATCGCATCGTCTCGAACCAACTGATCCAGGCCCGCGCCGTCTACGGCTTCTGGCCGGCGGCCACCGAGGGCGATGACATCGTGGTCTTCGAGGCGGGGTCAGACCCCTTGACGACGCGGGACTCAAAGGGTCTGACCCCTTGCGCCCGGTTTCCGATGCTGCGGCAGCAGGAGCAGATGGCCGATGGCGTCCCGCATCTGTCACTTGCCGACTTCGTCGCGCCCATCGAGGGCGGGCTCACTGACTACATCGGCGCGTTCGCCGTCACGGCGGGTCTCGGCGCCGATGCCCTTGCCCGCACCTTTGAGCAGGATCACGACGACTACCACGCCATCATGGTGAAGGCATTGGCCGATCGACTGGCTGAGGCCGCCGCCGAGTGGTTGCACCAGCGCGTCCGGAGCGAGTGGGGGTACGGCGTCAACGAGCAGCTCACGCAGCCGGATCTGCTGGCGGAGAAATACCGTGGCATACGGCCGGCATTCGGGTATCCCGCCTGCCCGGATCACAGCGAGAAACGACGGCTCTTCGATCTGCTGGGTGCCGAACGCGCTGGTCTCAACCTGACCGAGAGCTTTGCGATGACGCCGGCGGCCTCGGTGAGCGGCCTGTATTTCGCGAACGAGAACGCACGGTACTTCAGCGTCGGCCGGGTGGGGCAAGACCAGGTGGACGACTATGCCCGGCGGAAAGCGATGGGCCTGCAGGAGGCCGAACGCTGGCTGCTGCCCAATCTGGCGTATGAGCCGGGGCTCTAGCCTTTCGGTCTCGGCTTTCGGCGCGAGGCGTGCGGTAAAGCCTATAGAATGAAAGACCCGGCCAGAGCCTAGCGCCCAGTGCCTAGAGCCAAAAGCCCAGAGCCGAAAGCCAAACCCTTGATGGAGTATCTAATCAAGCAATACCCCCTCGAGACCGGTGCCCTCGAGATCCAGTACATCGAAGAGTATTTCGGCGAGTTTCCGCGAAAGAAGACGGCGACGGAAATCCTCTCCCGCCTGCACGACCGCGAATTCCTGATCCTGATGGCCGAGGCGCCCCTGCGGGACGATCCGGGGACCATCGTGCCCGTGGCTTTCAAGATCGTGCATGAGATCCGCGTGGACGAAACCGAACCCAAGCTGGCGGACCTGGTCACACGTCTGCGCGACAGCGTGACGTTCGAGGATCGCAAGGTGCTCTATAGCTGGGTAGGAGGAACTCGGCGCGACTGGCGCGGCCAGGGCCATTTCAGGGCGCTGACCGAGGAATCAGAAGTCTGGGCACACGCGGCTGGATTCCACGAGGTCGTCGTCAAGACGAAGAATCGCTACTACGACATGCGAGGCACGCTCGACCAGCTCGAGTTCAATGTGATCAAGTACGAGATCCACCCCATCGACAATCGCGAGTCCAAGGTGTATCTGAGCAAGCGTCTGACCTCAGACGTCCTGCGCTCGCACACGAGCAGCCGTCGCGTCGTCGTCGCGGATTAACGTCCCGACCAGGCCGCGCTACGTCTTCAGACGATCCATCAACCGTCGCATCGCGCGCGTCACGGCCATGCGCGCGCCATCAACGGTCCGCATGTTGAACCGCTGCGCGATCTCGGAGAGGTTCCACTGTGCCTCGATGCGCGCGACGACCATCTGACGGTCACGGGGACTGAGCGTCGCCAGGACCGTGCGATATCGTTCGTACGCTTCGGACCGTACCGCCTCTTCGAGTGGCGACGGTATGTCCGCTGCCAGGTCCTGGGGCAACTCGGCCGGCGCGGGATGACGACCAATCCGCCGGACCTCGTCTCGAATCCGATTGATGACCGACTGCCGCAAGTACGCCTGCATGGCGCCAACATGCCGAGGCTCGAAGGTATCCAGACGCCGAAGCACGTGCAGGACTGTTTCCTGAACCAGATCCCCGGTGTCGAGGCTTCCGCGCGCCGCTGCGGGAAGGCGACCATGGGCAAAACGTTTCAGGCCCGGAATCGACCGCTGCAGAAGTGCTTCCACGGCGATGCGGTCACCCTCACGGGCTCGCACGACCAGCTCGATGGTCGGCTCGTCGCTCAATAGCGCGTCGTCGCCGTTGGTCGTGGCTTCCGGCTCGGACTTCTTGGACGCATCATTCACGGTGTTGTGACTCGCTGCCATCATAGCGGGAAATCCCTCCCGTACTACCTAACGGGATTACATCGGGGATCGAACTTGCGTGTATCCTCCTTGAACACCCCCCATGCTCGGAAACAGGATCAGTCACTACCGCATCACGGGTAAGCTCGGCATTGGCGGTATGGGCATCGTCTACGAAGCCGAAGACGTCCGCCTTCCCCGCAAGGTCGCCCTGAAGTTCCTTCCCGAGGAATCAGCGGACGATCCCGACGCCGAGCGGCGCTTCCAGCGCGAAGCCGACACGATCGCACAGCTCAATCACCCCAATATCTGCACGATCTATGAGATCGACCGTCACGACGGGAGGGCGTTCATCGCAATGGAGTGCGTCGAGGGGCTCAACCTCAAGACCTATATGGCCCGGCACGAGCTGTCCGCGAGCCAGATCGTCGAGATTTCGCTGCAGATCGCGGCGGCCCTCGGGTCGGCCCACGCCAAGGGCATCGTCCATCGCGATATCAAGCCCGGGAACATCGTTGTCGGCGACGATCACCAGGTAAAAGTGCTGGATTTCGGGCTGGCCCGTCGCTTCAAGACTGTCGAGACGCACGAACTGGAGCTGGGGCCCGACGGGTCGACAATCCCCGGCCGTCCAATGGGTACCGCCAACTACATGGCGCCCGAGCGGATCCTGCAACTGCCGCTGGATCCGCGCTGCGACCTGTTCTCTCTTGGCGTGGTGATCTACGAGATGGCGACGGGCAGGCTACCCTTCGCGGGTGCCTCCCCGTCGGAAACCGTGGCGAACATCCTGGAGAAGGATCCGGAACCACTGACCAGGCTGGCACCCAAGCATCCCAAGAGCCTCGAACAGATCGTTCAGCGACTCCTGGCGAAGCGTGCCGGCGATCGTTTTGCCAGTGCGGCGGATCTGACGCAGGCCCTTGGCGGAATCGAGGACCCGAATCAGCCGCTTGGCGGGCGATTACGGCGCCTTTTTCGACGAAGCTGAGGCCTTCTTCGGCGAGCTCTTCTTCGCAACCCGCCCCCGCCCCCTGTTGCCACCGGTCTGCGAGAGGCCATCGGACCATTTCGGCACCGAAGCCCCTTTCTGTGCGCCGGCCCATGCGACCTGAATCTGAGTATGCGGCTTCGGCGACTTCTCGATCGGCAGATCGAACTCGAGACGCCCCCTGGCCTTGGCGCGCTTGAGCCCTTTCAGCACAGCGGCAATGAACTTATCGGCGTCCGCAGGAAGCTTGATTCGGACCGTGAAGTCGTCACCACAGCCACCGGATTTGTGGTTGTGGTAATCGACACCATACTGGCAGAACCCGCGGCCCGTGCCTGGTCGGCTGCTTCGGATAAATGTTTCTTCGTCCACTGGGTCTACTTCGTCTGCGTTGACCAGCCAATGGACGCTCAAGTTCCCGCCAACTTGCGTGTCACCCATCGTCTCCTCCAAAGTGGAACCGACATAAAGCATCCGAGACAGTAGCAGAACGCCCCGGCGCTTCGATTGAGAGATTCAGCCGACTGCCTCATCGACCATCGGCCACCGTACAAACGTCGGCCGCGGCTTCAACCGAACAATCATCTCAGTATATTCACGAGATCAGGTCGCTTCCGGAACGCCTCGCGGCGGGACTCGGGAAGTCTCATGGCGAGTGTCTCGACGATTTCGAGAGCCGCCTCATGTTCTGACGCCGCCGACTGGTCGTCGCCGCGGGCCTTGAGCACCTGGCCGGCCCAGTAACGTACGTGGGCACGCAACTCGCGCTCGATCGCCTGCTCGCCGTCATCTGCGGGCACCATCTGGAGTTCTGTCAAGGCTTCGCTTGCCTTTCCTTCCAGGAGGGCGACTCGGGCAAGGTACAGGCGACATCGGGCTTCGAGTGAAATGTGTCCCATTCGGCGGGCTGTTTCGAGCGTTCGCCTGATTGCCTCACGTGCGGTGTCATACCGGCCCTGATCGGCGTCGAGCATCCCGAGATGCGCACGGGCCAGTGCACCATCCGGATCCTCGAGCTCCTCGGTCAGGAATCCCGCAGAGGCGCGAAATTGCTCGCGCGCGTCTGCCAGATTCCCCATCTGGTAGGCGAGCTCACCAGCGACAGCATGAAGAGGCGGCAAGAGACCGGCATCGACGCTGCCGCCCAGCAGATCGCGCGCAGCCTGGAGACTCTCGCTGGCTGCCGTCATGGCTCCTTGTCTGAGAAGCGTCCGCGTCAACACGATTCTCGCCTCGACGCCGTCGCGCTGACTCGCCTGCGCCATGGCATCGGCCAGCAACGTTCGGGCACCCTCGTAGTCGCCGTCATCCAATAACACCTGGGCTCGACGGATTTGCGTCGTCGCCACCTCGTAATCGAGGTCCGCCTTCTGGGCCAGGGCCAACGCCTGACTCAACTCACTGGCAGCCGTCGTCCGTCGGCCGGTGTAGCGGTTGTACGTCGCGATGACCTGTCGGGCGGCGACCTGAAAGTTGACATCGCGATACTCGAGGAAGACAGGCAACGCGCTCTGAATGTCCTTGAGTCCTTCCTTCCATCCTCCGCCGTACTGCACCAGGATGGTGCCGATGTTGAACTGGTTCTGCGCGGCGCGATTCTGGTCACCGAGCGCCTCGAAACCGCTTGCGCTCTGTCGAAGGAATTCGATCGCCTGTGACCGGCGACCGAGCTTATCGCTGGTGGCTCCAAGGTTCATGAGCACCGTGGTCGCGAGCAGATTATTGGTATCGCGCGCGATCGGCAGCGCCTGCGTCCACGCCTTTGCTGCATCGTCGAGACGCCCCTGTGCCTCGAACGCCAACGCCACGTAATGGTGCGCCCGCGCCAGGTTGTCCCGGTACTTGAGCGGTTCGAGAACCTTCAGTGCAGTCTGTGCATTCTCGAGCGCTTCCGCACGATCACTCTCGCTTCCCCTGCGCAGCGACTCGGTGAGACAAAAACGCGCCTGCACTTCGCCCACCGATGCGCCAATGGCTCGAAAAGCCGTGAGTGCGGTTTCACCGTGCTGGCGCGCGGCAGTCGGGTTGTTGAGCCGCATATACAGACGACAGAGCTCGACGTGAGGTCGAACTCGACGGCCAGGTAGATCCAACGCCTGCAGGTACGTCCTGACGGCTTCGTCGTTCGCACCCCTCCGATCGTTGAACGCAGCGAGCTCGACGAGGAAGTCGGGATCGTCAGGGTGCAAGCCGACCAGGGCGCGATACTGTTCTTCGGCAGCAGCCAGATTGCGATTCGATTCCGCGGCAACGGCCTCGACAAAATGTCGATCGGTCTCGGATGTTTGATTGGAAAGCCGGCTCACAGCTTCGCGTGCCAGCTGCACGGCCTCGACATCCTTCCGCATGAGACGTGCGACTCGACTTCGCCACGCAACCGGGAGGGGGCTAAGAGGGTCCGTCTGAGACGCACGCTCGAACGAGCTTGCCGAAGTGCTGAACTCGAGCTGTTCGTACCGATCCAGTCCCTGCTCGAAAGCGTCAGCCGCGTCGAGCGACGCGACAGCCAATCGGTGATCCGCCGTTCGATTCAAGAGACGGAGGACGAACGCCGTGAGACGCGACCGCCAGGACACGCTTGCAACGTACTGTTCAATTTCATCCGCAAGAGGGAGCACCATCGCGTAGGCGCTCTCCTTCGCGAGCACCGACACTCCGCCCTGCACTTCCCTGACGCTATCCGTCGTTGAAGTCTCCGGATCGCGGACATCGAGGCGGGCCTTCCATCGATCGCCATCCTTGAGGATCGTCGGCATTATCAGGAAGTCGGCACCACTCCCGCCGGCGACGGCCTGAATAACGGCCGTGGAAGACAGATCCCGCCCCTCGGCGCGAGCCCCCCTGATTACCTCTAAAAGGTCGTCGTGACCAACGACGCGGACAATCGGAGAGTCCGTCAACGCGTCGATGAGCGCGTTGGTCAACGCCATGCGGTACGGTCCGAGGACGTCGTACCCGGTCTCGTTGACGACCGGCGCAATCACCACAACTCGCCGCGGACCCGACACGACCCACCAGAGCGCGGCCGCCGCAATTGCGAGAGTGGCGGCAACAACGCCGGCCGCGACGGTCAGCGCACGAGACTTCGGTTCCTGTTGTCTTCGCCCCACGTGCGATTGCGGTGCGCTGACAGGCATGGTCAGCAGATCGAGTGGCATCGACTGGCCACGCACCAGACGCAACGCGCGGGCGCACTCGCGACAATCCTTGAACCGCACCGCGGGCTCTTTGTGCAGGGCGCGGAAGACGAGCTGCTCGATCTCCTCACCAACCTCCGGACGAGAAGCCCGGATGGCCGCCGGCGTTTCGTTCCTCACGGCATACGCGATCGCTTCGGCGTGCGATCCCTGAAACGGCACGTGCCCCGCGAGCATCTCGTAAAGGATCACCCCGACCGCCCACACGTCCGAACGCGCATCCGCGCTCTGCCCGCGCACCTGTTCGGGCGACATGTACGCGGCGGTTCCTAACGTCGAGTGCTCGACGGTGAGCTTGAGCGCATCCGCAAACGTCGCCAGGCCGAAGTCGAGGATGCGAACACCGTCCTCGGTCAGCATCACGTTGCCCGGCTTGACATCGCGATGCACGACACCCTGCGCATGCGCCTTTGCGAGACCGTCCGCGAGCTGCGTCGCGATGTCGAGCGCCTCCTCGACGGGAAGCGGTCCGGCCGCCAGCCGCTGCTTCAGCGTCTGCCCCTCGTAGTAGGCCATGACGATGAACAGCTGGCCGTCGTCGGCGGTCTCGATGTCGTGGATCGTACAGATGTTCTGATGATTGGTGGCTGATGCAGCCTGCGCTTCGCGGACGAAGCGCTGCCGCGCGTCCTCGTCGTGGCTCCACTGCGGGGGCAGGAACTTCAACGCAACGGTACGGCCAAGACGATTGTCGCGGGCGCGATAGACGACGCCCATTCCGCCACCGCCTACGCGGGCGAGAACGTCATACTGGGCGATCGTTCGCCCCACCATCGGATCGCCGGTCGGAGCAGTCACGGTACGGTTCGTTCACCTGGCCGGAGTTTCCGGCCGCCGGGGCCGATTTTCTCACGTTCGCGCGATGAGCACGATCTTGCCGACGTGATCGCTCGACTCCATCAGGCGATGGGCGTCGGCAGCGTTGGCCAGCGGGAAGACGCGATGGATGACCGGCCTGACAACTCCTTCGTCGAGCAGGGGCCAGACCTCGGTACGCAGGGCGGAGGCAATCTGCGCCTTCTCCTGAACCGTTCTCGGCCGAAGCAGCGAGCCGGTAATCGTCAGCCGGCGGGCCAGCACTCGGCGCAGATCGACGGTCGCGGTCGATTCTCCGCTCATGAAGCCGATCTCGACGAGCCGGCCCTCCACCGACAGCGCCTCGAGATTGCGGCTCACGTAGCTGCCGCCAACCATATCGAGAATCAGGTCCACGCCCTTGCCACCGGTCAATTCCTGCACCGCCTCGACGAAGTCAGCCGTGCGGTAGTTGATCGCTTGCTTGGCCCCAAGGTCTTCGCAAGCACGGCACTTGTCATCCGACCCGGCCGTGGCCAGCACTGTGGCACCACGGGCCGCGCCCAGCTGAATCGCGGTGGTCCCGATTCCGCTCGCGCCGCCATGCACGAGCATCGTCTCTCCGGCCCGAAGATGTCCGCGCTCGAAGACGTTGGTCCAGACCGTGAAGAACGTTTCCGGAATCGCACCGGCAGAAACCACATCGACCTTCAACGGCAGCGGAAGACATTGCCGCGCTGGCGCCACACACATCGTCGCGTATCCACCACCGGCCACGAGCGCACACACCCGATCGTCGACTTTCCACTGCGTGACGTCAGTACCAATCGCAGCAACTGTGCCTGACACCTCGAGGCCAGGGATGTCGCTGGCGCCGGCAGGGGGTGGATACACGCCCTTACGCTGGAACACATCAGGCCGATTGATTCCGGCGCCGGCAACGCGGATGAGAACCTCCTCGGGACCGGGCACTGGATCCGGGCGCTCGACCGGCACGAGGACCTCGGGACCTCCCGGACGATTGATCTCAATGCAGATCATCGGGTCAGGCCAGACGGCAACCGGGGAGACGACAGCAATCGCGTGAAGACGTCCCACCGCCGGCCGGCGTCAGTCCCTCCACCCGACTCGGCTTCGACATAGCGCGCGACCATGTCTTTCCCGAGGTTGTAGTTGATCACGTAGCTTCGATACTGGTCGATGAATCGCACGCGTTGCTGCGCTCGCGGCGCCGAATAGAGTCCGTAGCGCTCGAGCCATTTGACAGCGGCCGCCGCATCGATCTGCCCGTTCAGATAGCGGCGCGCCGCTTCGTTGCCGGCGTACGACAGTCGATCGGTGAGAGCCAGCACGGCATAGTAGTTCTCGACACCGGATGGCTGAAGACCCGCCGACGGGAAAATCACTGTCCGCTCGAGCTGCATCCGCTCGGTGCGGGGGAACGCGATATCGATGCCGTAGTTGGCCGAGCCTTCCGCGATCAGCGACTGCGGCGATCGCAGCGGATACACCGAGAACTCGATCCACCCACGGTCGCGCACCATGGTCTTCTCGAGCAGCACGTTGTAGACGTGGTGCCCTGGATACCCCTCGTGGCATGCAAGGTCGATCGCCCGGTCGACGAAGATCGGCAGATCGGTGTTGACCTGGATGAGGCTGCGGTAGTTGCCTTGATACCAGTTGTAGCCCGACCAGCTCTTGTTCGTGACGTACTCGACGGTGAAGCTCTCCTCTCTGGGCAGCGTCAGGTGCGCGAGCGTCCGGCTGCGGCACGCGTCGATCGCCGCCTTGAATGTCGCGTCGAGACGCTCCTTCGGAATGATGAACTGCGATCGGAACTTGTCGAGCCGTTCACTGAGTGTTCCTGGTCCAGGCACCCGTGACTCGAGTTCGGCGAGGACCGCGTCGAATTCGCTGTCGCTGTGTGTCGGAGCAACCGCGTCGTACAGCGCTCGGGATTCCTCGTCGAAGCTGAATTTCTTTCCTTCGAGCATCGACACCCGGGCACGCAACGCGCTCAGCTGCCTGGTGAGGTATTCGTGACGGAGGCGGACGGCTTCCTCCGCCTGCGGTGCCGGCTTCACCGTTGTCAGCGCCTCGTAGGTGGCCGCCGCATCGCGGCCGATCTCAGCGAGCGGTCGCCTGGCCTGTTCGGCTTCCGTCTTCCACTCGAGCGGACCGTAATAAGCGTCCACGTAGTCGGCATCATGCTGGCCGAGCGCCAGCACCAGCTTCACGTAGCGCTCAGCCAGAGCATTCATCGTCTCGTTCTCCGCGGCATGCACCACAGCCAGGCCCAGCACCAGCGCAATCAGGACTCTCATCGATACCGCTCCCTGACATTTGGAATCAGGTACTTCTCGAACGCGGAGCTGAAATCGTACACCGGCGCAAAGCCCCAATCCCGCCGGGCAGCCCCATCGTCCACATCTTCGGGCCACGAGTCGACGATGCTCTGGCGTTTCTCGTCGGTGCCCCACTGCACGACCGCACCGGGGAACGCCGCGACGACCGCGTCGTGGAATTCCTGCGCGGTGGGACTGAACGCCGTGAGGTTGTACGCCGTTCGTGTCAGGTTCTCACGGGGCGCTTTGGCCAGATCCAATAGCGCCGAGATGGCATCCGGCATGGCCATGAACGGAATGCGCGTGTCGGGGCGCACGAAACAGGTGTACGCCTCCCCGCGCGCGGCGGCGTGAATCATCTCCGGCGCGTAGTCGGAGGTACCGCCCGCGGGCATCGTCACCGCGGAAATCAAGCCGGGAAAGCGCACGCTGCGAAAGTCGACGCGACCTATGGCGTGCGCCGCGAGCTGCTTGTAGAAGCGCGCGTAGTAGCGGCCGAGATGCTCGCAGTACAGCTTGTTGCAGCCGTACATCGTGCGCGGCGTGTTCCACTCGTCCTCGCGAATGCGACCGACCCTGGCCTTGATCTGCAGATCGGGAAGCCCGTAGGCAGCAACCGACGACGGGTAGAGAAAGAGGACCGTGCGACCATGCGACTCACCCTCGCGCTGGGCGAACTCGAGCAGCGTCAGGGTCCCCTCGACGTTCACGTGGTGCGCGGAGATCGGGGTGAACTCCGCGCGCGTGGACAGCAGCGCGGCGAGGTGAAATATCAGGTCCACCTCGAACTCGGCCAGCACACGCTCGAGCAGCGTGCTGTCGGTGATGGATCCGGTGAACTCGCGCAGGACCAGCCGATGCAGGGACGGATCGAGCGGTGCCAGATCGATCGTGACAATGGGACGACCGGTACCGGCCAGCCGGGTAATCAGGCCGTGACCGATTTCGCCGCTGGCACCGGTCACCAGGGTGACGGGAGTACGCATGCAGAGACAATTTTAGTCTCGCCTACGGCAGCGGAGATTGACGGAGGAAGCGGATCACCGCGGAGACACGAAGACACGGAGCAACGCACGGGGGGAGCCACGCCGGCACCACGTGGCGGTGGGCCGCGCTACACGCGGCACCGATCGAGCGGCAAATCGAGCAGCTGCT